>JAUVVA010000160.1 GCA_030604905.1 Verrucomicrobiota bacterium | reverse complement strand
CTCGCGGATGATGGTCTGCGATTCGACGAGCTCGGCGCGCACGGCGGCGAGGTCGGCGAGTTTGGCCAGGTTGGCGTGGGTCTGGGAGTGGTTGCCGATCTCGTGGCCGGCGGCGACGACGGCGCGAGCGAGCTCGGGGTGTTTGGCGACGTTGCGCCCGATCTCGAAGAAGGTGACGCGGACGTTCTCGCGCGCGAAGAGTTCGAGCAGGCGGGCGGTGCGCGTCTCGTGCGGGCCGTCGTCGAAGGTGAGGGCGACCACGGGCTGGTCGGTGGCGACGGAGCGGATTGGTTGGGTGGAAAAAGCGGTGGACACGGCGAGCGAGGCGAGGGCGAGAAGGGAGAGGGCGGGGCGAAGCATGGGGAAGGGAGAGGGGGGAGAATGACCAATGACCAATGACCAAGGACCAATGACCAAGGACCAATGACCAAGGACCAATGACCAAGGACCAATGACGAATGACCAATGACGAATGACGAATGACCAATGACGAATGACGAATGACGAATGACCAATGACCAATGACCAAGGACCAATGACCGGATCTGAGGACGAGGGATGAGGACGAAGTAGGCCGGCGCCTAGGCCACACTTACACTTTGCGGACGGTGTTGCCGGGGCGCCAGGTGCCGGCGATGAGGATGGTGCGGGCGTGGTCGGGCTCGCCGGGCTCGTTGCGGTTGCGCTGGGCGATGAGCACGTCCACGGCGGTGCGGCCGAGATAGGCCACCTGCTGATCGACGCCCGCCCAGGAGGGGTCGCCGGCGGCGTGGTCGAGAATGATGAAACCGAGATCGCGCGGGATGCGGTGACCGCGTTTCTCGAGCAGCGCGAGAAGCTCGGGGTGCGGACTCAGGACGACGTCGGGGCGGTGTTTTTTTAACCAGGCGTCGAGCGCGGGGGCGTCGAGCGCGGGAAGCACGAGGGGCGGGATCTGGTCGTCGGGCGAGAGGTGGAGATCGCGGCCGACGAAGCCGCCGGTCCAGTGGTGGCGGACGCGGGCGTCGGAGCGCTCGGTGCAGACGAAGCCGGGGCGGCGGTAGCCGAGGGCGCGGGCTTCGTCGAGGGCGAGGCGGACGCCCTCGGCGTGGTCGTGCGAGACGCGGGGGAGGCGTGGCTCCTCGAGGGTGAAGGCGATGGTGACGCCGAAAAACTCCGAGCAGTCGAGGGCGAGGTGGACGCTGTCGCCGGGCAGGGGCGGGATGATGATGCTGTCGATGCCGCGGGCCTGGAGGATGCCTTTTAGGCGACCGGGCTTGATGGCGGGATCGCCGGCCCAGAATTCCTCGACGGCGTAGCCGGTGTCCTCGGCGCGCGCCCGCACGCCGCGGAGGAAGGGCGTGAAAAAACCGCCGCCGTGGAAGGCGCGGGGGTTGTTTTGGAAATTGAGGAAACCGATGGTGGAGTGGAAAACGCCGGAGGGGCGCCCACGCCGGAGGTAGTTCATGTAGCGGGCGACCTCGGGGTCGGGGCGGTAGCCGAGTTTCTTGGCGATGCGGGCGACCTTTTTCTTCGTGGCCTCGGAGACCTGGTCGCTGTTTCGCAGCGCGAAGGAGACGGCCATCGTGGAAACGCCGGCGGCGGCGGCGATGTCCTTGAGCGAGACCTTGGGCTTGGCTGGGGCGGCCTTGGCGGGGCGAGGCGGGGGCACGGCTGAAGGACGGGGCATCCCGGGGTTCCCGTCAACGTCGAGGCGGCGATGGCGGCGGGAGCCGCGGAGGAAGGAGGACGAGTCGACGCAGGTTAAAAAGTCGCCGGTCGAAGATCGAGTCCTCGCGCCGGCGTGCGACGCGCCTGGTCAAGCCGCCGGTCGAGCCGGGTCTCGGTTTTCCCGGGCTTCAGTATCCGCGGAAGGTGCGGTTGAAGGCGGCGCTGTGCTCCGCGCTTCCGGTGTAGCCGGCGGCGAAGTTTTCGTATTCGGCCAGGGTCATGAAGCCGACGTGGCCATCGGCGTAGGCGAGGTTGTAGCGGCCTCCGTGACGTTCAGCCGTGAGTTGATAACGGGTGGTGTAGGAATTGAAGGTGAAGCCCACGTTTTGGCAGTCGAGAATGACGACCGTCCGGGCGGGATTGGCGACGCGGTGGATGTTCTTGCGCGTGGCGTTGCTGTTGTCGTCGGAAACGGCGGGCGTGCCGTAGGCCCGGCCTTCGGCGGGAAGGTGGGCGTTGATCGCGTAGATGAAGTTTCCGTTCGTGGTGTTGTCGTCGTTGGCGCTCGGGCAGGTGAACGCGCTGCCGAGCAATTCCACCGGCCCGGGGCTGGTCCAGCCCGTCAAATGACGGCCGGGCGAGAGGTAGGGCACCAGGACCGCCTGCCAGCGCGGGTCTGCCGAAGGCGGCAGGTTGTAGTTCGTGCGGTTGTTGGCGCTGTTTGGCGCGGGGATGAGGCCCCGGTATTCGTTGGCGATCATCACCAGGGCCTGGGCCATCTGGCGAACGTTGCTCTGGCACTGGGCGTTTCGGGCCGATTGGCGGACCTTGCCGACCACGGGGATGATGATCGCGGCGAGGATGCCGATGATCGCGATGACGGTGAGCAACTCGATGAGGGTGAAACCGGCGGGGCGCCGGGCGGGGCGGAAAGGGGGCATGGGGCGGCGCATGTGGGGGCGGGGTTTTGGCTAAAAAGTTCGGCGAAGGCCGAGCGGGTGGCAAAGACGGCCCGTCTTTACGCTAAAGACGGGCCGGAGGCTCGTGGGTCTAAACGCTCAGTCGTAGTTGCGACGCAGCACGAGGTGGGGCGGGGCGTAGTAGCCGGTGTCGACGCGGCGCCAGTATTCGGCGATCTTCTCGGCGGGGAGCGGGGCGCCGAGCGTGCGGGCGAGGGCGCTCACGGCGGACGTGGAGGCGGGGGTGAATTCCCGGCGGCGGTCCGGATCGAGGCCGGGCTCGGCCCAGAGGGAGTCCGCGTCGCGGAGCCCGGGCGCGCCGTGCTCTTCGAGGAGCGCGCGCCAGCCGGCGAGGTCGGTGTAGTGGCCGTCGGGGTGGCGGAAGACCTTGGCGGGAGCGGCGGGCGTCCAGTAGGTGTTGGCCGAGCTGTCGAGCACCGCGAGGACCCAGGGGAACTGGGCGGCGGGGTCGGCCCGGCGCTGGAGCACGTCGACGAGGCGGGAGGCGGGGTCGGCGGAGGCGAGCAGGTTGCCCCGGACGACGACCGACTGCCAATCGGCGGCGGAGCGGGGGCCCTGGGGGTGGGGCGTGACCTTGTAGAGGAGCTGGGCGTGGTGGGTCTCGCCCTCGACGTTGCCGGGGCCGCCGCCGTTGCCGACGAGGAGGGAGCGGATGACGCCGGAGTTGGCGGCCATGCTGAGGTAGACGCCGGCGTTGTCGTTGAAGGCGGCGATGGAGTTGCGCAGCACCTGAGGGCCGCCGCGGGGGCGGGTGAGCTCGAACATCAAGCCCATGCGGAGGTTGCCGAGGAAGAAGGAGTCCTCGACGAGGATGTCGCGGCAATAGACGTCGAACCAAAGGCCGTTCGCGTAGTTGCCGATGGATATGTGGCGGCGGAAGGTGAGGTTGCTCACGCCGCCGTGCTTGCTGCCGGAGGCGTGCCAGGCGGTCCAGGCCGACCAGCCGCCGCGGACGTTGTTGAAGGAGGTGCTGCAGTTCTCGACGAGGATCTGGCTGGAGCCTTCCCCGAGGCCGATGCCGTTGGCGCCGTTGTGATCGGCGACGAGGCGGCGGAGGATGCCGACGCCGGAGCGATTGACGCTGAGGCCGGAGGCGACGTTGTGGGAGAAGTCGCAGTCCTCGACGAGGAAGTTTTGGGCGCCGTTGATGGCCACGGCGGAGGCGAGCGGACCGGTGGTGGCGTGGGTGAAGGAGAGGTTGCGGAGGACGAAGTTGTGCTTGCCGCGGACGACGAGGAGGGGGCTCCAGGGACGGCCTTTCCAGAGGCCGACCTCGAGCTTGCGCACGGAGGCGGCGGAGACGCCGGCGGGGAGGCGGAGGAAGGCCTTGCCCCGGAGCGTCTCGGGCGAGGCGGGATCGGTGAAGACGGCGAAGCTGCCGGGATCGAGGAGGGAGGCGAGGGAGGCCGGATCGGAGGCGAGGACGCGGTGGAAGAGCAGCCGTCCGGGTTTGTTGTTGGGATCGCCGCCCTGGCCGGTGCCGCGGTCGGCGTAGCCGCGGGGGCCATCGGGGTCGTCCCAGCGGTAGACCTCGACGAGGACCTGGCGGAGTGGCCGGCCATCGAGCCAGATCATCTCCGAGCGCTGCATGAGGCCGGGAAGGAGGGCGTGGCCGTAGCTGTCGATCCACGGGCCGGGGTCGACGTGGCCCTCGAAGGGCCAGTCGCGGACGAGCAGGTCGGAGTGGCCGGGCACGGGGCGCCAGGTGGAAAGGGCGAAATCGTGCTCGGCGGTGCGTTCGACGGAGCCGGAGATGACGACGGCGCCGGGAGCCGAGCCCTCGATGACCAGCAGGGTGTCGCGAACCTTGTCGCCGTCCTCGGGGCGGAAGTTGACGAGTTGGCGCAGATCCTCGCGGTAGACGCCGGGGCCGATGCGGAGGCGCACGGGCGTGCCGGCGCGGAGGCGGGCGTGGAGAGCCTCGCGGGACTCCATGATCGTGGCGAAGGGGCGGGCGGCCGAGCCGTCACGCGGCCCGGAGGGACGGGCAGCCCCGGGGGCGGGGCCGGCGACGTGGAGGGTCTCGCGGATCAAGGATTCGTCGAGCGAGGGCAGCTCGGTGGTGGCGACGTAGTCCGGCCGCGCGAAGGCGGGGATCTCCTCGGCGCGCGGGGCGGGAGCGGCGAGGAGGGCGGAGACGAAGGCGGCGGCGAACAGGGGGACTCGACGTCTCATGGGGGGGATCTCGGCAGCCTGCGTTGAGTGGAGAGACGAGGAAACGCGCGGGGGGCTTTACGCTAAAGAAGCGGGATGGTGGCGGAGCACGGGACGGCTGACGAGAGTAGGCGCGTCCCAGGTGGTCCGTTCAAGATCGACCCGGACAAACCCCAACTCCCGTGCAACCCATGAAGTCGCTGTCTCTCCATCTCTTCGGCCTGTGCGCCGCCCTGTTATTGTCCGCCTCCACCCTCGTCGCCGAGCATTTGCGCAACGGCGAGTTCGCCGACGGGCATCGTTTCTGGAACGTGAATTCCCCGGAGGGCTTGCTGCAGCCTTCACAAAAAGACGCGGTGATCGTCGTCAGGGGCGGGGCGCTTTCGCTCGACGTGAGCGGTCTGCGGAAAGGCGGCCGCGGCGTGCCCGCGGACGTGCGCCTGTGGCAGCGGGTGACGAGCCTTTCGCCGGGGCAGGCGTATTTGTTGAGCTTTGATGCCCGCACCTCCGGCATCGGAGCGAGGGGAACGGTGAACGTGCGCTTCGGCAAGGGAGCGCGTCTGCCCGACGGCAATCACAACACGGTGGGCGGGCTGCCGATCACGCATTTTGACGTGACCGAGGAGTGGTCCACGTTCTCCTACGAGTTCACCTTCAACGGGGATGGCGCCCTGGAACTGCCGAAGGATCTGGACCTGGTCTGGTTGACCTTCGCGGTGGGTAACGTGAATCGCTTCGAGCTGCGCAAAGTCAGCTTGGTGGAGGCGCGCTGAGCGGGCGCTTAGCCGCAACTATTCGGTCGAGAGGGTCGTATCGAGGTGATCTGGCGGCGCCTTTCAGTGGCTTGCTCCCAGCGAAATACCCTCCGGGTATTCCTTGGTCGCGCGCCTCTGAAATGCACTCGCCATCTCCCCCCGCTACTCCGCCTTCGACTGAATAGTTACGGCTTAGGAGCGACGGGGCTCCCGCCCCGTCGGATTGGGCATGGGGCGGGAGCCCCATGCCTCCGGTTTGGCCTTGGAGCGCGGATCAGACCCGCGGGTCGATGCGGGCGCCGGGCGGGGCGGGGACGTGGCCGGCGAGCAGCGGGTCTTCCGTCTCGTGCATCCACGCGTCGAGACGCGCGCGCAGCTCGGCGAGGGTGGCGGCGTGCGCGGGGTCGGCGGCGAGATTGGCGCGTTCCGCGGGGTCGGCCAGCAGGTCGTAGAGTTCCTCGGTCACCGGGATCCGCGGGAGGACTTTTTCGCCGATCATCCAGGTCTTGGTGGGGCCGGGGTCGATGTTGGAGAGCGGGGCGGGGCCTCCGTCGGCGAGCCAGTTGCGCACGTAGCGGTGGCGGCGGGTGCGGACGGAGCGCTTGGGCTCGTAGGCGGCGTGGTAGGTGACTTCCGAATACACGGCGTCGCGGCCGGGGAGATCGACCGGGCTCTCGAGCAGCGGACGCAGCGAGCGGCCCTGGTTCCAGGCGGGAAGGGGCACGCCGGCGTAGTCGCAGGCGGTGGCGTAGAGATCGATCTGCGAGATGAGCGCGTCGCTGGCGGCGCCGGGGCGGGCGAGGCCGGGGGCCTTGAGCAGGAGGGCGACGCCGGTGCCGGCGTCGTTGAGATTACACTTCGCGCCGGGGTAGGGGATGCCGTGGTCGGTGGTGAAGAAGATGAGCGAGTCGCGGTCGAGACCGGTCTCGCGGATGGCGGCCCAGAGCTCGGCGAAGGCGCGGTCCATCCACTCGGAGGCGGTGAGCTGGCCGGCGAGGTCGGCGCGGACCACGGGCGTGTCGGGCAGGCCGGGGGGCGGGGTGATGTGCGCCGGGTCGAAGCGCGGGTCGGGCTTGGGGTGAATGCGGTGCGGGTAGTAGAAGCCGCAGGCGAGGAAGAGCGGGCGTTTGTCTTTGCGCTCGCGGAGGTAGGCGGCGGCTTTTTGCGCGATGCGCAGGTCGCTCACGGGGTCCTCGCGGTCGTAGGGGAAGCCGTGGTCGAGGAGCGTGGTGTAGCAGGGGGCGGGGCCGTTGAAGGCCCACTCGTGCTGGATGCCGGCGAGGGTGGTCTCGAAGCCATGGTCGGCGAGGTAGGCGGCGAGGTGTTGACGCTCGTCCTTGAGGGCGAAGCCGCGGTGGGCGAGGCCGTTCATGCCGCACTGGTGGGGCGTCTGGCCGGTGAGGAGGGCGGAGCGGCTGGCGGAGCAGGTGGGCGCGGCGCAATGGGCCTGGCGGGCGGTGAGGGCCTGGCGCGCGAAATCGGCGAGCGCGGGCGTGGGCACGGGATGGCCGTAGGGCGAGAGGTAGCGGCCGGCGTCGTGGCAGTGGATATAGATGACGTTCATGGGGCGGGCGGCGGAGGGCGCGGCGGAGGCGCTCGCGGGTGTGCCATCGAGCGAAGCGGCGGAGGCGGGGACGCGCAAGGTCAGCGCGCCAAGCGCGGCGCTGGCCTGGGCGAGGAAGCGGCGGCGGCCGGCGGAGGCGTGGCCGTTCATTGGGCGAGGAGCACGTCTTCGAGGACGAGGGGCGGACGGGCGTCGCTCTGCCGGGCGACGAGATCGACCCGCTCCAGGCGCACGCCGACGGCGTGGCGGATAAACAGTCCGTAGGCGGGGGCCTCGCCGAACATCGTGGCCTCGGGGTAGTCGCCGGCTTTTTCGGGCATGCGGACGGGATCGGGCCGGTTTTCGCAGCCGCCGACGAATTCGAAACGGGAGTCGGTGAGCGAAATGTTTTCCAAGGGGTGGTCCGGCAGTCCGGCGAAGACGCAGCCGTGGGTGGAGTGGTGCGCGCCGTCGAGGTGGGAGAGGCGGATGTTGCGCACGCGGCCGACCGACGGGCGCGGCTGGCCGGCGAGGAAGGGTCGGGCGCGATCGCCGAGGCGGATGAAGACCGGCACCTTCGGCCCGTCGATGCGGACATGGGAGACGATCACGCCGTCGAGCGTGCCGCCGTCGACGATCTCGAGCGCGATGCCGCAGATGCCGCCGGGAAAGCCGTGCAGGTGGGTGGGGTGGCGCGAGGGCGCGACTACGCAGTTGGAGACGACGATGTTGCGGAAGCCGCCGTTGGACTCGGTGCCGAGCTTGATGGCGTTGCAGTGGCTGCGGATCACGCAGTTGGTGATGACGACGTCCTCGGTGGGGGCGGCGCAGCCG
>JAUVVA010000123.1 GCA_030604905.1 Verrucomicrobiota bacterium | reverse complement strand
GGAAGTAATCTGCAGGGACGTGGGCTTCGACGACGAAGCATGTCGAGTCACGCACCCCGAACTCAGGAAGAGGAATCCGAACAGGAGTCCAATGATAACGCGTTTCATTGTTTCTTTCTGCCTAACGCCCAAGATCAGCCACGGAGGGAGACGGCGCGCAGCCTGCGCAAGCAGGATGCGTGACGGCTACCGGAGTTGGCTGCATCGCATTGTTAGGCTCATTTCTTCATTCTCTGTATTTGTCTTTTTGATACCATGAAACTCCCCCACAAAATAAAGGATGGTTACATTGCCGTCGCCTTCTCTCAGGTATGCCTAAACGGCGTGTATCTCCCACATCTCCCGGTCGAGGGAACTGACCTCGCGATCATCGACAATCGCGGGCGGGCGCTGGAGGGCGAAACTAATCGCCCGTATCGCTACCGGACTATCGAGGAGGCCGAGGCCGATGTCGCTGTTTTGGTTTCTTCTGCCTAACGTTGTGTAGTTGGAGGAAAGTAAACAGGGCTAGATCTTTTTCCGGTTAGGTCGGAAAAGAGTGGACTTTTTGTTTTTGGGGCGTCGGAGTGATTTTTATGGAATATCCGCTTCCGGAAGAATTGGCCGTCGAAGATGATTCCCAGGCACTCTCCGAGCCTCAGCTCGTGCCTAAGGCCGGGGTCAGACGAATCTTGGACGCCGCAGGTGTGCGACCTCCCGACCAAGAAGCATTCTGGCTCGGCGTTCATATGGAACAGTTTGTCGCCTTCACGCGAAAACATGGCGAGCTTCTCGAACTGCCTGACGCCGTCGAGTCTTATCTCGCCCACGTTCAAGCCCTGCCCGTCGCCTGGCCTCCCATTCGCGTTGCTCAACTCAAACAGGCACTCAATCTGTTCCAGCGCGGGGTCGAGGCATGGCGGTGGGTCCATGTGGACTCTCTCCCCAAGCCGCTCGAATTCCCCACCAGTCAAAAGGGGTGGGTGCTTCGGTATCGCGTGCGCAGCAGCGGCCACGCAGGCAGTCTCGCCACCGCCAAAGGAAGCGCCGCCAGCGGCGGCCCTCCCGACCAGATGGAGGAATGGCTTGCTCAGCTGCGCCGGGTGCTCCGGCTCAACCACTACTCCATCCGCACCGAACACGCTTATCTGGAGATGGTCCGGCGGTTCTTGATCTTCACCGGCCCGGTCCCCGAGGGCGAACTGGGCGTGAAACAGGTGCGACGCTTCCTAGAGCATCTCGCCATCGAACGCCAAGTCACCGCGAGCTCCCAGAATCAGGCGTTCTCGGCCTTGCTGTATTTTTTCAAAAAGGTCCTCGGCCTCGAGCTCGAGGGGCTGGGCGAGATCGCTCGCGCGAAACGGGGACGCCGCCTGCCGGAGGTGCTCAGTCGCGACGAGGTGCGCCGCTTGCTCGCAGTCACGGAGGGAAGCGCGGGTCTCATGCTCCGGCTTATCTACGGCTCCGGGCTGCGTCTCATGGAGTGCGTGCGGCTGCGGGTGAAGGACTTGGATTTCGAGCGGGGCACCGTGATGGTGCGCGCCGGGAAGGGCGACAAGGACCGCATGGTCATGATGCCTCAATCGCTGCGCCCTGCCTTGGAGGAACAGAAGCAACGGGTCACCGCGCTTTGGGAACAGGACCGCCAAGCCGATCTCGACGGGGTCTATATGCCGGGAGCCTTTGATGAAAAGGCGCCCAATGCAGGCAAGGAACTCGCTTGGCAGTGGTTTTTTCCGGCGAAAAATCCGTCCGTGGACCCGCGGTCGGGGCGCGAGCGTCGTCACCACGTCAGCGACAACGCCCTCCACAAGGCCGTGAAGGTCGCGGCCGAGCGCGCGGGGATCACCAAGCCGGTGAGTTGCCACACGCTACGGCACTCGTTTGCGACGCACTTGTTGGAAAACGGCACCGACCTGCGGACCGTGCAGGACCTGCTCGGGCATGCCAGCGTGGAAACGACGCAGATCTACACGCATGTCATGGAGGCTCCCGGGCTCGGAGTCCGCTCGCCTTTGGATTAGCCCGCATGTTTCACACGAAGCGGGTCGGCCCGCCCCGATCTACGGGGCCAAAACGACGGGGCGGGCTGGGAGCTGTCACTGAAGTGATTTGAGTAAATGCGGTCAGGGAATGGCCGCAAAAAGGCGCAAGAGGCGCAAAAAAAGCAGAGTTGCCGGAGCCTTGGATTGATTTTGCGACTTCTGCGCCTCTTTGCGGCCAATTCATTCTTAAAGAAAATTCGATGACGGGATACTCGCGCACTTCCAATAGGACCGGAGCCGCTGGATTCGGCGGTTTGACGTGGCAGGGGCGTCTCGCCCGTGGGTTCGGAACAGAGGCGGGGACGCCGGAATCCGGGTTTAGCTGCTTGTGCCGGTTCGCGACGGTCTGAGGAGCGCCCGCGTCTCGCGGCTGGTTTTCGGCGTTTCGCAGAGGCCCCGCAGGAAGGCGCTGGGCGGGACGCCCAGCGCAGCACCCGGGACGGGTGCGCTCCCCGGACCGCGGTGACCACGGCCATCAGGGGGTGCTGCCGGCGGGTTTGGCGAGGAGGGGGGCCGCGAGGCGTTCCATGCGTGAGGCGAGTTCCAGGTCGAGCACGGTGACGCGGCCGCCGGCGGCGTGCGTGTTGAGGCGCACCGTCACTTGGCGGTAGAGGTTGGTCCACTCCGGGTGGTGATCCAAGGATTCAGCCTCAAAGGCGACTCGCATCATCCACGCGAGCGCGCTGCGGAAATCCGGGAAGTGGTAGTCCCGGCAGAGCGAGTGTTGCGTGTGTTGCCACCCGGGCAGGGCCAGGAGTGCTTTTTCAATCTCAGGGTCGGTGAGCGGATCCGGCCGCGGATGGGTGGGCATGCTGGCGAAGGAAGGCGGGAGGTGGGCGCCGTCAAATCGGCGGGCCGAGGCGCGGGGCGAGAGCGCGGGGCGAGGGCGTGGACGGTGGCGTGGGCGTGCGGTCGGGCGGACTCTGGCATTGCCGAGGGGGCGGAGCGCGGTGTTTACTGATGCTCCTATCCGCGTGGGGCGGCCCACGCCGTTGCACGCACACTTTTCGGCAGCTCCCTTTTTGTTCCCATCGCGATGTCTTCTTCCGTCTCTTTGCTCCCCGTTCCTGCTCATGTGGCCATCATCATGGATGGCAATGGGCGCTGGGCGAAGCAGCGCGGCTTGCCCCGGCTGGAGGGGCATCGGCGCGGGGCCGAGTCGGTGCGGGCGGTGCTGGACGGGGCGCGGGCCTTGGGGGTGCGTTATCTGACGCTTTATGCGTTCTCGGTCGAAAACTGGCGTCGGCCGGAGGACGAGGTGGGGGGGCTGATGGAGTTGTTGGAAACCTTTTTGCGGCGGGAGAAGGCGAGTCTGATGAAGAACAAAGTCCGTTTGCGCGCGATCGGTCGGATCGACGCGTTGCCGGGGCGGGCGCGCGCGGCCTTGGAGGAGGCGATGCGGGATACCGCGCACTTCACGGAGCACACGCTGGTCCTGGCGCTCAACTATGGGGCGCGCACCGAGGTGCTGGATGCTGCGCGGGCCTTCGCGGCGGCGGTGATGGCGGGCGAGGCGAAGCTGCAGGACGCGGACACGTGGGAGGGGTTTGCGCGGCACCTCTACACGGCCGAGTTGCCGGACCCGGACTTGGTGATCCGCACCTCGGGGGAGTCGCGGCTGAGCAACTTCCTGCTCGTGCAGGCGGCGTATGCGGAGTTCGTGTTCACGCCCGTGTTGTGGCCGGATTTTGGGCGCGCGGAGTTTGAGGCCGCGGTGGAGAGTTATCGTCGAAGGGAGCGTCGCTACGGTTTGACGGGGGAGCAGGTGTCGCGTCCGGGGCCGGGGGCCGGCGGGGGCGCGGCGGGAGCGGGGGCGGGCGCCCGGGCCGAGGCGGTCGCGGCGGGGCCGAGCCCGCTGGTCATCTGAGGAGGCCTCGGCGGGAGGCGGGCCTCGGGAGTCTTGGCCAGGGCGCCGAGGCGCCGGCAGACGCTCGTTTTGACCCTCGCCTCGCGCTCGTCCTTCCTCCGTTTTCCTGCATCGTTTTTTTCGCCCCTCCACCCGCCCCACGCTCCTTTTCTCCATCATGCGCCAACGCATCCTCAGCACCTTCGGTCTCTGGGCCATCGTCATCGCCTGCGTCACGTTTTTCGGGACGCTGGGCGCGGTGTGGCTCGTCTCGGCGGTGGGGGTGCTGACCTTGCGCGAGTTTTATCAGATGGCGCACCGGATGGGCCTGGATCCGTTCGACAAGTTCGGGATGAGCCTCGGCGCGCTCATCATGCTGGCGCCCTACTACGCGCCGCTGTGGCTGCCGCACGCGCCGGAGCTGGCGGCGCCGGGCACGCTGCTGGCGGCCTCGGTGGTCGTATTTGCCTTGCGGATACTGGGCGAGCGGCAGCCGCACAACCGGGTGGAGACGCTGGCGTGGTCCTTGTTTGGCGTGCTCTACGTGCCGTTCATGCTGTCGTTTCTGGTGCGGATCGCGGTGCTGCCGGGGCCGCACGAGAAGACCGGGCTGTTGTTGATGGTGTGGCTGATCGCGGTCTCGAAGTTTTGCGACGTGGGGGCGCTGCTCTCCGGCCTCGCCTTTGGCCGCCACAAGATGGCGCCGGGCATCAGCCCGAAGAAGACCTGGGAGGGCGCGGTGGGCGGCGTGTTGATCTCGGCGGGCGTGGGGGCGGCGCTGGCGTATTTCCTGGCGGACTACTTCCCGGGCGGCTTCAAGCCCTGGTTGGCGGCGCTGATCGCGGTGCCGATCGCGATCCTGGCGATCGTCTCGGATCTGGTGGAGTCGGTGATCAAGCGGCGGGCGGACACGAAGGACGCGGGCGCGACGATCCCGGGGATCGGCGGCATGTTTGATCTGAGCGACAGCCTGATCCTCACGGCGCCGGTGGGCTACATCGCCTTCGTGTTGTTGCACGCGTGAAGGCGCCGCCCATGGAGTCGAGCACGAGGTCGGAGGAGCGAGGCGCGCCGGGTGGCGCGGGCGAGGGCGCGGCGCCGCGGCGGCGGAAGCGGGTGGTCCTGCTCGGCGCGACGGGCAGCATCGGCGAGAACACCGTGCGGGTGCTGCGCGCGCACGGGAGCGAGCTGGAGTTGGTGGGCGTGGCGGCGCACTCGCGCACGCGAGCCTTGCTGGAGATCGCGCGGGAGTTTGGGGTGCGGCATCTGGCGGTGTTTGAGGAGCGGGCGGCGGCGGAGCTGCGCGCGGCGGGCGCGGGCGTGTTGCCGGCGGGGGCGATCCTGCATGCGCCGGGGGTGGAGGGCCTGGAGTCGCTGGCCTTGTTGCCCGAGGCGGATGTGGTGTTGGTGGCGGTGGTGGGCACGGCGGGGCTGCGGCCGGCCTTGGCGGCGCTGGGCGCGGGCAAGGATCTGGCCTTGGCCTCGAAGGAGATTTTGGTGCTGGCGGGCGCGCATGTGCTGGCGGCGGCGCGGCGCTCGGGCGCGCGGATCCTGCCGGTGGATTCGGAGCACAACGCGGTGTTCCAGTGTTTGCAGGGGCAGGAGCGGAGGGAGGTGCGCCGGGTGATCCTGACGGCTTCGGGCGGGGCGTTTCGCGACTGGCCGGAGGAGCGGCTGGCCGAGGCGCGGGTGGCGGACGCGCTGAAGCACCCGAACTGGGCGATGGGGCCGAAGATCACGGTGGACAGCGCGACCCTGGCGAACAAGGGCCTGGAGCTGATCGAGGCGGCGGTGCTTTTTGACCTGCGGCCGGCGCAGTGCGCGGCGATCATCCATCCGCAAAGCATCGTGCACTGTCTGGTGGAGTTTTGCGACGGGGCGATGCTGGCGCAATTGTGTCCGCCCTCGATGACGTTTCCCATCCAGCATGCCTTGTTGTATCCGGCGCGGGGCGGGCGGGGCGCGGAGGCGGGGCTGTCGTTGGACCGGGTGCTCGGGCTGGAGTTTCGTCCGGCGGACGAGGGGCGGTTCCCGATGTTGCGCCTGGCGCGCGAGGCGATGGAGCGGGGCGGGGCGGCGCCGGCGATCTACAACGCGGCCAACGAGGTCGCGGTGGCGGCTTTTTTGGCGGAGCGGCTGCCTTTCCTCGGGATCGCGCGGGTGACGGAGGCGACCTTGGCGGCGATGGGTGCGGCGCCGGCGGCCGGCCTCGCGGAGGTGCTGGCGGCGGATGGCGAGGCGCGCGCGCGGGCGGAGCGCTTGGTGGCGGGTGGGGGCGCTTAACGGGCGGGAGAACGAGCAAGAGAACGAGCAAGAGAACGAGGACGAGTAGGGGCGAGGAGAGGCGAGGGGAAGCGGGCGGATATCGCCGAGGCGCTTGCGATTGGGATTTGCCGTCGACGCAAGGGATTGTTGGCTCGGGGGCATCATGATGCCGACCGACCCCGAAGACCACCCGCCCGTCACCCGTTACGACGACCAGCCGACGCTCGGTGACATCAAGATCAACCACAATGTCGTCGCGGGGATCGTGCGCCTCGCCGCGCTGCGCATCCCGGGCGTGGCCGGCGTGGGTGGCGGGATCGTCGACGGCATCAGCGAGCTGTTCGCGAAGCGCGAGGCGGATCATCGGGGCGTCAAGGTCACCGAGGACGCCGAGGACAACTACTACATCGAGCTGCGTCTGATCGTCGCCTATGGCGCCGAGATCGGCAAGACGGCCTACGAGGTGCAGGTGGCGGTGGCCAAGCAGGTGAGCGCCATGACGGGCAAGCCGGTGCGCAAGGTGGACGTGATCATCGAGGGCGTGCGCCTGCCCGCGGGGCACAGCGATGCGCGGGACGATGACGACACCTGGCCCGACGTGCCCGCGACGGATTGAGGAATCCGCCCCCGCCGCTCGCCCGCCACGCCTGATCCAGCCTCCGCATTTGCTTCCGGTTTCCGGTTTTCTCCTGCTTCCGCCATGACCGACTACACGAATTGGGCCGAGGTTCTCTGGGCCGATGCTCCGCGCGAACTGGCCCTGCTCTGGCTCGCCCTGGCACTTTGGGTGGTGCTCGTGCTGGTGCGTCCGCGCAGCACGCTGGTGTTGCGGCGCACCGAGTCGGGTCGGCTCGCGATCTCGCGTCACGCCTTGCATCGTTTGCTCGAGGCGTGCGCGGAGCAGTTGAAGGGGGTGGCGCATGCGCGGGCGCACGTGCGCAAGCGCGGGGAGAAGTTTCACACCACGCTGTATCTGAAGGTGCGGCCCTACGCGAAGCTCGACGCGATCCAGGGCTACCTGGAACAGGAGATCGCCGACATCTATCGGCAAAACCTGGGGCTGAGCGACGCCGCCGGGCGGGTGGTGGTAAAAGTGGTGGGCGTGGTGCCCGAACCGAAGGTGTTTTGAGCTGAGCCGCGTCCAAGCCCCGGCGGCCGCGGCTGCGGTCTCTTTACACTTCGTCCTTTATTCCGGGCCAGCTCCCCGCATACCTCCACGCCATGCAGACGATCGGCGAACGCCTCGAAGAAGCACGCAAGCGCAAGGGCATCTCCATCCGTGAAGCCGCCGAGGCCACGAAGATCCGCGGCGATTACCTGCACAAATTTGAGAGCAATCAGTTCGATATCAAGCTGCCCGACATCTACATCCGCGGCTTTCTTCGCATCTACTCCAACTACCTGAAGTTGCCGGCGGAGAAGATCGTGGCGGATTTTCTGGCGCTCGGTCTTGGCGAGGGCGGGCGTCCCGCGGGTCGTGGGCTCAATCGCGAGATCTACGGCAAGATGGAGATCAGCCACTCGGGGCAGGCGGCGGGGAAAAACGCGCCCGCCTCGCCCGCGCCCTCCGCGGCGGCGGCCGCCATGACCCCGGGGGCCGAGCCGGTGGCGCCGACGCCGCAGCGTCAGCCTTTTCAGCCGCGTATGCCGCTCGGCGGGCTGGATCGCGCGCTTCTGTCGAAGAACGGACTCTGGCTCGGACTGGGTGGCGTGGTGCTGCTCGGTCTGGTGATCTGGGGTGTGGTCGCTCTGGTGGGCGGCGGAGACTCACCGCGGACGGCGCAACAAGCGGCGGTGGTGGAGGAGCCGGTGTATATCGTCGCGTTGCGGCCGGTGCAGATCACGGGCGTGCGGGCGCGCGATGACGGACGCAACCTGGCGCCGACTCCCTTGCCCGCCTCGCTGGTGCCGGATCAGCGTTACCCTCTGCCAAACGTGGCGATGCTGGTCACGGTAAGCGCACGCGAGGCCGTGCAAATCGAGTTCCGGGGTGGTCGTTATGCGGCCAGTGGCGCCAACATCACCGGCCCCGGCACGCTGGAGCTGGATTTCAGCGCGCAGCGTTGAGCGCGGATCCGCGCGCTCGGGACGCGGCGGGCAGGGCGGGGACGCGGCGCGGGCGTTGAGTGAGCCTGAGCCGCGGCGGCGCGGGGCATGAAAGCGCGCCGGCGCGGACGGTGGAGGGACGGGGGTGAGGACGAAACGGCTGCCGTCGTGCCGCTCCGGTGAGGGAGCGGCGGGGACCTGGGAGAGAAAGGCTCCGCGGTCCCGCTTTCGCAGTGAGGGGGGGGGGAGCCTGTGCGCGGCTGGCGGCTCAGCGACGCAGCGCGGAGTTCCAGCGGGTGATGTTGGCGGCTTGGGCGGTGAAGAGGGCGTCGGTGGAGTCGAGGATCTCGATCTTCACGATGCGGTCGCCGCGGGCGATACGGTTGACCACATCCTGCCCCTTGGTGACCTCGCCGAAGACGCTGTGTTTGCCGTCGAGCCAGGGCGTTTCGACGTGGGTGATGAAGAACTGGCTGCCGTTGGTGCCGGGGCCGGCGTTGGCCATCGAGAAGATGCCGGGCTTCGAGTGTTTGAGCGCGGGGTGAAACTCGTCGCCGAAGCGGTAGCCGGGGCCGCCGCGACCGGAGCCCTCGGGATCGCCGCCTTGGACCATGAAGTTGGGGATCACGCGGTGGAAGGTGAGGCCGTCGTAGAAGCCCTTCGAGGCGAGGTTGAGGAAGTTGGCCACCGTCATGGGCGTCTTGGAGGCGAAGAGCGTGGCCTCGATGTCTCCCTTGTTGGTTTTGACGATGACGCGGATGTCGCTGATCGCGGCGGGCGCCGGGGCGGTCGGGGCGGGCGCCGCGGGTGCGTCTTCGGCGCGCAGCGCCGGCAGGGCGGCGAGGCAGGCGAGGGCGAGGAAGGCGGCGGAACGGCGGAGGAAGGAGGAACGATTCATAGACGCTTGGAAGCTAAGGGTGGGGAAGGGGAGACATCAACAAGGGCCGGAAGCTCCACAAGTCGACTTCTTCCCTCACTGCCGGCGCTGGCCGGCGCCCGCGGCCGGCCCGCGGCACAGCCGTAGCAGGCGGCGGCGGTGCAGCAGCGGGTCCATCCGGTCGTAGTGTCCCGGCAGCAGGCCGGGCCCCGGCCGCTCTTTCGTCTGCGCGGCGCAAAGTTCCGACACGAAGCTGCGCAGGCTCCTTTCGGCCCGAGCTCGGTCCCGGGTGAGAATGATGGGCGGTCGGTGGGTCGACCAAGCGTAACTGGCGAAAAGGTCGCCGGTGAAAACCAGTCCCCGCGCCTCCGCCCGCTCCGCGACCAGCGCGCAGTGCCCCGGCGTATGACCGGGCAGGTGCCGCACCCTCAGGCCGCCCCAGAGCGGCAGGCGGGCTCCGTCCTGGAGCTCGGCGCCGATCTTGGGCGGGCGGTAGTGCGCCACGGTTCGGCCCGCCGCCTCCAGCGCCCCGCAGCCGCGCGCCCAGCCCCGATACCGCACCCGCTGCTCCACGTGTTCCCGATCCAAGGGGTGCACCCAGACCCGCGCTCCCGACCAAGCTTGGATTTCCGCCGCGCCCCCGACGTGGTCGAGGTGCCCGTGGGTGAGCACGATGTCGCGCAGTTCCTCCGGCCGACGCCGCAGCCTCGCCACGACTCGTCGCAGTTCGCGCGGGATGCCGAACAGTCCGGTGTCGACCAGCGTGAGCCCCGCCGCGTCCACCAAGAGATGCGCCGAGACCAGCGGCCCGCCGAGGCGGATCACTTTCGCCTGCTCAAAGCTGAGTTCGCGCGTGCGCATCGCTCTCAAGGAGCCCGCTTGGCCGCGGGGCGCGAGTTTTTGCGCCAAGACTTCGCGGTGCAGCACAAAGCCGACCCGCGGGCGCGCAATTTCCGCGCCCCCCTCGCCAAGCCCCGCGGAGCCCGTTCCCGCATTTTTTGGCACTGTGCGCGGTGCCTTTCGTCGACCTCCACGGCCCGGCGCTCGGCTCCACGACCATGCCCACCGCCGCTCCCTCCGCCCCTCTCGCCGCCGACGCGTCCAAGCTCACCGCCCGCGCCAACCCCGAATACGTGACCTGCGACGCCAACGAGGCCGTCGCCTCCGTCGCCCACCGGCTCAGCGAGTTCATCGCGATCTACCCCATCACCCCGTCCTCCCCGATGGCCGAATCCTGCGACGAGTGGTCCGCCGCCGGCAAAACCAACATCTGGGGCGAGGTCCCGCGCGTCGTCCAACTCCAGTCCGAGGGCGGCGTCGCCGGCGCCGTGCACGGCGGCCTGCTCGGCGGCTCGCTC
>JAUVVA010000159.1 GCA_030604905.1 Verrucomicrobiota bacterium | reverse complement strand
CGGGGGCGGAGCGAAGTTCGAGCCGGCCGGAGAGGGATGTGATAGGGAAGGCGGGGCGGAAGGTGATCTCGACGCGCTCGCCGAGCGGCAGGCCCCAGACGCGGGCGATTTCGTCGCGCAGGTGCGGCACCGGGCCAGGCTGGAGCGCCGGCGAGGTGTCGAGCGAGAGGGGGAGTTGATCGTTTGCCATTTGGCTGGATGCGCGACGCAAGCGACCGGGGGAGCAGCGGCTATGCCGGGCTGAGTTCCCAGACGGCGTGGACCTCGGCGGTGACGGTTTGGGATTCGGGAGCGATTTCCACCGGAGCGTCTTCGGCTGCGGAGTAGAGCAAGGCTTCGTGCTGTTTGCCGTGTCCGGCTTTGGACGGGGTGTCGGAGAGCCGGAGGCGCCGACCGAGTTGATGCCCGGCGGCCTCGGCGAAGTGCATGGCCTTGCGGCGGGCGTCGCGCACGGCTTCGGCGCGGGCGGAGCGGAGGGCGGAGGAGGTTTTCTTCGAGCGATGACGGACGGTGACGGCGAGGCTCTTCATCTGCGCGGTGACCGAGCGGAGGACGGCGTTGACCAGGCCGGGAGTGAGCGGGGCCCGGAGGATGAGGTGGTCGGAGGCCTTGAAGCCTTTAAACACATAGGCGCGATCCTCGTATTCGTGGTGCGGGGCGATGACGGGATCGGCGCAGGTGAGGCGGGCGTCGGGACCGCGATGGGTTTCGAGCGCGGACAACAAGGCGGCGCGGCGGCGATGCAACTGCGCTTCGGCTTCCTGGACGGAGGGGTAAACGCCCTCGAGGACGAAATGAAACTCCACCCGGTCCGGCCGCACCTCGCGCCGGCCGTGTCCGGTGACGGAGACGGTGGGCGGGGAGGAGAACGATGCGGTGGGGGCGGTCATTCGAGGACAGGGGCGAAGAGGCCGAGGCCGAAGTGGGCGGCGTAGCCGAAGGCGAGCGGACCAGAGACTGGCTTGGCGAAGGTCAGGCGGAAGCCGCGAGCGGGCTGGTGGGCGCGGGTCCCGCCGCCTTGGCTGCGTCGGGTGTTGAAATCATGCCAGCGTAGGGGGCGGCCGTTGAGAACCGGCGCCTCGATCGGTTCGATTTTACGCGGGAGTTCGACAGCACCGTCGGCTGTTACGGGGTGCTGACTGAGCCAGCGACGGATCTCGTGCTCGGAGGAGTCGATTTGCCAGCCTTCGGGGCTCATTTTGGGACGGCCGTCGCGATAGGTTTTCGGATGGCGCGTGGAGACGAAAGGCGTCAGCGATTGCCAGACTTTGTTCGGTTTGAAGAGCGTTGAGTCGGAGAAGGTTTCCGGCCATCCGAGGTCGATCAAAACAAGTTCGATGTCGTGGCCACCGTGGCCCCAGATGCGACCGAGGCTGCGGAGCGCGCGTTGAGCTTCGGGATCGAAGCCGCCGGACGCATAAACGGTGACGTGGGCTATCGTGTTTTCCTTAGCCCGAGGCTCGCAGAAGATGTGCGCGTGGGCGTGGCCGTTCAGCGGTTGACCGCTTGGATCGCGGCCCAAGAGGACGGGCGGCGGCAAGCTGCCTTTGAAGCGTGAGAGGAGTGCTTGGTGAACCCGTTCGGCGACGGATAGCGTGGATGTAATGCGCGGGAGGACGTTGCTGGCGATGGCGTAGCGGGCGACGGTGGGAAGGCTACCGGAGCGTTTGATGCGCCACGAGCTTCCGGGTTTCGCTTCGAGGCTATGGGCCGGGCGGGTGTAGTAGAGCAAACGAGAGCCTGGCGGCTCGCCGAGCCAACCGGCGGCTTGGAGTTCTCCCGTGTCGGCATGGAGCGCGGTGAAGAGATCTTCAGGCGCGGCCGGGGCGGAGGCTTTCTTGGTCTTCCTCCCCTTCGTCGATGGGACTGATTGCGTGGCCGAGTTCGCTAGTTGAGAGAGCCACGCGGCGTAGGCGGGCTCGCTAAGGGGGGTGAGCAGTCGGATGTAGTCGGTCGCGGGACGGACGGATGGCTCGTCAGCCATGGGAGCGACGTCCGCCCGGAAGCGGGCGATTTCGTCTGAGGGCAAAAGCTGGGCTTCGACGAGACTTTCAGCGCGACCGAGGTAGGCAAGGCGAGTGAGCAGGGTGTCGAGTGCCGAGCGCTCGGACGCGGGGAGGTCGACGTCCCAACAAACGATGAGCGGGGTATTCTTCCCGACAGCGACGAAGGTATCGAAGATCTTGGTGGTCTTCTCGTTTTTGCCTTCGTTGAACGGCATGTAGTGGCGGGTGTGTCCCGTCGATGCGTCGGGTAGTTGGTAGCGCGGAGGCTGCGAGGCGAGATGCCCGATCAGGCTGCGGAGGAGGGGGGCGGGAATTTGCTCGGTGGCCTTGAGGTGCCAGGTGGCGAGGAGCGCGCGCAACAAACGCCACGGAGCAGGCGGCCACTCCACGACGCCCTCGTTTACGTGACTGCCCCAAGGCGTGGTGTGCAGGCGCCCCGCCAAGAAACGGAATTCGGCCAGGGTAGGCATAGGTCAGCCTTTGTATTTCAGCGTCGTTTTGGCAGGGCTGGCGAAGGCGGGGCTGGCGGCGGCGATCAAGCCGGGCAGAGCAGCTTCGAGTTCGGTGATGGTGGGCAGGATGAATCCGGCTTTGGGGCGCGTGACTTTGATCTCGGTGGCGTCGAGATCGCAGGCGGTGCGGAGCCGGAGGCCGTCGCGGAGGAATCGCTGTATCTTGTAGAGGGCGAGCGCGACGAGGAGCGATTCGGCGGCGGCGCCGAGCCCGAAGCCGCGGATGAGCGCGAGGTCGAGGTTGAAGTAGGCGGTGATGAGGCCGGTGTATTCGTCGCGATGGAAGGGGACGTTGCCGTAGCCTTCCTTGGCGGTCTTGTCGTCGTCTCCCTTGCTGGCGCGCACGCGGTCGTTTTTGACGCCGCCGCTCGCAGCGACGTTCACCTGGGTCGCTTCGATGAAACCGCTCAGAGCGCGGGGGAGGCGCACGACGCCGCCGATCTTTTCGAGAAAGATGCCGTGAAGGAGACTGTTGACGTCGTATTTGAAGAGGGCGGCAGCGAGCTTGCGGGCGTTGAAGGGTTTTTTCTCGTCGAAACCGACGTCGGCCTGGATGGCGGCAAAGCCTTCGGCGTTGTAGATGTAGGGGCTGTTGATGCGATGGGCCTCGAGCACCGAGTTGGTGAGCGGTTCGCCGGCGGAGTTGGTCGCGATGACGTAGGGCAGGCCGGAGAGTGGCGCCACGAGATCGTTGGTGGCGGCATCCCAGATGGCGGATTCGAGCCGGTTCGCCATGCTTTGGGCGGACTCAACGAGGAGCATTTCGGCGCCGTCGGCGGATTTGTAGGTGGCGGCGCCGAGATCGGGGAAGCCGGTGGGCTGGAAGCGGGTGCCGGCGACGGGTTGCAGGCGGGCTTCGATGAGGAGACGCGGTTCGTTTTTGAGGAGGTCTAGGTTCATGGTTGGAGGAAGCGGACGGTGTTAGATTTGGGCGGTGTCGGGTTGGCGGAGGATGGTGGTTTGCAGACGGAAGAAGTCGTCGGGGTGGAGGGGGAAGAGCAGGGCTGCCGCGGTGCGGGCGGTGACCGCTGCGCCGAAGTCGATGGAGTCGAGGCGCGGGCGGAAGCCGGAGGCGCGCAGGCGACGGACGGCGAGCGTGCTGGCTTCGCGGCTTTGACCAGCGCGGGCCTTGGCGACGATGGCGGGAACCGAAGGGACTTCCGCAGCGCCGCGGCGGAGTTCGCCGGGCTGGGGGAAGCAGAGGCGCAAAAGTGAAAAAAGCGCGGACGGCGGCTCGTCGGCGGAGGGATGGGAGGCGCGGGCGATAGTGCTCCAATCGACCGCGGAGAGCGCCCACCAGAGGTCGGCGATGAGGTCGTCGTCGAGTTCGCCGCGAATGAAGGCCTCAATGTCGTCGAGGCTGGCGTGGCACGTGGCGCGGCCTTGGTGGAGCGAGGGAGCATTTTCCGGGGCGGCGAGCCGACGCGAAAGGATGTCGAGCAACACGGTCTGGAGACCACCTTCGCTCCAGCAGACGTTGTTGCCGGGCGTGTCGCACCACTTCCAGAAGCCGCGTCCTTCGACGGGTTCGAGGTGTGAACGCAGGGCGCCGCCGTAGGCGGAGGCGAGGGCGGCGGCGAGGCGGAGTTCGCGGTCAGTATCAGGGGTGTCGGCGGCGTGCTGAAGCCAGGACGCCGAAAGTTCCTTAAGGGGCTGAAGGCGCTTTTCGGTGGTCCAGCGGAAGCTCCGGGCGAGCGCCTGCTCGGCGTGGCCGAGGGCGACGAGGAGCGCGCGAAAATGGGGTGCGTCGTCGTGGCGGCAGAGTTCGTCGATGGCCGTCTCGATGCCTCGCAAGGCGCGGGCGACCGAGGCGGGGCCGTCGCCGGAGAAGCGGCGCAGTTGGTCGAGCCAGCGGTCGATTTCGACGAGGAGATTGGCGCGGGTGTTCTGGCGCACGATCACGCGTTCGAGTGGCGTGGCGAAGTAGGCGAGGCCGTTGCGCACCTGAAAGCCGTAGCGCTGGAAGGCGGTGATGCCGCGGTCCACGCCGAGCGTCACGACGGCACGGATGAAATCGACGCCGTTGCGTGCGGAGCGGACGCCAACCTGGGCGCGGCCTTCGCTGAAGAGCGCGGAGAGTTCCGAGTAGGTGGCGGGTTTTTCCCAGAGGGGCATCCACATCTCGGCGCGGGCGGCGGACTCGTCGGCGGTGGAGGCGCTGGCGTAGCCGATGCCGGCTTGTCGGACGCAGAAGGGGTAGGCGAGGCGCCCGTCCTCGATGGACTCGAGGCGCTTCACCGCGGCCGCGGCGAACACCAGCGCGCCCTCGATCATGAAGATGAAATCCCAGGGGTTGGCGGAAGAGTCGGCATTGAAGCCGCTGGTGGCGTTGGCTCCGCCCGCGGCGGCGGGGAAGAATTGGCCGATGGGCGCTTTGACGCGGGCGACGGGCAGGGTGTCGGCGAAGAGCGACTGGCGCAGCCAAGCCCGCGAGTGGGGGGAGGGCGCGCCGGTGGACAAGTCGAACACCTCGGCGAGGCGCTGCATGAAGTTGTTGGTGAACTCGAGGCGGCCGTCATTGCCGCCGGTGCCGAGGAGCGGCGGGTATTTTGCGCCGTCGTTGCTGAGGACGAAGGCGGCATCGAGCCAAGCGATGGCCGTTTCGGGAAGGGTGTTGCGGCAGGCCTGGAGAAGGAGCGCTTTGTTCTCCGGGTCGGGTTTGTCCTTGAGCTTGAGCTGAACGAGCAGGCTTTGGGCGGCGGTGAGAGTTTCGCGGTAGGCGGCGAAGCGCGGCGAATCGCAGGCTTGGATGAGTTCGAGAGACTCCTGGTTGTCTTTCGGAAAGAATCCGCTGCCGCCGTTCCAAGGGGCGAGGACTGGAGTGGGAGAGTAGCCTTCGAGGAAAAACGTGGTGAGCGCCTCGGCATCAAGAGCGGAGCGAAGAATGAAATCCTCGCGCTGCCAGCACCCGGCAGCTTGGGCGTCGGCTTGTTCGGCGACGAGGCGGAGGATGCCGAGCGCCTTGAGGTAGTGCGCGAGGGGCGTGGGGGCGCAGCCGGGGAGAGGGAGTGCGGGCATGGCTTCAAGGAGTTGAGGATTGGTCGGCGCGGGCGGAGGCGCGCATGTCGGCGGCGCGCAAGAGCGCTTCGAGCCACGCGAGGCGGAGCGGGCCGATCTTCGGGTGGTCGCGCAACGCGAGCATGCGGGCGAGCCAGGAGCGGGTTTGGCCGTCGTCGCGCGAGCCTAGCTCCATGCAGGCGAGCGAGAGGACGGTGGCGGGAAACTCGCTGCCGTCGGCGAGCGGGATTGGGGGCAAGGCGTCGTCCTCCCAGATGCCGCGGGCGAAGCGCCGGTCATCGGGCGGAGCGTCCTCGCGGGGCAGCGAGCGAATGGAGAGGCGCACTTTGCCGTGGTGGGCGGCGACAAGATAAGCGACGAGATCGGGATCGGAGGCGCGGATGAGCTCGGGGTGCGCGAGGAGGGCGAGCGCGGATGCGAGCTCGTGGCGGAAGAGGGGACGCGAGGAGCGACCGTTTTGACCGGGCGATTTGGCCCAGAGCGCGGAGCGACGAGTGGCGTCGTCGCCGACCAGCATGTCTTGGAAAACGGGGTGGGCTTTGCCTATGTCGTGGAGACGGGCGGCCTCGGCCAAGGTGCGTGTGTCCTCGGGCGGGAGAGCGAGCGTGTCGAGAATGCCGCGTAGCTCGGTTTCGACCTCGGAGGTGTGCTCGGCGATGGTTTGCCAGCGGCCGGCTTGGGCGAGGGGGGCGTCGCCGTAGTCGGCCTCGTCGGCGTGGACCGCTTGCTCCGGCGCGGTCGGCGGAGGCAGGGGAGTGGGTTTCGATTTTTTGTCGGCGGTCCAGCCTAGATCGTCGTCGTAACCGCCGAGATCGGCGTCGAGCAGGCAGATGGCGCCGGGGCGGACCGAACGCTGGGCCTCCCAGTCGCGGACGAGGGAGTTCCAGATGAACGCGCTGGCGCTTTGTTTCTTGAGAAACTCGTTCAGCGCGTGGACGGGAACGCGGCAGAGTTCATCGCGGGTCGGGCGGGGCGTTGTTTGGGCGGGTGCGTGGTCTTTGCCCAGATCGCGCCAGGCAACCTGTGCGTCGGTGTCGTCGCCTTCGCGAATGTAGCGGGAGATGTCGAGATCGTGGCCGGCGATGTCGGGGGTGGTGTCGAAGAGTTCGATGAAGTCCTTGCGGCGGATGACAGGGCGGATGACCTCGCGGGGCGTGACGGACACGGCGTTGAGCACCGCGGGGCCGGCTTCGGTGAGGGATTGCAGGGCGCCGCGGGCGGCGGCGAGTTCCTCCGATTCGTAGGGCAGGGCGAGGTCGTCTTTGCCGGCTGGATCGATGTCTATCCAGTGGATGGTCGCGGGCGCGGCGGTATCGGTGTGTTCGCCGGCGCGGTTGCAACGTCCGAAGCGCTGCACCAGCGAGGACCAGGGCGCAAGTTCGGTGATGAGCGTCTTGGCGGAGACATCCACGCCAGCTTCGATGGCTTGGGTGGCGATGACGATCTTGTGGGCGACGGCTCGGTCGGTGAGCACGGCGGTGTGTTGGGAGCGATCGCGAGGGCGGAAGCGTGAGTGGACGAGGGCTAGTTCCGGCTTTCGGGAACTGGGGAGCTTGTCAGCGGCCTTTTGGAGTAGGCGGAAAATCTCCCGCGCGCGTGCGACGCGGTTGACGATGACAAGGGTGAAGGTGCCGTTCTCGTGAGTGGAGAGGATGAAATCTACGAGATGCTTCTCGTAGGCCTTTTCGGTGGCCTTGGACAGTATGGTGTCGGCGGCGGGGCGGAGCTTCTTGGTCGAGGCAATGCGACGTTTGACAGGTTCGGACTCCTGCTCCTCGGGCGAGAGTGCCAGCGTGGCGAGCGTGGCAGCGAAGGGGGCGTGATCGACCGTGTGAAGACGTTTGGAGTCGAGCGTGGCGGACATCCACCACGAGTGGCAGTCGCGCGCGAGGCCAAGCTTTTTTCGGAAGGCGTTGAGCTGGGCGCTGGTCTCGACGGAGACGCCCATGAGCTGGAGTTCGTCGAAGACCCAGAGGGCGTCGTTGTTGAGCAGGGCGAAATGCATGGGCCAGCGGTAACGGCTGAGACCGTAGCCGCGGTTAAGGGCGCGGGAGAGAAGCATGTCCTGCGTGCCGATGAGGATCGCTGGGCGCTCGGGGTGCAGATCCCAATCGCGCATGGCGTCAGGTTCTTCGCCGCCCATGAGAATGTGGACGCCGACTTCGTTGGAACGATCCAGAGCTTCCAGCCAGGCACGAGCGGCTTCTTCGGTTTGGTCCACCAGCGTGCGCATGGGGAGGCAGATCACGAGGCGGCGAGGCCAAGTGTCGCGGTGGGCCGCGTCGGGATGGACGACGCGGTTCCAAAGCCAGGCGAGGACGACGGCGGCGGTTTTGCCGAGGCCGGTGGGGATGTTGATGAGCTGGGGCTCGCAGGCTCGGCCCGGTGTGTCGCCAGCAAGGCGGCGTTGGTAGGCATAGGGGGTGCGCGGGG
>JAUVVA010000112.1 GCA_030604905.1 Verrucomicrobiota bacterium | reverse complement strand
CGTCCCGCGAGTCCGCGCACGTCTCGCGTGTCATTTTTTTTAAGGGCCGCGGAAGCGGCCGGGAAAAACTGGCACCGAGGCAACCAAGGCCCCTCAGAAATGCAAGATTTATTTTAACAAAGTAGAACTAGAGCCCGAGACGATCCCATTGCTCGGGCGGCGCGTCCGCCTCGCGCAAGAGCGCGTCCATCGCCTGGAGCAAGCCGGCCTCGAGATCGACGTCGGCGATCGGGTCCTTTTGCGCCGGATCGCGCGCGAGATCGTAGAGCCGGTGCCGGCCTGGACCGCCCGTCGCGAAGTGCGCGCCGAGCCAAGGCACGCGCAGGAGGGGCATGCCCCCGGTGAACGAAAATCCCGGGTGCAGCTCGGCGCGCCGCAGGATCTCGGCGGGGAAAAAGCCGCGCATCTGGGTCGGCATGAGGGTGTGGTTGTGCAGGGGCTGATTGTCGGCGCGCACGGCCGCGCGGAAATATACGTGGCGTCCGTCGGTGATGTTCACCTCCTGCCCGTGGTAGCCGAAAAGCGCGTGGCTGCGCACGGGGGTGTCGGCCGTGAGCACGGGCGCCAGGTCGCGGCCGATCATGTGCGGACCGCGGGCCTGTCCAAAAAAGCCGAGCAGCGTCGGCGCGAGGTCGATGGCCGGTTGCACGAGCGCGGAGCGCCGGCCGGGGCCGGGCTGGCGCGGGTCATGGATGAAGAGCGGCGTGCGCGCCACCTCCTCGAAAAGCGGCGCGTGGTTTTTCGCCCACTGTCCGTGCTCGGCGAGCAGGTAGCCGTGGTCGGTCCAGACGACAAGCATGGTGTCCTCCCACAGACCGTGAAGATCCATGGCGTCGAGCACGCGGCCGAGCGAGGCATCGCACTGCCGCACGAGCGCCTCGTAGCGGGCGCGCGCCTGCGCCACCAGTTCGGGCGGCTCGGTGACGGCGGCGTAGGGCGGCCAGTCGAAGAGCGGCGCGTCGGGATCGAGCCCGAGGCCCTGTTGGAAATCGGGGTGGCTGACGAAAGGCTCGTGCGGGTCGAAGAGCTCGATCTGGAGATACCAGGAATGCTCGGGCGCGGCGTTGCGGGCCAGAAACTCGAGCCCGGCCTCGATCGTTTGCGTCTGCGAAAAATCGGCCAGCGTGCGCAGCCGCTCGCGGTTGACCCAATCCTGCCGGCGGCCCTTGCCGTTGTGATTGGGCGGGACGAGCGGGTCGGAGCACTGGCCGATCCAGGGATCCCCCTCCTGGCCGCGAAAAAACTGCGCGGTGTCGAAGCGCGGGTGGTAGGTGGCGCCGCCGTCCTCCCAGTAGTGGTAGTGGTCGGTGAGCAGGTGGGTGGAGACCCCGGCGCGCGAGAGGCGCTCGGTGAAACAGTCGTCGTAGGGCTCGATCGGTCCCCAGGAGCGATGCAGGAAATTCGGGCGCCCGGTGAGCAGATCCCGGCGCGCCGGCATGCAGGGCATGGAGGCGACGTAACTCGTGTCAAAGGTGTGGGCGCGGGCGGCCAGGCGGCGGAAGTTCGGCGTCTCGACCAAGCCGCCGTAGGGCGGGAGGTGCCGGCGGTTGAGCGAATCGAACATCAGGACGAGGGCTTTCATGGGGAGGCGGGGCGGTGGGAGGTTCTGAGCCGGGGCTGATGCATCGTTTGGGCGTTTTCTTTCGGTGAGCCCGGACGCGGACTTCCCCTTCGTCAGAGAGAATCTTTCGAGAGTTGTCGCGGAAGCCTTCGTGCCCGCAATCTCGCCCGCAACCATGATCCCGACCCTCGGCCAAATCGGCGTCGGCGGCTACGCCGCCACTCATCTTCGCACCATTGAAGGGCTGCGCGCGGAAGGCCGCTTGCGCCTCGGCGCCGTGGCCGACCCCGCGCTCTCCGCGGGCAGCGCGGCCCGCGCCGAGTTCGAGGCGGCGGGCGTGCGGGTGCACACCGATTACCGCGAGCTGATTCGGGAGGGCGGGATCGACCTCCTGCTCATCGCCACGCCCATCCCCTTGCACGAGGAGATGGCCCTGGCCGCCCTCGGGGCGGGCATGCAGGTGCTGTTGGAAAAGCCGCCCGTGCCCACGCCGCGTCAGCTCCTGCGCCTGATCGAGGCCGATCCGCAGGCCCGCTGCGCGGTGGCCTTTCAACTGATCCTCAATCCGCTCGTGCGGGAGGTGAAGCGGCTCCTCGTCGAGGGCCAGCTCGGCGAGCTCCGCCAGATCACCGCAGGCTGCTGCTGGCCGCGCGGCGATGGCTACTATGGCCGCGCCTCCTGGTCGGGGCGCATGTCGATGCCGGACGGCCGGCCGGTGCTCGACGGCCCCGCTTCCAACGGCCTCGCCCACATCCTCCACAACGCGGTCTTTTTCGCCTCGCCGCGCCCGGAGGGCTTCGCCGCCCCCGAGTGGGTCGAGGGCGAGCTCCACCGCGCGCGCCCGGACATCGTCGCGTCCGACACCTGCTCGCTGCGCGCGCGCCTCGCCGGCGGCGTCGATTTCACCGCCTCCTTCACCCACGCCTGCGCCGATGAACTGCCCTGGGAGATGCGCGTGGTCGGCACGCGCGGCGAGGCCCGGCTGGCCGGCAACGGCACCCGCCTTTTGGTCAACGGCAAGGCGGTCGGCGAATGCGATCCCGACGGGGACCGCTTCGAGATTCACCGCGACCGCCTGCGCCACCTCGGAGGCGAGACGTCCCGCTCCGCCACGATGCTCGCCGACTGCCTGCCCTATCTGCGCATCGTCTCGGGCGGGCTCATCTCCTCCGGCGGCGTGCACCTGCTGCCGCGTGACCAGGTCAGCGAGACGGGCGAGGGGCCGCAGCACCGCTTCGTCATCACCGGCGGCCCCGAAGCCGTGCGC
This sequence comes from Verrucomicrobiota bacterium, assembly GCA_030604905.1. Taxonomy (GTDB): domain Bacteria; phylum Verrucomicrobiota; class Verrucomicrobiia; order Opitutales; family Opitutaceae; genus IMCC26134_A. Next base: position 9,136 of record JAUVVA010000112.1, on the reverse strand, counting down.
CGCACGATCGAGACGGGAGAAACCTTCGTCGAACAAGGTCTGCCTTGGGCGAAGCGCGGCGGGCGCATCGCCGCCGCCGCCCTCGACGACATCCCGCCCGGGCTGCTCGCCTAGGCCGGGACGGGGCTAGCCGGACGACGCGAGCGCCACCGCGTCGTCCGACCTCGCGTGAAAATCGGGCGAGAGAGGAAACTCTCGCATCGGCGTGTGATAGACGCGGGTCGTCGCGGGCGACATCGGCGGCACGATCCAGTCCCATCGCGCGGAGACCTCGCGCCCGGCGGCGCGCTCGCGTTCGCAGAACCGCATGAATTCCTCGGAGGCGGCATGGTGGTCCACCAACTTCACGCCTTCGCGCTCGAAGGAGTGCAGGACGGCGACGTTCAACTCCACCAGCGCCTGGTCCTGCCAGAGCGAACGGGGGCGGCGGCGGTCGAGGCCGAGGCGTTCCGCGATCACGGGCAATTGGTCATAGCGGTCCCGGTCGGCCAGGTTGCGCGCACCGATCTCGGTGCCCATATACCAGCCGTTGAAGGGCGCGGCGGGATAATCGGTGCCGGCGGCCCGGAAGCGCATGTCGCTGATCACGGGCACGGCATACCAGCGCAGGCCGAGGCCCTCGAACCAAGGCAGCCGCGGATGGCGCAGCGGCACCTCGCGCACCAGGCCGGGCGGCAGCGGGAAGAGCCGCGGCACGCCGTCGCGCCCGGCCACGATCCAGGGCAAAAGGTCGAAACGCGTGCGCTCCGCCGCCGGCCGCCAGCCCAGCGCAAGGGCCTGCTCGGTGAGCGCGAGGTTCTTGGGGTCGCCGAGGATCGCCCCGTCGGCCGAGCGGTAGCCCGCGTAGGCGCAGAGCTGGTGGTTGTGGATCCGAGGCGCCGGGCCGCCGACGCGCTCGGGCGGAGCGAAGACGGTGAGAAAGGACCGCACCGCGCCGTCGTTTTGCGCGAGCTCGAGGTGTTCGCGCAGACTCGCCGCGATCTGCTCCGCGTCGTCGAGGTGGCGATGGTCGCGCAGTTCCAGCGAGCGCCAATGCAGGCGGCCGATGCAGCGGGCGTGGTTGCGCCAGCCGATGCGGCCGGCTTGGCGCAGCTCCTCCGTGCTGAGCGGCGCGGGCAGACCGCGCGTCACCGCCTCGCGAATCGCCGCCCGACGTTCGGCGAGCCGGGGCCCGGCGTGAATCTCCTCCAGAAACCGCAACTCATCCTCGATCGAAAGCCGCGCGGGCGCGGCGCCCCGGGGGGAAGCGGGCGAGGAGGCGGAGGTGTGGAACGGACAGCCGGACATGGAGGGAGCGCGAGCTCCGAAGGGGAATGCCTGTCCGCCGGGAACGCCAGCCCCACCGACTTTCGACAGCGAGTGGATTTTGCTCAGGCCGCGCGCCGCGCCGGCTCCCATCGCTCCTCCCACCGCAGCAGCGCCCCGGGGCGGAGCACTTGCGCCGAGCGCTCGGGCAGATCCGCCGGAAAGCCCAGCAAGCGCTTCAGGCGCAGGTCGCGTTGCAGCGGATTCGGGCAACGCGACACCCGGAGCGCGCCGCGCCAGTCGACCTCGCCGCGCAACCAGCAGGCGGCGGCGCTCACGGGCGCCGGCACGTCGCTCCCGTGCACGAGCCGCGCCGCGACCTCGGGGGCGAGGAGAGGTTGCAGTCTCCGGCGCCCGACGGGCGAGCAAAAGGCCGCGGTGTCGCCGAAGAGTCGCGGGTGCCTCGGCAGCGCGCGCACGAAGTCCTCCTGATGCCGCGCTCCTCCGCAGTGTGCGGCGATCACCGTCACGCCCGCTTCCAGCGGCCCGCGCAAATCGGAAAAGTTGCCCAGCTCGGGGCGCAGCTCCTCCAGCGCCGGCTCCGGACCGGTGTGCACGAGCAGAGGGAGCCGCGCCTCGGCGAGCCGTTCCCAGAAACGTCGATAGCGTGGATCGAGCAGGTCGATGTTCTGGGTGGCCGGGATCAGCTTCATCAGCGCGGCGCCCTCGGCCAGGCAGCGGTCGAGCATCTCGAAGGCGTCGGGCCTCGCGGGGTGGATGGACACGCCGGGCAAAAACTCGCGATGGGTGGCGGCCAGGCGGAGCACGGTGTGGTTGGGCGAGACGAAGGCGTCCGCCTCGTGGATCACCCTGCCGTGCGCATCCCGCGGGGCGTCGAGAGCGAGGAGCACGATCGCATCGAGCGAAGCCTCACGCACGCAGCGCGCGAGACGGCGCACATAGCAGGCGTCGAAGTCGCCCCGCAGCGAACGCGCCGGCAACCCGAAGCAACGCACGAGCAGCGGCACCATCCAACGGTAGCGCCCGTGCCGCGGGTATCGGCAGCCCGAGCCGCCGGAGCCTCCGCCCACGAGGTGCACGTGCATGTCGATACGCATCGGGCAGCGAAGGCCCGCGAGCGGCGCTGTCAGGCGGAATGGGCGCGACGCACCGAGCTTTCAGGTCGATGCCGGAGGGCTCCCCGGGAGTTGTTCGCTTGGGCGTGCGTCCGGCACTTCCCGAATCTGGCGCAGGTCCGCGACGAAGCGTTGGAACTCGGCCTCCGCCTCGATCCCCGCCGGCAGGCGGAGGAGCGCGGACGGGTGCACGGTGATGAGCGCGGACGCGCCGAAGGGGCCGGGGAGTTTTTTCCCGCGCTCCTCGGTGACGCGCAACGCATGGCCGAGCACCGACTGGGCGGCGGTGGCGCCGAGGCAGACGATCAAGCCGGGGCGGATCGCGGCGAGCTCGGCCTCGAGCCAAGGGCGGCAGGCGGCGATCTCGCGGGCGTTGGGCGTGGCGTGGAGGCGCCGCTTGCCGCGCGGCTCCCACTTGAAGTGCTTCACCGCGTTGGTGACGTAGCAGGCGCTGCGCTCGATCCCGGCGGCGGCCAAGGCACGGTCGAGCAGGCGCCCGGCGGGGCCGACGAAGGGCTTCCCGACGCGGTCCTCGTGATCGCCGGGCTGCTCGCCCACGAGGACGATGCACGCCTCGCGCGGGCCCTCGCCAAAGACGGTGCAGGTGGCGGCGCGCCAAAGCGGGCAGGCGTGACAGCTCGCGGCGGCCTCGGCCAGGATCGCGAGGTCCCCGGTCGCGGGCGGACGGGCCCGCCCCTCGAGCTCGCCGGGCGTGGGTGCGGCGGCGGCGCTCTGCTCGGCGCTGCGGGCCACCATGCGCTGGACCCGCGGCGCGGCCTCGGCGAGCAGGCGCGGGATGAGCGCGGCCTCGGGCAAGTTTTTCCAGTAGTGGCGCGGCATCTCGGCGAGCATCGCGTCGACCTTCACCCGGGCCGGGTTGAAAATGCTCGCGTAGTAGGTGCGCCAGAGGTCCTCGGCCGCGTCGTCCGCGGGCGCGTCGGCGCGACTCGCGCCGGGAGTGAAGCGGAGGGAGCGCGAGTCCGGGTCCCAGTGCACGCAGCGCCCGGGCGTGAGGATCGACCAGCGCAGGGAGGCGAAACGATCGCGAAAAAACGGCGCGTTGGCCTCGACGATGTGGTGCTGCGGCTCAAACCAGGCGACGAACCAAGGGCCGGCCTCGGTGGCGCGCTCCCGAAAGCGCACGAAGGCGCGCATCTTGTGGATGTCGCGGTGCACGGCCTTGGCGAGGGTGTGGAGCGCATGGGTGTCGACGTCGGCCGGGTTGGCGAGCAAGTGGGGCTCGCCGTGGGTGAGACGCCAGAGCGCGCGGTAGAGCAAGGGCCAGCGGGCGGGGTCGCGGTGGCGGGCGACGTCCTCGGCGAGATCAAGGAAAGCGCGGGGCACGCGTGGCGACGGGGCGGCGAGATCGGGGTCGGCAAGCGGAACGATCCGCTCCGGGGCGGGAGCGTCGAGGGCCAGTTCGATCTGCGCCGCGCCCGCGTCCCGCCAATGCGCTTGCTGCGGCGCGACGCCTGAGGCGAGCGCGGCGCGGGCGACGCGTTTCCAGTCGGCGAAGCTGCCGTCGAAGTGGAGCGGCGCGGACGCGGGCATGAGGTTTTAGAATTCCAAGCTCGGAGGCGCGGTGGGCACGGGCGGCGGCTCCGAGCCAGGGGTCGCGAGCGCCGGGGGCGTCGGCCCGTCCGCGAAAAGATCGAGCTGCTTCGGCGGCGGCACGAAACGCGCGCGCAGCGCCGGGTCCTCGAGCTCGCGCAGACCGGGGCGGTGGTCCGGCGTCTCGATGAAGGGCAGCGCCTTCTTGAGCGGCACCTTGAGGCGCAGGAGGTCGGCGAGCCGCACCGGGTGCCAGCGGCGCGCGGCGAGGATCTTGTCCACGGTCTTCACGCCGAGACCGGGCACACGCAGCAGGAACGGGCGCGGCGCGGTGTTGAGGTTGACCGGAAAGTGTTCCCGGTGGCGGAGCGCCCAGGCGAGCTTGGGGTCGAGTTGCAGGTCGAGGTTGGGCTGGGCGGGGGTGGTGAGCTCCTCGACGCCAAACCCGTAGAAGCGCAGCAGCCAGTCGGCCTGATACAGACGATGCTCGCGCACGAGCGGCGGAGCGACGAGGGGGAGTTTGCCGGAGGCGGAGGGGATGGGGCTGAAGGCGGAGTAGTAGACGCGGCGCAGGCCCTGGCGCTGGTAGAGACCGTCGGCGCGGCGCAGGATCTCGGCGTCGCTGGTCGGGGTGGCGCCGACGATCATCTGCGTGCTCTGGCCGCCGGGCGCGAAGCCGGGCGCCTTAGGGCTGGTCTTGCGATCCTCTTTCGACGCCTCGATGCGCTCCCGGATGGCGCCCATCGCCCGCTCGATGCGCTCGCCGTTTTTCTCCGGCGCGAGGCGCTCGAGGTCGGTGGCGGTGGGCAGCTCGATGTTGATGCTGATGCGGTCGGCGTAGCGCCCGGCCTCGTCGATCAGGGCCTGGCTGGCCTCGGGAATCGTCTTGAGGTGGATATAGCCGTGGAACTTGTGCTCGAGGCGGAGCTTTCGCGCCACGGCCACCACCTGCTCCATCGTGTAGTCGGGGTTGCGGATGATCCCGGAGCTCAGGAAAAGGCCTTCGATGTAGTTGCGTTTGTAGAAATCGAGCGTGAGGCGGACCACCTCGTCGGGGGTGAAACGCGCGCGGCGCACATCGCTGGAGACGCGATTGATGCAGTAGAGGCAGTCGTAGATGCAGTAGTTGGTGAGCAGGATCTTGAGCAGCGAGACGCAGCGGCCGTCGGGCGTGTAGCTGTGGCAGATGCCCGAGCCGGTGGTGGAGCCGAGCCCGCCGGAGGCGCGGGCGTTGCGCGCGGTGGTGCCGCTGCTGGCGCAGGAGGCGTCATACTTGGCGGCGTCGGCCAGCACGGAGAGTTTTTGCGGCAAATCCATCTAAGGCGCGGCCGCAAGGTGGGCGGCGCGGCGCGCGGCGCAAGCGGCCGGGCGGCTTCAACGCGAAGGCTCGCGCAAGTCGATCTCGGCCAAAGTGCGGCCCTCGCGAAAGCCGCCCTTCGCGTCTCGCCGGATGCGCCGCACGCGCAAGCGCTCGCCCACGATCTCGACGAAGGCGCCGCCGAAGGGGCGGGTGAAGGAGCCGGTGTTCACGACCACGAGCGGCGGGCGCCCGCGCTCCACCGGCACGCGCCATACTCCGGGCAGGTGGGTGTGGCCGAGCACGACGACTTGCGCGTGCGGTCGCTGCGCGTGGGCGAGCGCCGCCACGCGGCGCGGTGTGCTGGTCCAGGCGCGGATCATTTCGAGGATGCGTCGCGGCGGGAAGATGATGTGCGCGAGGCTGCGCAAGCGCGCCCAGACATCGTGGCGCCAGAGGTGCGCCGGCTCGGGCAGGGCGTGCACGATCTCGCGGTGTAGGCGCAAACGCGTCTCCACGCGGTGGCGCTCGGGCTCGGAGAGCCGTGCGGCCGCGGCGCGAAAGCGGCGGCGCAGCTCGGCCGCATGGTGGCTCCAAGGCGCGATCGTGTCGAAAAACACGTCCCCGTGCGTGACCCAGAGGCGCCCGTCGCGGAGCAGGAGCTCCGCTTGATCCGAGATCTGCGGATCGTGGTTGCCGCTCAGCCAGGTGATCTCGCGTCCGCAACGCCCGGCAAAGGCGCGCAGCTCGCCCAGGTGGCGGGCCTGCGAGGGCACGTGGGTGTCGATCGAGTCCCCGTTGAACACGATCCGCTCGGCGTCGCCGAGCAGAGGGGCGAAGGCGTCGAGCTCGTGCAGCACGCTGCGCGGATCCCGGAAGTGGAGATCGGAGAAGATGCGCAGGCGCTCGGCGGACATGGCGACGGAGTCAGGCGGGGCCGGCCGGCGCCGGCAATGGCGCGCGGAGCCCCGGGGCACGGCTTCGGGCCGGCGCCGGGTGGGCGTCCGGGGCGCGCGCCGGACACCCTTTGACAGCAGGCGGTAGGTCGGTGTCACCTCGGGCATGCCCGCCTCCCCGTCTTCCTCGCCCGTCCGCGCCTGGTTTCCCACCTACGTCTACTGCACACCGCTCCAAGCGGGTGGTCTCGCGCGTTTCAACGCCGAGCTCGCCCACGAGTGCCGCCAGCTGCGCGACTTTGACGCGGCGGGCCGCAAGTGGTGCGAGAAGAACTATCCCGGAGGCTACACCAGCTACGCCTCAATGAACACCCTCCACACCTTCTCGAGCACCTTCGAGGGGCTGGAAAAAAAGCTCACCCGCCACGTGCGCGCCTTCGCCAAGGCCCTCGACATGGACCTGCGCGGCCGCGAGATCCGCATGACCGACTGCTGGGTCAACATCATGCCCGAGACCGCCGCGCACTCGATGCATCTGCACCCCAACAGCTTCATCAGCGGCACCTACTACGTCGTCACCCCGCCCGGCTGTCCGGGCCTCAAGTTCGAGGACCCACGCCTCTCCTCCCTCATGGCCGCGCCGCCCAAGCTCGCCGGGGCGCGCCCCGAGAACCGCCTGCACACCACCTACCCGGCCGAGGCGGGCAACGTGATCCTCTTCGAGAGCTGGTTGCGCCACGAGGTCGCGCAGAACCGCGTTGCGGACGAGCGAATCAGCATCAGCTTCAACTACGCTTGGAGCTGACGCTCGCTCCGCGCGCCTCCCCTCCCCCGCGCCGTCATGCACCTCCGCCGTTTTTCTCCCCTCGTGTGCGCGCTCCTCTTGCTCGGTCTCGCCGGCTGCGCCAGCACCCCGCGTCCCGCGGAAAGACTCTCGGTGGGGCTGGTGGACCTGCGGCCGCTGGACAGCACCTTGTTCGAAAGCCGCCTCGTCCTCGTGGTGAGGATCACCAACCCCTCGCCCGATCCGCTGCGCTTTGGCGGCTCGCGGCACGAGCTCGCCCTCAACGGACGCTCGCTCGGCACCGCCGTGAGCCCCGAGTCGATCGAGGTGCCGGGGCTTAGCACCGCCACGCGGGAATTCACCTTCAACCTCAGCCACCTCGCTCTCCTCCCGCTCGTGCAGGAACTCCGCGGCCAGCCCCTCGCCCGCTACGAGATCGAGAGCACCTTCTATGGCGCCGGGACTCGCTCGCGCGGGCTGAGCGCGCGACAGAGCGGGGCCATCGACCTCGCCGGCCTGGGGCGCGCCCTCGGGGCGGCCTCCGCCGACGCGGACCTCTGAGCCCCGCCCCCATGAGCGACTCGACGCCCGCCCTGCAAATCGCCCGCTGGGGCCGCACGCCCTACACCGCCGCGCTCGCCCGACAGGCCGAGCTGCAGGCCGCACGTCTCGCCGGCGACGCGCCCGACACCCTCGTGCTCACCGAGCACGACCCCGTATTCACCGTCGGACTACGCACCGGCGCGGACCGCCACCTGCTCTGGGACGCCCCCACCCTGGCCGCCGAAGGCGTGGCCGTGCACGAGACCAACCGCGGCGGCGACATCACCTACCACGGCCCCGGCCAGCTGGTGGCCTACCCCATCGTGAGCCTCGGAGCGCGGCGCGATCTGCACGCCTACCTGCGCTTTTTGGAGGACGTGCTCATCGCCACCGTCGCGCGGCATGGGCTGGAGGCGCGGCGGCGCGAAGGCCTGACGGGGATCTGGATCGCGGAGCGCAAGCTCGCCGCCATCGGCGTCGCCGTGCGCCGCTGGGTGACGATGCACGGGGTGGCGCTCAACGTGGCGCCCGAGCTGCGCCACTTCGGCGGCATCGTGCCCTGCGGCATCTCGGCCGCCGAGGGCACCGTGACCTCCCTCGCCTCCGAGCTGGGCCCGCGTTGCCCGACGCTCGAGCAGGTGACGGAGGACTTTGCGGGGGAATTCACCAGCCGCTGGCCCGCCTTCATCGGAGAAGCCACAAGCCCCGCGCCGATGGGCTAGAAGCTGTCTTCTCCTGCTACCGCCCGCCCCGCGGAAAGGACAAGGGACACGGAGGGCACGGAGCGCGGACACGCAGCGCACGGAGTTCCGATCCGGAGCGCCGAGACCATGCCAAGGATCGGGTCGCAGCGAGGTGACCTCCCGGCCTTTCGGAGGGGCCGTTGCGCCGGCTCCGCCCGCCGCGCGGGCACCCGAGAGCGGACGGCCCTGCGAGCCGTCGCCTACGGCGATGCCATCTCCGGGCTACGCCATCTCCGCTTCGCTCCGTCCTTCGCTCCGTCCGCACCGAAATCTGCTCGCGAGCTCACCTCGCTGCTCCGCCGTCCATCTGCAGGACGCCGGCTCAAAGCAGATCGGCGGCGAGCTCGGCGAGGCGGCTGCGTTCGCCCTTGTTGAGCTTCACGTGCGCGGCGAGGGCCTGGCCTTTCATGCGGTCGTGGCAGTAGACGAGGCCGTTGCTGCGCGAGTCGACGTAGGGATTGTCGATCTGCGCGGGGTCGCCGATGAGCACGATCTTGGAGCCTTCGCTGATGCGGGTGATCACGGTCTTCACCTCGTGCGGCGTGAGCTGCTGCGCCTCGTCGAGGATGAAGAAGCGGCGGGCGATGGAGCGGCCGCGGATGAAGGCGAGCGCCTCCACCTCGACGAGGCCGCTCTTGATCAGGCGCTCGTAGGGCTTCATCGGCGCGTTGGGGCCGGCGCTCGCCGGCAGCGGGGCCGCGCCGCTCGAGAGGGCGGACTGCGACATGGCGAGGGCCGAGGCGCTCTTTTGTTTCTTCTTCGAAACCTTTTTCGTGGCGAACTGCGGCTCCTTTGGCGGGCGCGAGGGGATGAGGACCTCGAGCGCGTCGAAGTAGGGCTGCAGCCAGGGCTTCATCTTCTCCTCGATGGTGCCGGGCAGGAAGCCGATGTCCTTGCCGAGGGCCATCACGGGGCGGGAGATGGAGACGCCGTCGTAGCGG
>JAUVVA010000039.1 GCA_030604905.1 Verrucomicrobiota bacterium | reverse complement strand
TCTCGCGGCACCTTTCGGTGGGGCCCTCATTCGAAATACTCTCCGAGTATTCCTTCATTCGGTCCGCACCGAAATCTGCTCGCGATCCCACCTCGCTGCTCCGCCGCCCATCTGCATGATGCCGGCTGAGACTCAGGCCCCCACGCCAAACAGGAAATACGCCACCACCGCCGCCACGTAGGCCGCGAGGCCGGCGAGCAACAGGCAGAGTTCGACGAAAAACAGCCGCGTCTTCCGGTCCCGGTGACAGACGATCTGCGCCACCAGCGCCTCGTCACCGCCACCCGCCGGCGCGCGAAATTGCGTCACCCAGCGGATGCGCAAGGAGCCGCCGAGGATGAGCAGCATCGAGGCGAGCACGAAGACTAGGCCCACCGCCATCGCGACGCGCGGGAAGTCGCCCGACTCCGCGATGCGCGGGCCCGAGAAGCCCGTGATCGTGAGCGCGAGCGTCGAGACCGTGAGCAGCACCTGCGAACGCGTCTGGAGCACGTTGAACTGCGTCATGAGCAGCTCGAGCGCGCCGCGTAACCCAGCGCCCACCGCGAGCAAATGGCGCGCCTCGTCGTGATGCGCGGCGACGGGGTTTTCCGGCGGAGGGGGCTGGAGGCTCATGATCGGTGGAGAGGACGACGAAACCTCAAAACAGCTCCGGCTGCCCGTAGCGCCGCTCCGCCTCGGCGAGCGTGGTGCGCATCTCCAGCTCGCGCAGCAGAGCGAGCAGCGCCGCGATGTCGGGCGCGCGCTGCTCCACCGCCGGCAGCGGCAGGGCAAGATCGAGGGTGACGAGGCGCCGATTGAGCCGCAGCCGCTCCGCCGCCTCGGCGAGCGGAGCGCGAAAGCGCTCGGGCTCGATGCCCGCCGCGCCCGCGAGGATGCCCTCCAGGCCGCCGTGCTTCTCGATCCACTTCACCGCGGTCTTGGGCCCCACGCCGCTCAGGCCCGGGATATTGTCGGAGCTGTCGCCGATCAGCGCGAGGTAGTCCGCGATCTGCGCCGGGGGCACGCCAAACTTCTCCTTCACGCCGGCCACGTCGAGCAGACGCCAGCCAAGTTTGGGCTGCGCGCTCGGCGGCGGCAGGAGGATACGGATGCGCTCGTTCACGATCTGCGCGAAGTCCTTGTCCGAGCTGACGATCAACACCTCGTCGCCGGCAGCCGCGCGTGCCACGGCGCAGCTCGCGAGCAAGTCGTCGCTCTCCACGCCATCCTCCTCGACGGTGGCGAGGCCGAGGGCTCGCGTGAGAGTCTTCACGAGCGGAATTTGTTTCTCCAAATCCGCCGGCATCTCGGCCCGCTGCGCCTTGTAGCTGGGATGGAGGGCGAGGCGCTCGCGCGAACCGCCCAAATCAAAAAACACCACCGTGTGGTCCGGCTTCTCCTGGTCGATGAGGCGCCAGACCGACTTCACCCAGCCGTGCAGCGCGTTGGTCGGGAAGCCGTCGGCCCGCGTGAGCGCGGGCGTGGCGAAGAAGCAGCGGTAGACCAGATTGAAGCCGTCGATGAGGAGCCAGCGGGACATGGGATCGCGCGAAGCAAGCGCGGGCGAAGGCGCCGAATCGACCTTTTTTCTATCGCGGCCCCGGACCCGCCCCGGCCGACCCGCCGCGAAGGGCGCCGTCGCGGTAGAGCACAAAATCACGCTCCAGCTCGGCCAGCAGGGCGCGGTCTCCCGCCTCCTCGGCGGCCTCGATGGCGCGCAGCAAGGTGGCCTGCGCCTCCGGCCAGCGACGGGCGGACGCGTAGGCCGCGGCCAGCACGCGGCGGTGCGAGGGCGATTCGGGCAGCGCCGCCACGGCGCGCTCGGCCCAGTGCACGGCCTCGCGGGCCTCCGGCGCCGAGACCGCCTCGCCCGAGGCGATCCGCCAGGCCAGGAACAAGGCCGCCTCGGCCGAGCCGGCCAGGGCCGCCTCCCGCAGCGCGGCGCGCCCCGCGACCTCCTCGCCCGCGACCAGGCGCGCGATGCCCAAGGCGAGCCCCGACTCCAGGGGCGAGAGCGCGGGCTCGAAGGCGTAGAGCGCCACCCGCACCTTCAAGCGCGCGAACTGCGGCGGCGGCGCGTAGGGCAGCGCGCGCGCCCAGGCGGGCACGGCCCGCCCCTCGAGCAGACGCCGCCCCAGCGTGGAGGCCAGCGGACGCTCCGCCTCGGTCAAGCCCAGCGCCTCGTGATACTCGGCGGTGAAATCGCCGGGATCCACGAGGGCCAGGTGCGTGGCCCCGAGGCGCAGCAGTTCCTCGCGCGCCGCCTCGTCGTCGGCCGCGGTGAGCACGCGGGCGGCGGCGCGCAAGCCGTCATGATTTTCCCAATACAAAGTGCCGACCGCGCGCATGGCGCCGTGGTAGCCCAGCCCGAGGGAGGCGTTGGGCGGGCCGACGACCACCAGGCGCGCCTCCGCCGGCCCGGCCTCGCGCAGCGCCCAAGCGATGTCGCGAAACAAGATCTGCATGGCCTCGCCTTTTTGCACATCACGCACCCGCGCCACGCGCCACTGCTCGCGCAGGAGCAAGACGGGGCTTGGCAGGCAGAGCGCGACGAGCGCCCAGATGGCGGCCTTGCCCGCGAAACGCGGCCGGCCCGTTCCCGCGCTGATCCAGCGGGCGAGACACGCGGCCGCGAGGATCTGCGCCGAAGCCGCCACCGACCACCAGCGGTGTTGCCAGGCCGCAAGCAGCGTGAGGGCGAAGCCGACGCAGAGGAGCCCGACGAGGACCGGACGCTCGCCGAGCCCTTCCGCGCGCCGCCACGCGAAGGGCAGCAGCACCAGCGGCAGCAGACCGAGCGCAAAAAGCCAGCGCACCGAGCCCGGCACCGCCCAGACCGGCTTGAACTCGTCGATATGGCGGTGGACGCCCTGCAGAAAGGCGTCCGAGGCGCCGAAAGCCGCGCCGCCGCTCACAATCACGACGACGAGCGGAGCGGACACCAGCGCCGCCGCCCACCAGGGGAATCGCGGCGCCGCGCTCGACGCGGCATCCCGCGCCGTGGAGGCGGCCGCTCGCCGCCACCACCAGGCGATCAACTCCGCCCCACCCCACCAGGCCAAGGCGTGGGCGGGATGATTCACCTCAAGCCGCCAGGCAAAACGATCCGGGGCCATTTCCAGGAGGTAGAACACAATCGCCAGCGACGCGCCCACCCGGCCCCAAAGGCTCCAGAGGCGCGCACCGGCCTCGAGCGTGACCGCGCGGCTGTCGCGGTCCTTCCCCCCGGCCCAGCCGCAGGCCAGCAGCGCCGAGACGCCCGCCACCGCCAGCAAAGGGGCGCTTGACGAGGCGCTGACGGCGAGGCCAAAGGCACCGGAGGCCGCGGAGCCGAGAACCGCGAGGCGAGCCATCTTCTCCTCGTGAACCGGACTCCCGCACCAACGCGCGAGAAAGAGACCGCCCACCACACCCAGCGCGGCCAGGGCAGCCCAACCGTGGTGATCCGGGTATCCCGGATAAAAGGCGATATAGAGGCCGCGGTGCCCGGCCACGGCGGCCACGAAAACCGCCGCCACCGCCGCACCACGGCACCGCGCAAGCAGAAGACCGCCGGCGACGAGGAGGGCCAGCAACCAAGGGAGGTGCGCCCAGTGCGAAGCACGGGCGATCGCCTGCCCCAGCGGTTCCCCGCTCAGGAGGGCACGCGCACGCCCGAGCGCTTCCATCCACCAACTCCACGCACTGTGCCAGAGCACCTCGCGACCGCCCTCGGCGCCCACGCCGTCGATCTCGGTGCGGCTGAAGCGCCAGTCCCCTCGGGCAAGACGCTCTTCGGTGAGGCGCAGCCAAGTGCGACTGTCGGCGGCGATGCCGAGCGTGATGTCGGAAGGCAATTCAAGGGCGGGCGGAGCGCGGAAGGTCTCGTTCGAGACCCGCTTCAGGTAGGCCGACACGGCCAGCGCATGCCCGAGGACAAACGCGACGGCGAGCGCGAGCACGAAGCACCAGCCGCGCGCGAGAAAGTGCCGAGGCGCGGGAGCATCCGCCGCATCGTGCTCGGGTTCGCGTTGGGTGGCGGGCGGGAATGTCATAAAAGGAGCCCCAGTCTGCGAGTCATGGGAGCGAGGGGACCGGGATCAAAACTCGGCCCGATAGAGTTCACCGAACCAGAGTCGGCCCGAAAGGCGCCGGGCCGGACGCCCCCCCGCCGTCGCCGGGACGGGCTCCCTTTCCGGGACCTGGCCTTGGGCGGCGACCCGGGGGCTAAACAAACGGCGTAAGAGCTAGGCACGTCTCTTCGTCTCTGCGCGGCGGTGGTTGGAGCGGGTGCTTTTGGCTCCGCGATGGGAACAGGGTTTGGATACGAAAAACCGCGCCGCCCGAAGGGGTGGCGCGGTTGAAAACCATCGCGAGTCCGATGCGGTGACGAAAACGAGCTTACTCGTTGTTCGTCGCGCGGGTGCGCGACTCCGGGCCGCCGGGGGTGACCACGGTCGGGTTCTGGAAGAGCGAGCTGGGCTGGACGCCGCGGAGATTCTGCTTCTTGAGCGAACCGCCGGGCGAGACGAGGTTGGCCGTCACGAACACGAGCAGGTTGCGCTTTTGGGAAGCCTCGCCACGGGAGCGGAAGGCGCGGCCGAGGAGGGGGATGTCGCCGAGGATCGGCACCTTGTCGTTCACGCGGCGAACCTCTTCGCGGGTGAGGCCGCCCATGACGAGGGTGGCGCCGTCCCAGACGGTGACGCGGGTGTTGATCTCGCGCACCGAGAAGATCGGCTGGAAGAAGCCGGAGGGCACCGTGACCACGCTCGAGCCGAGGAGGCCGCCGCCGGCGATGGCGACGGACTGGCCGCCGTATTCGACGAAGCCTTCAAACTCGGTGACGCGCGGGTTGAGCTCGAGGCTGATGGAGTAATCATCCTCTTCCACGGTCGGAGTGACGCCGAGCTCCACACCGACGTTGCGGGTGGTGAAGTCCTGCGGGGTGCCGGCGGTGATCGTCACACCGGCCGAGCCGCCACCGTTGCCGGCGGTGCCGACCTCGGACTGGATCTCGCCGTAGCTCTGCGGATAGCGGAGTTCCTGGGCGACCGTGATGGTGGCGCGGCTGCCGGAGAGGACCGTGACCTTCGGGGCGCTGAGAAGATCGGTGCCCTGACGACGGGAGATGGCGCGGAGACGGGCGTCGACCGAGACATCGCCCACGACACCGGCGAAGGTGAGCAGCGAACCGGCGTCGGCGCCGAGATCGACGGTGCCGGGCAGGCTCGGAGCATTGTTGATGATCGGGATCGTAGGCTCGCCGGGGATAACGATGCTGCCACCGTCACCACCGGAGGTGCGGGTGAAGGCGCCGCTGATGGAGCGATTGCCGGTTGCGAAGTTATAGAGACCCTGGGTCTGGCCGCTGGTGGAGCGGGTAGAGAGACCCCAGGCGACGCCGAGCTCATCGAGGGCGCCTTCGGAGACGTCCATGAACTTGGCCTCGATCTCGACCTGACGAATGTCGTTGTAGCGGGCGAGAACGTTGCGGATGCGCTCGATGTTACGGCCGGTCTGGGTGACGATGATGCCCGTGCCGTCGTAGGCGAGGGCGGAGCCCGGGACGCCTTCGAAGTTGATGCCCGCGGCCTGGAAGAAGCGACGGATGGCGTCGGCCTCGCCGCCGGCGGCGCCACCTCCGCCGCCCATGGTGGGCGCGGGAGCAAAGGGATCGGCGACGGCGGCCGGGGTGGCGGCGGAGGCGGCGCCGAGGCCGGTCATGCGCGTGAGCGTGGCGCGGGTGATCGGGAACTGCTCGGTGGTGAGATTGACGTCACCGCCGCTGGGCCGGATCTGCACCAGATCGGTGTCGATCACGTATTGGTAGCCCACGTTCTCGGTGATGATGTCGAGGATGCGACGCAGCGAGAGGTTGCGCAGGGTGATGTTGACCATCGGCGGCTGGGTGCCGGCGAGGGGGTTACCCAACACGAGGTTCACGCCGCGGTTGGTCGGGGAAGGATCATACTCCTCGGCGAGCGCGCCGAGGGTGCTGATCACGCGACCGAGCTCGACGCCGGAGAAGGAGACGGTGGGGATAACGATCGCGTCCAGCTTGCGCTCGATCTCGCGGTTGGGGCTCACACGCACACCCGGGCCGGTGTCGACGCGCTCGATGAACACGCCGGGACGCTGCCAGCCGTTGGCAACCTCCTCGAGCATCTGGGCGCGGGTCTTCTCGCGGTTGAGGGTGCCTTGGCGGGCACGCTCGTCGGCGATACGCTTCAAGAACCACTTCGCCTCGGCGTTGTCCGAGGAGATGGTCTCGACCAAGCGGAAGGTTTCCTGGGCTTCGTCGATCGCGCCGGCGGCATATT
The DNA here is from genome assembly GCA_030604905.1 of Verrucomicrobiota bacterium. Classification (GTDB taxonomy): domain Bacteria; phylum Verrucomicrobiota; class Verrucomicrobiia; order Opitutales; family Opitutaceae; genus IMCC26134_A. The sequence goes on along the minus strand of JAUVVA010000039.1, from coordinate 25,404 downwards.
GGCTGCGGCCGCGGGCGGTGAGGCGGGCGATGTCCTTCTGTTCACTGATGAACTCGGGATTGATGCGCTCGATGGGCTGCAGGGGCGGGTTGAGCTCGACGCGGTCGATGCGCGAGGCTTGACGGCGAGCGCTGCGGGCCTCGGGGGAGGTGGCGGCGATGTAGGCGTCGAGGGCCTCGCGGGCGCCGGCGGTGTCACCGCGGGCGAGAAGGAACTGGGAGCGCTCGAGCAGGAGGGCGGTCTGTTGTTCCGAGATCTCGTCGAGGGTGGGCTGGGTGACGACGTTGACGGGGAGGGAGGCGGCGGCCGCGGTGAGGCGGGCGTTGGCGCCCTCGAAGTCACCGTCGCCGGCCTGACGGGCGGCGATGCGGCGTTCGGAACGGACGTTGGCGAGCAGGCCGCGGACGCGGGCTTCCTCGGCGCGAGCGAGCTCGGCGGAGATGGCGTCGGGAGAGGGAGCCACGGGCTCCACGGCGGCGGCCTCCACGGCCTCCCCGGGAGCGGGGACCGGGCGATTAGGGTCGTAGACCACCATCGGGATTTCGGAGCTCGGGGTGACAGCGGGGGCCGCGGACTGGGCGGTGCCGCCGCCGCGGGCGATGCTGTCGTTAACGCCGGCGAGCAGGCGCTGGACCGTCACATCATTGGGGGCGAGGACAAGAAGCTGTTCGAGATTGGTCTTGGCGGTGGCGAGGTCGCCACTGTCACGGGCGCGGAGAGCCTCGGCCATCAGGCGAATCTTGGTCTCGGTCTGGCTCTGGGCCACCAGCTTGCTGGCGGGAACCGCCAAGGAAAGCATTACGGGGGTAGCGAGGAGCAGGAGCGCCTTCTTCGGGAGCTTGGTGTAGTTCATTTAGGGGATAAAGAGTGCGAGTTAGAAGTGGTGCGGGTGAAAAACCATCCAAAAGTCAAATGAAGTGCCTAAAAACCAGGAAATGCGCTGGGGAAACCGGCCGGGAAGCCGGGAGGAAATGACCCGCCGGGGTTCTCCGGGGCCTCGGCGGTGGGAGCCGGCGGAGGCGGCGGGATGACCAAGGTCTTGGTGACCGGCTCGGGGAGCGCGGGATCTTCCTTGGTCACGACCGCGCTCGGTGGATCGAGCGTGAGCTCGCCGACGCGATAGGTGGCCTCGCCGATGGTGATGACCTCGCCGCTGCGGGCGCGGCGCTCGGTGCCCTCGGTGTCGCGGAGCACGACCACCGGGGTGCCGTCCGGCACGCGGGTCTGCGTGTCGAGCTTGACCTCGGCGCCGGTCTGGGTGTCGCGGACGAGGGCGGTCGCCTCGACAAAGACGAGCGTGGTGCCGCCGGGCTGCTGCACGACGCGACGCTCGGCCGAGAAGCGCACGATCTCGAGGTTGAGGTCGGCGAATTTGCGGCCGGTGGTGCCGAAGACGACGGCGCCGGTCTCGACGTTGAGGAAGTTGCCGCGGGCCTGCTCGCCCTCGCCGACGTAGCCGACGAGCTGGAGGCGGAAGAGGGGCTGCTCGACGGTGACGAGCTCGAGGCCGAAGGGGGGCGGCGGCGGCGGGAGAGGCTCTTCGCCGGGCGGTTGGGGACGCTCGGGTGGCACGACCGTGAACTGGCGCGTCTGCGTATTGTAGAAAATCCGCGGCGGGGTGAAGACGTCGTAGATCCAGCGCTCGCCGGCGCTCTGCGAGGGGGCCTCGGCCCAGCGGCGGGACTCGGGGCTGCTGACGGCGATGACGCTCGGCTCATAAGCGAGGCCGCTGCTGGGCGCGACCGGGGGAGCGCGGAAGGCGTTGATGTCGCCCTGCTGGATGACGGCCCAGATGCCGGCGCCGACGACGGCGAGGCCGCCGATGGCGAGAAAGAGGGTATCGTTGGTCTTGGCTGGCATGGGGCTCAGAGGGTTTCGGCCGGGGCCTCGGAGGCGCCTTCCTGGGGCTGGCTTTCGACAAGGGAGACGAACTCGACGGTGACGACGAAGCGCGAGTCGGTCTGATCGACGAGCGGCCGCTCCGCCTCGGCGGCGGGGGCGGCCTCCGCTCCTCCGCCGAAGAGCGCGAAGGGGTTGGCGGCGGGGGCGGGACGCTGGGCCTGACGGCCCTCGGCACGACCGGTCAGCGGCTCGACCTCAACCGAACGCACGACGACAGGGAGCTCGAATCGGGCGAGCTCGTTGAGCAGCATGCGGAGCGAGCCGGTGGTGCCGACGAAGTTGAGCCGGAAGGGAATCGTGTCCACGAAGCCGGGCACACGGGCCGAGACGCGGGGATCGATGACGAAGTAATCGCCGCTCTCGGCGCCTCCGCCAGCCGGCGGAGTGGGCGCCTGACCAAGCGCAGCCGCCTCGGCCATCTGCTGGCGCTGGGCGGCGGTGAGCGGGCGCTCGCGCTGCAGGCTGCTGATCTCGCGCGGACGGGCGGCGATCAGCACGCTCATCAGGTAGTCCGCATATTGGCGCTGCCGGAAGACGGGGCCGATCAACTCTCGCTCCGGACCGACATTGGCGTATTGGGAGAAGCCGAGGCGATCTTCGACGGGAAGCGCGACGCCGGCCTCTTGGGCGGCGGCGCGGATGCGCTCCACGTAATTGGCGATGTCGAAATAGGCGTCGGTCGTGGAGCCGGGGACGACGGCGGCGGCGAGGCGCTCGGCGGTCTCGCTCGTGGCGCGGAGAATCTGCCGGATCTCGGCGCGGGTGCGCTCGGCTTGGCGACGGTCCTGTTCGACCCGCTCCACGTTTTCACGCGAGGGGAAGGGGTTTTGGCGGCCGAAGGCGGCGAGTTCGTTACGGCCGCGCTCGATGTCTTGGGAGAGCCGGGCGGTCTGGGAGCGTTGGTTGAACACCAACCAGGCCTGTCCGGCGGTGACCGCGCCGAGAAGGATCAGCGTGGTGTAGAAAAAGGGGTGGGATTTAAAGCTGGCCATGGCGATCAGAGGGGGCGGGCGGGATCGATCACGAGGATGAAGTCGAACCGGAGGATGCCCGGCGTGTTGGGATCGAAGCTTTCGCGTTCGACGGCCGAGATGAACTGGGAGTCCACGAAGCTGGCGAGCAGGCGGGTGACGCGCTCGTAGGATTCCTGCGAGACGCGGCTGACGGGATTGCGACGGTCGAGCAGGCGTCCGCTCAACTGCAGGCGAAGAACGGGGCGCACGGGCGTGCCGTCGGGATTGAGCGCGGGCTCTTCCGCGGCGGGGGCGCCTCCTCCACCAAAGAGACCGCCGGCGGGAGCGGCCGGAGCGGCCGGGCCGACGCGAAGCACGGAGAGGCTCTCCAGCCAGACGTCCTCGATCCGCACGAGGCGGTCCTGGAGGTCCGAGAAGAAATTGATCCAGTTGTTCTTCGACTCGGCGAGACTCTGCACGGCGTCGATCTGGGCCTTGGCCTGGTCCAGCACCGCGAGATTGGTGCGGATGCGGTTTTGGTTGTTCTGGAGGGGGAGCGCAGCCTCGCGAATGGCCTCCACCTGACCGCGGGCGGCGGCGAGGGCGCGGGATGACTGGATGACGAGCGGGACAAAGGCGAGGGCGACGAGCGCGGCGGCGGCGATGAGGACGGGCTGGCGGCGCTGGAAGGCGAGGCGGCGGGAGATGGCCTGCGGGAGCAGGTTGATGGCCTTCCGATTCGCCTCGGGAGGCACGCAGAGGCCGATGAGGCTGGCGAGGACGGGGGCCATCTCGGCGGCTTGGGAAGCGCCGGCTCCGACGCTGACGTTGCGCAGCGGATCCAGGCGCTCCACGCGAAGCTTGAGGCGCTCCTGCAGCTGGGCCGGAAGCTCGGCGAGCACGGAGCCGCCGCCGGTCAGGTAGAGGGCGGTGGGCTGCTCGGCGCCGCTCTGGCGGCGGTAGTTGACGATCGAGCGGGTGAGCTCGAGGTGAAACTTGGAAATGAAGTTGTTGGCCGCATTGGCCACGGCGCCGCGAGCCGGGGAGGTGGCGGGAAGCTCGCTGTCACCATTGAGCACCTGCACCTTGATCGTCTCGCAGTGGGTGAAGTCGTGCTTCAGCTCGTCCGCGATGGACTGGGTGAGGGTGTTGCCCGCGAGGGGGATGGTGCGGACGAAGAAGCGGTTCTTGTCGACGAAGATCAGGTTCGTCGAGCGGGCGCCGATATCGGCGATGATCACGCTATCGGTCACCTCCGGGTAGTTGTAGCGGAAGCAGCGCAGGACCGAGACGCTGGAGGGCAGCACCTCGACGACACCGAGACCGGCCGCGCCGAGGGCGGCGCAGGTGTCGTCGACGATGTCCTTCTTGGCCGCGGCGAGCATGAGCTCGAGGTCGAGGCCTTCCTCGCTGACGACCTGATAGTCCCAGACCACGTCATCGAGGGAGTAGGGAATATTCTGCTGGGCCTCGAACTGGACGATCTTGTGGCGCTTGGACTCCTCGACCGAGGGCGTCTTGATGAACTTGCCGAGGATGTGGTGGCCGGGCAGGCCGGCCTTGGCGGGTCCGGCGAACTTCTCGCGGCGGGCCGTCTCGGCGAGCACCTCGGAGATCATGCCGGTCCAGCCGGAATCGAGCGAGGGATCGGGATTGAAGGCGTCGAGCGCGACTTTCTCGAGTTGCAGACGTCCGGACTTGTCGCTGGTCACCAAGCCGCAGGCCAGGTGTCCGGCGCCGCAGTCCACAGCGAGAACGCGGGGTAGAGACATAGGGGAAAAGGTGTGTGTTTCAGCAGGGAGAATTGCCAGCAAGCCGAAACTTGCCGGAGGCCCGCCTAAGGCGATCCTATTAGCGATGCGCTTCGCGACGAATCATGGAGGGGCCGCGCAGACGCGGCTCGAACGCGAAGGGGGTCAGATGCTGCGGGAGGAAGATGCCGTCATTGACCGCACCCTCGGAGTTGGCGCGGGAGAGGAAATTGCGGATCGACTCGGTGCTCGTGAAGCTGCCGCTGGCGCTGGAGCGGGTGATGGGCTGGGCCTGGCCGCCGGCCTCCAGCTCGACGACAAAGAAGCGCACGTCGGTGCGCAGACGATCCCGGCGCAGGATCTCGGGCGGCAGATAGAAGCGGAAGGACGCGCGGCCACCCTCGAGCGTGGCGGCCTCGGCGCTGGAACGGTAGAAAACGGTCCGGGTGGCCGAGCCCTCGCCCGGGGCCTCGATCATGATCGTGAGGGAAACGCGGGCGCGGTCGACGAACTGGCCGGAGATGGCGCGACCGCCCGGACGCACGTGCACGTCGACCTCGGCCTCGAACCAGTTGTCGCCGTTGAAACGCTGGGTGCCGAAGCGGACGTTGTTCACCTCAAGGATGGCGGTTCCTTCGGCCGGGGCCTGCGCCGGCGCGGGCTGCGCCGAGAGCTGTAAGGAGGAAGCGGATACAAAGGACAGGGCGGCGAGGGCGAGAAGCGCGGGGATCTTCATGAGGGGAGGCGCGGAGATTTGAACAAGGGCGCGTGGGCGTCACGCACAAACTCCTCCATTAAACCGGGGCGTGTTCCCGGGGTTTTACCGGTCGCGAAGCGGCCACGAGGCCGGAGGGCCGCGACGGCCGGCGCCGAATTTCGTCCCTCCCCCGGAAAGAGTCTCGGAAACTCTCCGGCCCGTCGGCGGTCAAACCCCTTGTCCATTCAACCCCCGATATCATGCGCGTCATTCATTGTCGCTCCGTGTTTTCTCTCGCGGCCCTTGCGCCGCTCGCCTCGTTGTTCGCCCTCCTCTCGGCCACCCTTGTCCCCGCCGCGGCCGCGCTGCCCGCCGGCTCGGCGCCGGCGCCCGCGCCGACCGAGCCCGCGGTGGCCGCCTCCAGCCCGGTGAACCCCGCACCCGGCCCGATCCGCTTGGCGGGGGCCAATGGTCGCGAGGTCGATTTCGCCGGCATCTGGGAGGCGCGCCCGGAGGGACTCGTGGCCCTCACCGCCGCCGACGCTCCGCTCGCGCTCGTGGCCTGGGACCGCTTTGACCTCGAACGGCTGCGCCAGGACCAGCCGATCATCGACGCCGCCCGGCAACGGGCGATCTTTCTGCGCAGCCCGCAGCCGATCAACCTCGGCCTCTTCGCCGGCCTCCTGACCCCGGCCCAGGCCGGCTCGGAGCTGCGCCGCCTGCTCGACGAACGCGTCACGATGCGCGTGCCGCTGCGCTACCGCACCACCACCACAACCAGCAGCACCACCACCGTGGTGCCGCCGCGGCCGGTGATCTACAACGGGCTCATCCTCCCTCCCCCGCCCGACGCCCAGCCTTTCGTCGCCCAGACCAACCGCACCGTGTCCGAGACCCGCTTTAGCCCCGACGAGCTGAGCACCTCGCCACGGCGCGTGCTCGAGATGCTGTCCCGCACCGACGGCGTGGCCGCGCAGGATCGGCGCGATCTGCTCGACCTGCTGAAGAGCAATCCCGTGCTCCTGGAGGAAACGGCCGCGGCGCTCGAGCGCATCGAGGCCTCGCTGCCGCCGCGCCACCTCCTGCCCAACGACCCCACCCTGCTCACCCTCGCCCACCGCCTGCGCGAATTCGCCGCCGGCCTGCGCCGCCTCAGCACCGCGATCGGCATCGATCATTCCGACCGGATGCTGATGCGCGACCTGCTCTACCTCGCCGACAGCCCGCACCTGCGCTGAACGCCGGGTCCCGCTCGCGGAACGGCGGGCCGGCGGGCCCGCCGCTTTCGCGACAAACAGACGCCACGGTGGGCACGGAGCGCTGACACGGAGGGCACGGAGAGAGAACAAAGCCGGCACGGCGGACCCCGGCGGGTCCGCCCCCGAAGCCGACGAAAAGCCGACGACAGCCTCGGCTCAGGTCGCCGGCTGGGCGCGGCCGTCGGGCGCCACGCGGCGCGGCACCAGGCGCACGCCACTGGCGGCCGCGTTGCTGCCGGCCTCGTGATACTCGGCGTCCTCGTTGACGCTCCACAGGTCGTATTCGCGCCGGCCGGCGAGGATGTTTTTGGCGCAGAGCATCGCCGTCATCATCGCGTGGTCCTGGTTGTTGTATTTGTGCATGCCGTTACGGCCGATGAGGTGCAGGTTCGGGAAACGGCGTTCGAGCTCGGCGCGCATGGTGGCGACGTTGGCGGCGTATTCGTCGTCATAAACCGGATACGCCTTCTTCTGGCGCACCACCACGCCTTCGCGCACGTCCTCGGCGCGGGCGAGGCCGATCTTCTCCAGTTCGCGCTTGGCGAGATCAACCAGCGCGGAGTCGTCGGAGCCCCAGAGGCCGTCGCCCTCGAAACAGAAATACTCCATGCCGTAGCAATTCATGCCGGGCTCGGGAATCATCTCGGGCGACCAGGACTTGAAGTTCTGGATGCGCCCGACCTTCACCGAGGGGTCATGGATGTAGATCCAGTTGTCGTCAAACTGGTCGCGGTCCGGCAGGATGACGGCGACGGTGATGAAGTCGCGGTAGGAAAGCCCGCCCGCCGCGCCGAGCACCTCGGGGGGCAGGGCCGGCGAGATCGACTGCGCGAGCTCGCGCATCGGCGCGGTGGACACCACCTCGTCGGCCTCGAGGTGGCTCTCGGCGCCCTGCTGGTCGACGAGCGTGAGCTTCCAGCGTCCGTCGGGCAGGTGCGCGAGCCCGCTCACGCGCTTGCCCATGCGCACCTCGCCGCCCTGCCGGGCGATCTTTCGGGCGCACTCCTCCCACATCATGCCCGGGCCGTGGCGCGGGTAGCGGAAGGAGGTGATGAGCGACTTGGCCCCGGACTTGTCGCCGGGGGAGCGCTTCTTGGGCGTGAGCGCGTCCTTGATCGCCGCGCCGAGCGAGAGGCCCTTGATGCGCTGCGCGGCCCAGTCGGCCGAGATCTCGCGGCAATCCATGCCCCAGACCTTCTCGGTGTAGCTCTTGAAGAAGATGCTGAAGAGGCGGTGGCCAAACTGGTTGCTCACCCAGTCCTGGAAGTTGGTCGGCGAGGGCACGGGCTTGAGGCGCGCCTTCATCCAGGAGAGCACGCAATGCGCCGACTCGACCGGGCCGAGCTTGGCCAGCGCATCGTAGGGCTTTAGCGGATACGAGAAAAACTTTCCGCGATAAAAGATGCGCGAGGAACGCGGCCGCTGCAGAAAGTCGTCGGGCAGCAGCTCGTCCCAGAGCGCCTCCACCTCGGCCGACTTCGTGAAGAAGCGGTGACCGCCGATGTCGAAGCGGTAGTTGCCGTGCCGCACGGTGCGCGAGATGCCTCCGACGTATTCCGGGTCGGCCTCGATCACGGTGACCCGCTGCTGTTCCTTGGTGAGCAGGTAGGCTGCCGTGAGTCCGGCGGGCCCTCCTCCGATGATGGCGATGTGGCGTGGTTTCATGGGGAAAAGGAAAAGGCTGGGCGGGCGGCCGGGGCGCGGGGCGGGTTCAAGCGACCCATTCGCCGCGGGCGAACTGGGACGCGAAGTGGAGCTGGATCCAGGCGCCGAGCAGCGCGGTCGCGATCGTGGCCGCGACGAGGATCCGGCGCGCGCCGACCGAGCGCGGGCCGATCTCCTTCCAGGCGTGCGCCACGCCGAGCACGAAGAAGACGTGCGAGCAAAGGTGGTAGCGCGTCATGCTCTCGAGATTGACCGCGAAGACGCCGGCGACGGAGATCGCGAAAAGCGCCCAGCCGACGAAGTAGAGGGGCAGCCGCTCGCGCCAGCGCGTGGGGCCGCGGCGCAGGGCGCCCAGCTCCCAGGCCGCGACGGCGAGCGAGAAGACCACGGTGGCGGGCACGAAAAACTGACCGAGGGTCGACGCGTGATCCCATTTCGGATACCAGCGCGCGTAGGCGGCGGGCTTGAAGAGCGCGAAGTAGTCCGCGCGCACGCCCCAGCCCGCCTCCTGGGTCATCATGTAGAAGTTCCAGTGGCCCCAGCGGACGTGGCAGTAGATGAAGAAGGAGACCATGCCGAGGAGCGCGATCCCCGCCAAGATGAAGCCCCGCCCGACCGCGGCGGAGCGCAGCGGGCCCAGCCAGCCGAGGTCGATGCGACCGCGCACGCGCTCGATCCAGCGCATGAGCACGGGCAGGAAGGCCACCGGCGCGCCGGCGATACGCGTAAACGTCATGCCAAAGCCGTGCACCGCCGTCCAAGCGAAGGCGCCCGGGCCGCTGCGCGCGCTCCAGAACAGGTAGCCGAGCACGAAGAACAGGAACAGAGACTCCGAGAAGGCCGCGATCAGGTAGAAGGCCGCCGGGTGCGCCGCCACCAGCGCCACCAGGCCGATCGCGCCGAGCCGGGAAAAGCCGAGCCGCCCGGCGAGGAGCAAAAAATAGGTCCAAAAGCCGAGCGCCGCCACCTGCGCGGCGAGGGTCAGGCCGGTCTTGGGCTGGAAACCAAAGCCGTGGATAAAAAGGGCCCCGAGCAGCGGGAAGCCCGGGAAGAAGGCCGTGTTCGACACCTCATACATCTTCACCGGGCTGGGCGGCACCGGGCTCTGGTAGTTCCGCTCGATGATGTTCAGGAACCAGTAGCTATCGAGCTGCACGAGGCGGTGGTAACGCTCCAAAAACGAGCCGCCGCCCAGCGGGCCCAGCAAGAGGACCGCGAGGTGCACGAGGACGATCAACAGCGCGATCCCGAGGCAGCGGGCGGCTTCGCGAGAGACGGAAGTCGGAGGAGCGTTCAAGGGAAGGGTGCGACGATGGGTGCGGGGGTGGAGAGGGAGGACGACAGCGCCACGATGCTAACCATCGGCGCGCGCCCTCGTTATCGGTGCCCGCTCCGCGCGCGTGGTGGGCGTTTCCCGGTGCGGCGGGTGGAAGATCACGGCGGATTTACCCGCGCACCGGCTCGCACCCGCCTCACGTCTCCGCGCGCAGCACCGCCACCGGCCACTCCGCGAAGGCGGCGCGGAGCGGCAGGGCGCCGTCATCCCCCACCCGCGCGCAGAGGCCGGTGGCGAGATCGCGCCACCCGCCGGCCAGGCCGCGCGAGCCCTCCGCGCCTGCGTCCGCTTCCTCGGCACGCGCCGCGGTGTCGCCCCAGACCGCGCCGACCGGCGGCCAGGGAAAGTGCGCCACCAGGCGCGGCACGAGCACGAGCAGGCGCTCGCCATCGTGCTCGCGCACAAACCCAAGCGCGTGCTCGGCCAGCGCGCCCTCGATCCGGAGCGGTCTGTAGTTTCCGCGCAAATACAGCCCCGGGTGCTCGCGGCGGTGGCGGAGCAGGGCGCGGGTAAGGACGAGCTTGATGCCGCCATCGCGCCAGCGCGCGAGCAGATCGGCGGGCGCGGCGTCGCGGGTCGACTCGGCGAGGGCGGCGAGGCGCTCGTGCTCGACCGGGCGACGGTTGTCCGGATCGACCAGGCTGAAGTCCCAGGCCTCGTTGCCCTGGTAGACGTCGGGCACGCCAGGAGAGGCGAGCTTGAGCGCGACCTGCGCGAGCGAGCTGATCATGCCGAGACGGGCCAGCCGCTCGGCCGCAGGTCGAAAGCGCGCGAGGAAGGGCGAATCGGGCGCGAGCAGCGCCGCCACGAAGCGGTCGCAGGCGGCGAGCCAGGCCTCGTTGGGATGCAGGATGGAGGTGTTCACCTTGGCCTCGCTGACGGCCTTGCGCAGGTGCTCGGTCATGCGCCGCATCATCGGCCCGTCGGCGCTGCCGGGGGGGAGCGGGCAGGCGCCGAGCAACATCTGGTAGAGGCGATACTCCTCGTCAGCGTCGGGCGCGAGGCGGCCGCCCACCTCGGTCTTGGCCGAGGCGTTGAGGGCGCGCCAATCCTCGAGCCAGGCGCGCCATTCCCAGGGGATCTCGGAGAGGGCGAGCAGGCGCGCGCGGACGTCCTCGCTCATCTTGGTGTCGTGCGTGGAGGTGGTGAGCATGCCGCGGGGCGCGGCGGCGAGACGCGCACGGTTCGCCTCGTGGAAGGCGGCGGGATCGCGCCCGAAGACGCCGGGCTCGCCGCCGACCTCGTTGAGCCCAGCGAGGCGGTTGTAGGTGTAGTAGGTCGTGTCCTCGACGGCCTTGGCGGTGACCGCGCCGGTGTATTGTTGAAAAGTCAGCGCCCAAGCCTCGACCGCCTCGCGATGCGGAGGAAAGGCGCCCGGCTCGGGATAGTCCCCGAGCAGCACGTCGCGCACGAAGCGAATCGTGCCGGGCTCGATGCGCGGGTCGATGGCGAGCGCGGCCCGCGCGGCGTGCAAGATCTCCTCGCGGTCGCGGCCCTGCACCGGCCCGCCGCGGCGATAGGTGCGATACACGCGAAAGCCCGCCAGGAGCGCGCGGATGGCGGAGCCGAGCTCGATGTCGGTGAAGTCGCGCCAGCGTCGGTCCACCCGGATGCGCCGCCGCAGCTGGCGCGCGAGCATGGCGGTGGTATTGGCGAACATCTCCTCGAGGACGAGCCGCTTGTTGCGCAGCACCGCGGTCTCGAAGTCCTCCCGCCGACCGGTGAAATCGGCGTAGATCGCGTCGAAGGCCGTCTCCTGCCGGCCGTCGACCAGCAGGCCGGCCAGCTGGTCGACAAACTCGTAGCCGGTGCTGCCCTCGGTGATCCAGCCCGGCGGCAAGGGCTCGTCGGGTGCGAGGATTTTTTCGACATACACCGGGAACGCGTCGTCGCCACGCGCGCCGGCCTCGGCGGCCAGCGCCTGAAGCCGCGCGAGGTAGTCCTCGGGGTCGCGCAGGCCGTCGATGTGGTCGATGCGCAGGCCTTGCACGAGACCCTCGCGGATCAACTCGCGCAGCTTGGCGTGCACTTTTTCGAAAACGCGCGGGTCCTCCATTCGGACGCCGATGAGGGTATCGATGGCGAAAAAGCGGCGGTAGTTGGTGCCGTGGGCGCCGGCCTGCCAACGGGTGAGGTGGTAGTGCTGGCGACCGATCAGGCGATCGAGCTCGTCGAAGCTCGCGGGCACGCCCGGGTTGCCGTTGTAGCGGGCGAGGCGCTCGGCGATGGCGGCCTCGTCGGGCGGCTCGGGCAGATCCTGCGAAAGCTCGGCGATGGTCTCGGGCCGCAGCGGCAGTCGCACCGGGCCGTGCGCGAGGGCGAAGCTCCCGTTCTCGTGCACGAGGCGCAGCTCGCCGCGCTCGAGCATCATGCCGTAGTGGTCGGGCAAGAGGGGCGCGAAGACCCGCGCCTCGCCGGCCTCGGCGAGGCCGTTCCAGTGGATGTCGAAGATATCGGCAAACTCCGAGCCGCGCCCGCGCGCCAGCACATCGCGCCACCAGCGATTGTGCGGGCCGTCGATGCCCATGTGGTTGGGCACAAAGTCGAGCAGCAGCCCCATGCCGTGCTCGCGCAGGCGGGCCGAGAGCCGCCGCAGGCCCTCCTCGCCGCCGATCTCGGGATTCACCAGCTCGGGATCGCAGACGTCGTAACCGTGCTGGCTGCCCGACGTGGGCCGGAAAATCGGCGAGCAGTAACAGTGGGTGAAGCCGAGCGCGAGCAGGCGCGGCACCTGCGCGGCGAGTTGGTCAAAATCGAAGCCGGGATGGAGCTGGACGCGGTAGGTCGAGAGGACCGGAGGGGGAGTTGAAGGCATGGGCGGGAGAACGGGGGCGGCGGCCGCGACGCGCGGTCACCGCGGGGGCGGCGCGGCCTAGGCCTCGCGCAGGAGCAGCGCCCCCGGCGTCGAGAAAACCACCCGCCCGCCCTCGAAGCTCGTCGCGCCCCGGCCGGCGTCGCCGCCGAAGGCGGCGTCGTTGCTGTAGAGCGCGACGCGCCAGGAGCGACCGCGGGCGCGCTCCGCCAGACCCTGCATCGGCACCGCGCTGCGCCCCGGGGCCAGCCCGACCAGCAGCAGCCAGTCGCCCTCCGCCTCGCGCCAGCGCAGCCCGAGCACGTTGTCCGACACCTGCTCCACCTGCCAGCGCTCGCGGGGCGGATTCTGGAACACGTGGTGACGTGCGCGGTGGCCGAGGCAGGCCTGGTAAAGCGCGAGCACCTCGGCGTGGTGCGCGAGGCCCCGCTCCTCCCAGTCGAGCCGGGAGGCGAGGAAGGTCGCCTCGTCCTGCGGGTCGGGCATGCGCGCGAGCGTGCGTGCGTCGTAACGCGCCCCGTAGTGGGCAAACTCGCGCCGCCGGCCCTCGGCGATGCCGGCGCCGACCTCGGGCGGATGATCGGTGAAAAACAGAAACGGCGCGCCCGCGGCCCACTCCTGCCCCATGAAGAGCAGCGGCGTGTAGGGCGTGAGGCAGAGCAGCATGGAAAGCGCGCGGTAGGCCTCGGGCGACACGGAGTCGTGCAGGCGCTCACCGAGGGGCCGGTTGCCCACCTGGTCGTGGTTGGAGATGCAGTGCACGAAGCGTTCGGGCGGGCGGCCGCCGGCCGGCGTGCCGCGCGACGCGCCACGGTGGGGCGCGACCTGCCCCTCGTAGAGCCAACCCTCGCGCAGGGTGCGCACGCACTCGGCGAGCTCGCCGGTGAAGCTCGCGAAATGGGCCTCCTGCTGCCGCGTGAGCGCCACGCGCACGGTGTGGTGAAAATCATCCGCCCACACCGCGTCGAGGCCCCAGCCGCCCTCGGCCTCGGGCGAGATTACGCGGGCCTCGTTGCGATCATCCTCGGCGTTCACGAGCGCCCCGCGGGACCGCGCGAGCTCGGCGATCTCCGCCACGAGGTGCCGCGGCGAGTCGTCCTCGATGGCGTGCGTGGCGTCGAGCCGCAGCCCGTCGACGCGATACTCGTCGAGCCACATGCGGACGTTCTCCAGGAAAAAGGCCCGCACCGGCGCGCGCGAGTAGTCGAAGGCGCCGCCCCACACGGTGTGGCGCGACTCGTGGAAGTAGGCGGCGGCGTAGCGGCCGAGCACCGCGCCGCAGGGGCCGAGGTGGTTGTAGACCACGTCCAGCAGGACGGCGAGGCCGCGGGCGTGGGCGGCGTCGACGAGCGCGCGCAAATCGTCCGGCGCGCCGTAGCACCGCGCGGGCGCGAAGGGCATGACGCCGTCGTAGCCCCAGTTGCGCTCGCCGGCGAAGTCCGCCAGCGGCATGAGCTCGATCGTGTTGACCCCGAGCTCGACCAGCGCGTCGAGCCGCCGCGCCGCGGCCGCGTAGGTGCCCTCGCGGGTAAAGGTGCCCACGTGCAGCTCGTAGATCACGCGGCCGCGCATCGGCGGGCGCCGCCAGCTCGCGGCGCGCCAGGCGTAGGCGGCGGGGTCCACGACCTGGGATGGCCCCTCGACGCCGTGCGGTTGGAAGCGCGAGGCAGGATCGGGCAAGACCAGCTCCGCGCCCCCGCCCTCGTCCCCGCCGCCAAGGACGTAACGGTAGAGATCGCCCGGCCGCCCGCGCGGATCCTCGCCGGAGAAATGGCCGTCCTCCTCGCGCTCCAGCTCGAGCTCGCGCGGACCGGCGTTGCTCTCCTCCACCCGCACCCGCACGCGCCGGTGATCGGGCGCCCAGACGCGATAGCAGACGGCGCCGCGCGCGAAGATCGCGCCCGGGGACGGCCCCGCGTGCCGGGAGCAATCGGAAGCAAAGGACGAGGCCGAGACGGACGAGGAGGCGGAGGCGTGCATCGGAACGAGCGCGAGGAGCGTCGTCCAATCTACAGGCGGCCGGGCCCGCCAATCATCGGGCGAGGCTCCTAAGCGCCCCCCGGCCTACGGCATGAAGCCGCGCCCGCAAGGGCGGCCTCGTCCCACCCCTCGCCCGCCTTGATCCGAGCGCTCCCTTCGCCCCACCCCGCCCCGCTCCCGCCGCGCGCGGCCCTGGCGCTACGCCCGCTCAGCCGTTGAGCAAGAGCGCCTGCTCGCGCGCGCGGAAGGCGCCGGGCGACTCCGCCGTGCGTTGGCGGAAAAAGCGGCCAAAGTAGGACGGATCCTGGAAGCGGAGCTGGTAGGCGATCTCGGCCACGGTGAAGGACGAGTAGACGAGGAGCCGCTTCGCCTCGAGCAGCAGCCGGTCGTGGATGTGGTCGCTCGCGGTGCGCCCCGTGTGCAGACGCAGGTCCTCGTTGAGGTGCGAGCGCGAGACCTGGAGCAGGGCGGCGTAGTCCGAGACCTTGAGCAGACGCGGGAAGTTTTGCTCGAGCGCCACGCGAAAGCGCTGCGCCAGCGGATACACGGTCTCGGCCCGCGCCGCCGCGCCGGCCGCCGCCTCGGCCTCCTCCAGGCGGCGCACCTGCTGGCGAGCCTTGGCGAGGATGACCGTCATCCAGCCGCGCACGATGTCCTCCAGCCCCAGATCGGGCTGCGCGGCCTCGTCGAGCAGACGTTGAAACAACTCGTCCATCTCGCGCGCCTCCGCCCCCTCGAGCGGCACCATCGGCATGGGCATGTCGTGCAGGAAGGGCAGGCGCCCGAGCAGCCCGGCGGCCGACCCGTCGGCGTTGAAAAACTCCGGAGTGATGCCGACCATGACCCCGCGCGTCGCCTCCTCGTGCCGCCAGGAGTGCATGCGCCCCGGCGCGAAGAAAAACAGGCTGTCCCCGCGGAAGCGCGTGCGCCGCAGGTCGCACTCCAGCTCGCCGGCACCGGTGCGCAGCCAGATGATCTGATAAAAATCGTGCCGGTGCGGCACGTGGCGCAGGTTTCGCGGATCGACCGATTTGTCGTAGGGGTAGACGTGGAAGTGCCGGGTCTTCGCACCGTAGTCGTCGAAAACGTAGTTGGCCACGGGCGCGGGCGAGGGGGCGCGGGGCGGGATCGGGCGGGCGGGCGCGAGCGACGCGCGAGCCCCGGGGGCGCCCGCGAGGCGGGGCGCGGCTTCGTTGGCGGTGATCATGCGAGTGGAAACGGACGGAGGGGACGGGAAACCACTCCCACCCCTAGCCTAGGCCGTGCCAGCGACTCCGGCCCCCGCCCGGGCCGGCCCGGTGTTTTTGGGCGCACGGTGGCATTTTCCGACGTCGGCGCGAACAAAGCTGTTAATCCCAAGCGGCGCTCCGCCCCCCGCCCGATGGGGCGCGGGCGAGGTCGGGACTACACTGGCCGCACCATGCCCTCCCCCTCCTCCGCCATCCGTCCCAAGCGCGGGAAAAAAGGCTCCGAGACCCCGATCGTCACCCCCGTGTCGGCCCGCAAACGCGTCGCCCCCTCGCGCCAAGTCGTGCGCGGCGACCGGGGCGTGAAAGTCACCCGCGCAGTCACCATCCGCCGATCCGCCGACGAGCTCTACGCGTTCTGGCGTCAGATCGAGAACCTTCCCCGGATCGTGAAACACCCGCTCACGATCGAGCGCGTCTCCGACATCGCCTCGCATTGGGCGGCCAGCGCCCCGGTGGGCGACCGCCGGGTCGAGTGGGATGCGGTCATCATCAACGACGAGCCGGGCAAACTCATCGCCTGGCGCTCGCGCGAGGGCGCCGAGATCCCCAACGCCGGCACCGTGCGCTTCGCCCCCGCCCCCGGCGACGAGGGCACCGAGGTCACCGTCACGCTCGAATACAACCCGCCGGCCGGCAAACTCGGCGCCTGGTTCGCCAAGCTCTCCGGCCAGGAACCCGCCCAGCAGGTCACCGAGGCGCTCCGCCGCTTCAAGGCGCTGATGGAGGCCGGCGAGATCCCCACCACCGAGGGACAGCCTTCCGGCCGCCCCCAAAACACCAAAGCCAAACGCTCATGAAAGCCGTCTGCTGGATGGGAAAAAAGAAGATGGAGGTGCAGCGCGTGCCCGACCCGCGCATCCTCAACCCGCGCGACTGCGTGCTGCGCGTCACGGCCACCGCGATCTGCGGCTCCGATCTCCACCTCTACAACGGCTACATCCCCACCCTCGAGAAGGGCGACATCCTCGGCCACGAATTCATGGGCGAGGTCGTGGAGGTGGGCCCGGAGGTGAAGAAGCTCAAGGTCGGCGACCGCGTGGTCGTGCCCTTCACGATCTCCTGCGGCGGCTGTATCCACTGCTCCAGGACGTTGTGGTCCTGCTGCGACAACACCAACCCCAACGCCGCCCTGCTCGAGGCGCTCGCCGGCCAGAGCGGCGCCGCCATCTACGGCTACTCCGCGCTCTACGGCGGCTACGCCGGCGGCCAGGCCGAGTATGTGCGCGTGCCCTTCGCCGACACCGGCCCGATCAAGATCGAGAGCGACCTGCCCGACGACAAGCTGCTCTTCCTCTCCGACATCTTCCCCACCGGCTACATGGCCGCGGAAAACTGCGACATCGTGCCCGGCCGCAGCGTCGTCGCGGTCTGGGGCTGCGGCCCCGTCGGCCAGTTCGCCATCCGCAGCGCGCTGCTGCTCGGCGCGGCCAAGGTGATCGCCATCGACAACGTGCCCGAGCGCCTGCGCATGGCCGAGGCCGGCGGCGCGGTGGCGATCAACCACGACGAGGTCGACGACGTGCAGGACGAACTGCGCGCCCACACCGGCGGCCGCGGGCCCGACGCCGCCATCGACGCGGTCGGCATGGAGGCGCACGGCAGCGTCTACGACCAGGTGAAGCAGACCCTCAAGCTCGAGAACGACCGCGCCTACGCGCTCCGCCAGGCCATGCGCGCCGTGCGCAAGGGCGGCGTGCTCTCCATCCCCGGCGTGTATTCAGGTTTTGTGGACAAGGTGCCGATGGGCGCGGTCTTCGCCAAGGCCGTGACGATCAAGCAGGGCCAGACCCACATGCACCGCTACCTGCGCCCGCTGCTCAAGCTGGTCGAGGACGGCAAGATCGACCCCTCCTTCGTGATCACGCACCGCGTGCCGCTCGGCCACGCGCCGCAGGCCTACGCGATGTTTTGCGACAAGAAGGACGGCTGCATCAAGGTCGTGCTCGATCCGGCGATGTAGCGAGGCGGGCGACCGGAAGCGAGGGCGCTCCCGCCCCGTCCCGGCCCGGGTCCCGCCGGCTTGTCCGAAACGCATGGGGCGGGAGCCCCATGCCTCCTGGACCACGATTCGGTTCTTGCTCCGGCGCCGCTTCCGCGCGCAGCCTCGCCCTCTCGAATCATGACGCTCCTCGTCAAAGCCATCGTAGCCCGCCTCGCCCGCGCCCTCTGGCGCGAGCCCCGGTGTGCGTTGGCCGACACGGCGTCCTGATCCTGCAAGCAAACCAAGATCCGACCCTCGACCCAACCGCACCCGTATCCGGTGCGGTTTTTTCGTCTCCGCATCGCTCCGGGCGCCCTCGCCCACGCCATGCCCTCCTCCGCCTCCTCCGTCCACCGCGGCCGCCGGCTCATGCTCCTCGCGGCCGGCTTTTTCGTGGCCAACGTGCTCCTCATCCGCGCGCTCGGCCAGGCCGGGGTCGACGTGTGGATGATCGCCGCGCTGCGCTTCGCCGCCGGGCTCGCGCTCTGCGTGGGCGCGCGCCGGAGCGATCTCGACGTGGAGGCGCTTTTCCTGCGCCCGAGGCTCATCCTGCGCGGCATCGTGGGCGGCGTATCGACCTACGGCTTCTACCTCACGGTGGTCGAGCTGGGCGCGGGCCGCGCGACCTTCTTGAACAACACCTACGTCGTGTTCTCCGCCCTGCTGGCGGTCTGGGTGCTGGCCGAGCCCTTCGGGCGCGCGCTCGCCCTCGGCGCCGCGGCCGCGCTGGGCGGCCTCGGCCTGCTCACCGGGGCTGTTTTTGGACTCACGCAGGTCGGCTTCTACGACGCGGTCGCGCTGGTGGTCGCCCTGGCCGGCGCCTGGGTGGTGGTGATGATCCGGCAGCTCCACCGCGAAGGCATCTCGACCACGACGATCTTCGCCTCGCAGTGCGTCTACGGCCTGCTCGTCGCCGCGCCTTTCGTGCTGCTGCGCGCGCAGTGGCCCGACGCGGCGCTGGCGGGCGGCTTGTTGCTCGCCGGCATCTTCGCCGGGGCCGGCCAGCTGCTCATGACGCACGCCTACCGCGACCTGCCCGTCGCCGAGGGCGCGCTCATCCAGACGCTCGTGCCGCTGGGCATCGCGGCCGGCGGTTTCGTGTTTTTCGGCGAGCTCTTCGGGCCCGCGGAAATCCTCGGCGGCCTGCTGATCGTGAGCGGCTCGCTGCTGCCGATGCTGCCCGGTCTGGCCGCGAAGCCTCGTCCGGCCGGCCCCTAGGCGAAGCGGGCGAGCCGTGGGAATCGCGTGTGGAACCGATCACTGATCGGTTCCCGCCGCCCGGTGCCCGCCGCCGTGATCAGCCCTCGGTGCCGCCTACCAGGTGTCGAGCACAGCGGACTTCAGCTGCGCGGCCAGCGCCTCGCCGAGCGTGGGCACGATGGCGTATTCGGCCTGGGTCTGCTGCACGGGCTGGAGGGCCGGGCCGCCATCGTCGGTGAAGATCTGACGCTCCACGCGGATCACGCGGTCGGCGAACCAGGTGCGCTCGCTGCGCGGGTCGCTGAGCGTGGCCTTGGCATCGAGCACGAGGCCAAACTTCCGCGAGAGGCCGGTGTCGGTCGGCAGGCGGGTGAGGGCGTCGCGGCGCAACGACGCGAGCTGGACGGTGAGCACGGCGTCGGCTTCGTCGGGCGTGTTGACCACGCGCACGCGACCGTCACGGATGAAGGCCTCGCGGATCTGCGTGGCGAGGAGGGCCGAGGACTGGGGCAGCACGGCGTCGGATTGCACCGGCGCGATAAAGACCGAGTCGAAGTCGCGCGTGACGCCCGTGCCGAGGCGATAGTGCGAGCAGGCGACGGCGAAAAAGGCGAAAGCGACAAGCCCGAGGGCGGCGAAGCGACGAAGAAGCATCGGAGAAAGGGAGCGGGAACGGGGCGAGAGTGGCGAAGGGCGGCCGCTCAGAACACCCAGAAGCGCTTGCCGCGCGGGCCGCCGCGAACGCCTCGGCCCTCGGCCTCGCCGGCCTCGATGCGGTCGATGGTGGCGAGCAACTGCCGGGCACGGTCGGCCACGGGCGACTCGGGGAAGATGGTGATGGCCTCGTTGTAGAAGACGCGGGCCGCGGTGTAGTTGGAGCGGTGGCGGAAGTAGAAGTCGCCCATCACCATCCGGCTCTCGGAGAGCATGGTCCGCGCGTCATCCACGCCCTGGACCGCCACGGGGACATCGGCTTCGCCGGGGAACAGAATGAGAAAGTCCTGGAAGTAGGTGAGCGCGAGCTGGGTCGAGGCTTGGTCGTAGGGCGGACCTTGGGTGATGGAAGCTTGGGTGAGCGCGAGCTTCAGGTAGGCGTCGGGGGTGAGGAAGCTCTCCGGATAGTTGTTGATCATCCGGTCGAGCGCATCGATGGCGGCGTCGCGATCGCGGACGCGCTTGTAGGCGGCGGCGGCGTTCATCAGCGCGATGGGGGCGTATTCGCTGAAGGGGGCGTTGCCGACCACGGTCTCCAAGCCCTCGATGCCCTTCTCGCGCTGGCGGAAGCCGGGGACGACGCCCCAGTAGCGGGGACGCTCGCCCTGGACCAGGCGGGTGGCGATGCGATACTGCGCGCCGAGGACCTCGGTGAAGCGCGGATAGGCGGGATGCTCGGTGACGATGCGCTGGAGGTTGCGGAAGGCGCGGTTGAACTGGCTGCGGCCCTCGTAAAGGTGGGCGCTGCGGTAGAGCGCCTCGGGGGCGAAGACGGAGCTGCCGTATTTCTTGATGACGCGGTTGTAGAGGCGCAGGGCCTGGCGGACTTCGCCGGCGTCCTCGGCGCGACGGGCCTCGTCCATCAGGGCCTTGGCGTTCTGGCCGTCGGCGGAGGCGTTGAAGGCGGCGAGGGCCCCTCCCTCGACGCGCCAGCCGGTGGCGGGCTCCCAGACGAGATCGGCCCGGACCCAGGCGCCGGCGGCTAGCGCCCAAAGGACAACCAACGTAGTGAGGAAACCGATACGGCGGGCGGGAACGGGCATGGTGTTGATCACCAGCGAACCAGCGCCCCCCCGTAGGTCAAGCCCGCCCCGAACGCCACCAGGAGCATAAGGTCCCCGGTTTTCAGGCGGCCGGCACGCCGGGCCTCGTCGAGCGCGAGGGGGATGGAGGCGGCGGAGGTGTTGCCGTAGCGGTCGACGTTGACGAAAATGCGTTCGTAAGGGAGCTCGAGATACTGCGCGAGGGCGTGGATGATGCGCAGATTGGCCTGGTGGGGGACCACGAGGGAGAGATCGGCGCCGGAGAGGCCGTTGCGGGCGAGGAGGTCGCGGGTCACCTCCTCCATGCCGCGGACGGCGAACTTGAAGACCTCCTTGCCCTTCATGGCGATATGCCGTCGAGATTCCGGAGCAAGGGGCGAGGAGCCGCCGCCGGGCACGAGGAGCAGCTCGGCCGTGCCGGGGATGGCCCCGAGCTGGGCGTCGAGGATGCCCGAGGTCGTGCCGGGGCGGGCCGGGCCGAGCACGACGGCCCCGGCGCCGTCGCCGAAGAGCACGCAGGTGCCGCGGTCGGCCCAGTCGATGAGCGTGGAGTTTTTTTCCGCGCCGATGACGAGGGCGTGGCGGTAGCGGCCGGAGGCGAGCAGGGCCCAGGCGTGGTCGAGGGCGTAGACGAAGCCGGTGCAGGCGGCGTTGAGGTCGACGCAGGCGGCGCGTTCGCGCAGGCCGAGCTCGGTCTGCACGAGGCAGGCCGTGGAGGGCATGGGCAGATCGGGCGTGCAGGTGGCGACGATCAGCAGGTCGATCTGCCCGGGCTCGAGGCCGGCGTCGGCCAGGGCGAAGCGACCGGCGGCGGCGGCGAGGGCGGCCACGCTCTCGTCCGGGCCGGCGATGCGGCGCTCACGGATGCCGGTGCGGGTGAAAATCCACTCGTCGGAGGTGTCGACCTGCCGGGAGAGTTCGTCGTTGGTGAGGACGCGCGCGGGGGCGTTTGAGCCGGTGCCGAGGATGGCGATGGCGGGGGAAGTCGGCGTGGACACGGCGGCGCGATGAAGACGGAAGCGTTGAGTGGAAGCCGGCGGAAGCGGGGACGAGCTTGGGCCGAGCCTCAGGAGGAGGCGGCCGGGGCGGAGGCCGGAGCGGGCGCGGGGGCGACGGAAGCGGGCGCCGGGCCGGAGGACGGGGCCTCGGGAGCGGAGGCGGGCGCGGGGGACGGTGCCGGCGCGTCGATCACGGCGTTGATCGCGGCGGTGTCTTGCGCGACGTGGTTGAGGAAGTCGGCGCGAAGGACCTTGTCGGCGGCGAGGATGGCGGCGTGGAGGGCGTGGCGGTTGCTCGAGCCGTGGGCCTTGAGCACGTTGCCCCGGAGGCCGAGGAGGGGCGCGCCGCCGTAGCGGTCGGGGTTCATGCGCGCTTTGAGGGCCTTGAAGGCGCCGGTGGAGAGGACGGCGCCGGCGGCGCGGAGCGGGTTGGCCTTGAGCTCGGTCTTGAGGGTGTTGCTGAAAAACTTCGCCAAGGACTCCCAGCTCTTGAGCAGGAGGTTGCCGACAAAGCCGTCGCAGACCGCGACGTCGCAGTGGTCGGTGAAGACTTGGAAACCCTCGGTGGGGCCGGCGTAGTTGAGCAGGCCGGCGGCGCCGCAGCGCTTCAGGATCTCGTGGGTCGCGGTGGAGAGCGCGTTGCCCTTGCCCTCCTCGGTGCCGATGGTGAGCAGGCCCACGCGGGGGCGCTCCACGCCAAACATCACGCGGGCGTAGTGGCTGCCGGTGAGGGCGTTGTGCACGAGGTGGCGGGGCTCGGCCTCGGGATTGGCCCCGGCGTCGATGAGGATGAAGTAGCCGTTGGCGCGGGGGATGACGGCCGCGAGCGCGGGCCGCTCGATGCCCTCGAGCGTGCGCAGGCGGAGCGTGCCGCCGGCCATGAGCGCGCCGGTGTTGCCGCAGCTCACCACGGCGCCGGCCTCGCCGGTCTTCACCAGCTCGATGGCGCGCACCATCGAGGCGTCGCGCTTGCTGCGCCAAGCCTTGAGGGGCTTGTCCTCCATGGTGATCACCTCGGAGGCGGCGTGCAGGCGCAGGCGCGGATGCGAAGCGAGCCCGTGCTGGGCCAGCAGGGGCTCGAGGAGCGAGGGCTGGCCGACGAGCGTGAGGTCGTTGGCCAGGCGGGAGTCGGCGAGCGCGAGCTGCGCGGCGGCCACCACCTCGGCCGGGCCGAGATCGCCGCCCATCGCGTCAATGGCGACGCGGCCCGCGGAGCCGGTGGGCGTGCCCATCGGGAGCGAAGACAGAGGCGTTTCCGGGAGGAAGCGAGGGCTCAGACGGAGACGTCGAGCACCTGGCGACCGCGATACATGCCGTTCTTCGGGTTCACGCGGTGGGGGCGGAAGGTGCTGCCATCGACCGGATCCTTGGCGAACTCGGGCGCCTGGAAGGCGTTGGCAGCGCGACGGTTGGCGCTGCGGCGTTTGGACTGCTTGCGTTTCGGATTGGCCATGGTGAGGACGGTTTGAGGGTGTGGCTGCGCGATGGGCGCGGCGGGTTTTGAGTGGAAAAAGTTGATTGAAATGAGCGCCCGGCGCGGCGCGGTCAAGCGCGATGTCCGGCGGCTTCAGGCCGCCGGCTCGTCCGCCGGCCCGAACACGCTTTGCCCGTCATGGCGGCGTCACGGCCCCGAGCCGATCAGTTCACGAAGAAAACCAGCAGCGTGACCCCGAGGATGATCCGGTAGATCGCGAAGGGCGCGAGGCCAAAGCGGGTCAGGAAGCCGATGAAGAAGCGCACCGCCAAGGCCGCCGCCACAAACGCCACCACCATGCCGACGATGAGGTTGGTCCAACCAAAAGCCGCCACGACAGCAGGGCCGCCATCGAGCGCATCCTTGGCCGCGGCCGCGCTCAGGAGGGGCAGCCCGATCAGGAAGCTAAACTCGGCCGCCTTCACCGGGCGCAGGCCCATGAAGTAGCCACCCACCATCGCGGTCATCGAGCGGCTCATGCCCGGCCAAAGCGCGAGACACTGGACCACCCCGATGAACAGCGCGCGCAGCGGCGAAAGGTCCGAGGCGCTCAACTCCCGCGCCGGATCGTCGGGCGCCATCGCGGCGTCGCGCTTCTTGCGCCACCGCTCCGCCGTCCACATCAGCACCGCGCCAAAAAGCAGCGCGTAGGCCACCGTTCGGACCGAGAAGAGCTCCGCCTTGATGAAGCCCTTGAAAGTAAGGGCCACGACCACGGGCGGGATGCAGGCGATAACCAGATTGCGCAGGAGTCGCAGACCGGCGGGATCGCGCCCGGCCATGCCGGCGAAGATGCGCAGGATCTGTTGCCAGTAGAGAAAGGCCACCGCGGCGATCGCGCCCGCCTGGATCACGATCGCGTAGGTGTCGGCCGCCTCCTTCAAGGTCGTGATCCGCCCATGCCGGTCGGTGTGCACCGGCATATCCGAGTCCAGCCGCAAGAGGTGGTTTGCGATGACCAGATGCCCGGTGGACGAGACCGGAAGAAACTCGGTCACGCCCTCGACCACGCCGAGCACGATGGCGTCGATCAGGGTCGGCCCGTCCGGCGCCACCGGCGCCTCCTCCGGCACCGCGATCGGCACTTCGCGCTCGATAATCTGCGCCGAAGCGACGGCAGAAAGGAGCAATGCGAAGAGCGCGGGCAGGAGGCGGATAAACGACAGGGACATGCGCCCATGCCTTCAACCGCCCGCCCGCTTGTCCAGAATATGCTTTCCCTCCGAGGGCGCGCTGGGGCAATTCTCCCACCCCTTTATGGTCGCGCTCCTCGAACTCACCCCGCGTCTCCGCCAAGGCCAGGAACTTGCCGCCGCCGACATCGCCGCCGCCGCCGCCGCGCTGGCCGAAGCCTCCGACCCCGCGGGCGACGCCGCCAAGGCCGACTTCCTCCGCGCCCTCGCCGAAAAGGGCGAGACCCCCGCCGAGATCGCCGCCTTCGCCGAGGCCTTCCGCGCCCGCGCCCTCGACCCCGGCGTCGCCGACATCGCCCCCCAAGCCATCGACATCGTCGGCACCGGCGGCGACCACACCGGCGCCTTCAACATCTCCAGCCTCGTCGTCCTCACCCTCGCCTGCGCCGGCGTGCCGGTGATGAAACACGGCAACCGCGGCATCACCTCCAAGTGCGGCAGCGCCGACCTCCTCGCCGGCCTCGGCTTCCGGCTCGACGCCCCGCCCGAGAAACTCCGCGCCGCCCTCCGCGAGCTCGGCTACGTCTTCTACTTCGCCCCCGCCTTCCACCCCGCCTTCAAGCACATCGCCCCCGCCCGCAAGCTGCTCGCCGCCGAGGGCCGCCGCTCGGTCTTCAACGTCCTCGGCCCCCTCATCAACCCCGGCCGCCCCGCCCACGTGCTGCTCGGCGTCTTCGCCGAGGAGTGGGCCCCGCGCCTCGCCGACACGCTCTCGCGCCTCGGCGCCTCCGCCGGCCTCGCCGCCCACGGCCGCATCGACTCCGCCCGCGGCGTCGACGAGCTCACCAGCGCGACCGACACCCGCGTGCGCGGCTTCGGCCGTCTCCCGGATCTGGATACGGTGTGGCGCCCCGAGGACCTCGGCCTCCGCCGCGCCGATTTCGCCGAGCTGGCCGGCGGCGACCTCGCGCAAAACCTCGCCCTCGTCGACGCCCTCCTCGCCGGCCGCGGCCCCGCCGGCCTCGCCGACACCATCGCGCTCAACGCCTCCGTCGCCCTCTGGATCTGCGGCCGCGCGGCGAGCCCCGCCGAGGCCATCCCCCGCAGCCGCGAGCTCCTCCTCGGCGGCGCCGTCCGCGCCAAGATCGCCGCCACCCGCGAGTTCTTCGCCTGAGCCCGGCCTCCTCTCCCCCCTCCACATGAAGCGCCACTACTTCGGCACCAACGGCGTGCGCGGCCCCTACGGCTGCCCCGTC
>JAUVVA010000196.1 GCA_030604905.1 Verrucomicrobiota bacterium | reverse complement strand
TCGACGACATCAACCGCACCTCGATGGAGCAGTTCCAGATCACCTTCGAGCAGATCAAAAAGAACTTCATCTACACCTTCCAGACCCTCTTCGGCGGCGGCGTGGCCAACCTCGAGCTCATCGTCACAGACGACGTGCTGGAGAGCGGCATCGAGATCACCGCCCAGCCCCCGGGCACGAAGCTCAAGTCGATCACGCTTCTCTCCGGCGGACAGAAGACCCTCACCGCCGTGGCCCTGCTCTTCGCGCTCTACATGGTGAAGCCGTCGCCCTTCTGCTTGCTCGACGAGCTCGACGCCCCGCTCGACGAGTCGAACATCGGCCGCTTCACCGACCTCCTCAAAAAATTCGTCCACGAGTCGCAGTTCATCATCATCACGCACAACAAGCGCACGGTCGCGGCCGCGCACTCGATCTACGGCGTGACGATGGAGGAGCGCGGCGTGTCGAAGACCGTCTCGATGCGCTTCAACCAGGTGAAGGGCGAGCCCGAGTCGCACCCGGAAAACATCGCCGAGTCCGTGCGCGGCGCGAAGAGCCGCGTGGCCGCGTCCGCCGCCGCTCCGGCTCCCGCCGCGGTTGCCGCGGCGGGCTGAGGTGCTTTTATCGCCCTCGATCCCATGTTTGGCATCACCCGTATCAAGTTCCAGTGGGCCGGCGCGCGCGTGACGCCCGGTTCCTGGTTTCTGGGCCTCGTGGGGATTTATCAGCGGAAAGGCGCCCGCGGGCGTGGTCTCGCGGTGAGTCTGCGGGGGGCGCTCTGCTGGGGCTTCGTGGCGGCCCTGGCCGCCTACTTTGGCGGCGCGGCCTACTTCTGGTGGAAGCAGGAGCGCAGGCCCTTCAACTACGTGCGCTATTCGGACGTGCTGCTTTATCCGTTCAGCGAGAACAAGCGGCGCGAAGTGCGCGAGATGCAGGGGCGGGCGATGATCGCGGCGGGCATGGCGGAGCTTCAGGCGCAGCAGTGGAACCGGGCGCTGATGAACCTGCGGGTCGGCCTCGACCGGTATCCGCGCGATCTCACGGCGCGACTCAGGTTGGCCCAGCTCTTTCTCGCCTACCGCGTCCGCGAGCGGGCGCAGGAGACCTTGCTTCAGGGGCTCGACCAGGGCTGGCCGGGGCGCACCTACCTCCAGGCGGCGATCGAGGTCGCGGCCGCGGGCGAAGATCACGAGATGGTGCTCGTCATCACCGAGCGGGCTCTCGCGCTTCATGATCCGGCGAGGCACGCGGTGGCGGACCGCCGCTGGCTGATCGAGCAACGCGTGCGCGCCCTGCTCGCCGAGCAGCGGGCCGACGACGCTTTGGCCGAACTCGACACACACGCGGACGAGTTGCCGGAGATGGCGCTTTCCGAGATGAGGCTCTCGGCGATTTTGCTGGCCGGTCGCGCCGACGAGGCCGTGCGCTTCGGCGAAGACTGGCGGGCGCGGGCGGGGGATCGTCCCGTCGTGCTGCGTCTGCTCGCGCGCGCCTACCGCGAGGCGGGACGGACCGACGACATGTCGGCCGTGCTTGAGCGTCTGCGGGCCCTGGACCGCACGGACCCGCGTTCGCAGGTTCTCGCGATCGTGCAGTATTTCCTCGCGGGCAACGAGGCGCGGGGAAGAGCCCTGCTCGACGACTATATCTTCCGTTTCGGCGGCACGGAGGCGAACTACTCGCTGGCCGCGGAGCCCTTGGCGGAGATCGGCCGCGGGGCCGAGCTGGACCTGTTGATCACGGCGGCGCGCGAGCGCGGCGTCCGGGACGTGCGTCTGGAGGCGGCCCGCCTCCAGGTCTTGATCGCGGAGCGGCGCTGGGCCGAGGCGATGCGTCAGATCTCCGACATGCGGCGCGCCTTCCCGGCCGACGGCGGCGGGCGCGCGCAGATGCTCGACCTCCTGCATCACCTCGTGGCCGCCGCGGCCGACCCGGCGGATGGCGCGCAGTCGACGCTTACGGATTATGTGCGTGGCCGGCAGTTGCCGATGCAGGCCTACCGGCAGAGCGTGGAGGTGCTGCGGCGCGCCGGACGCCCCGAGACGGCCCGGCAGATCGTGATCTTCGCCGAGGGCGTTTATCCGGGAAACCGTTACCTCGCCGAGACGCGTCGGGCGCTCGACGCGGAGATCGCCGAGCGTCGGGCGGCGGCCGAGGCGGCCCGTCCGGTCACGGCTCCGCGCGAGGTGTTTGCGAGCGCGCCGGCTTTTTGGGCGGAGCTTGACCGGGTGGTCGGAGAGGGCGGAAGCGCCGCCGGCATCGCGCTTTTCCGTGAGTTGCGCCAGGCGCGGCCCACTTGGGCGCGGGCCGAGGAGGAGGCGCTGGCGCGCCGGGAACTTAAGCTGCGCGTGGACGGCGACGACATCGCCGCCATCCAAGGCGCCACCCGGGTCTACCTGAGCAGCGATCCGCAGCGCTTGCGCGTCGTGGTCGCCCTCGCCACCTCGGCGCACGAGGCGGGGCGCGCCCCGGTGGCCCGCTTGCTCTTGCAGGAGGTGCTGCGTCGTTCGCCGGGGCACCCGCAGGCCTTGATGCTCCTCGCGCGGTGGTTTCCCGTCGAGCCGGAGCCCAGTGCGCCCGAGGAGCCTTAGGCGCAGCTTCTAACCCTGCCCAAGGCCTAAACGGCGGGGAAAGGGCCGGGAGGCGGCGGCCCGATGGCGCTTCCCGGGGAAGCCGGGCCGCGGATTTAGGACTTTGACAAAGCGCTCGGCGTCAAGGTGCTGAGTAGTGGGCAGGCTGGTTTTGGCGTATTATTTGCCGCTGCGTGGGAACCCTTGCCTACATCCGGTTGACAGGAGGGAGTTGCGGAGTGCTTTTGGGGGTATCGCATGCGAGCCTCCGCCAACATCCGCGGGTCCATCCCGATCTCGGTCCCCGCGAAGTCCGAAGACTCGCGGTCGGGAGCTTCGCGCAGCCCGGCGGAGAAGGAGAAGCCAAGTGGATCCACGCAGGGAACTTTTGCCAAGGAGTCGCGTCGGATGGCCGAGGAAACCATGTCCGCCAAAGCCCAAGAAGTCGCCCTCGATCGTCTGTTGGTTGATCGCTTCCGCAATGGAGATGCCAGCGCGTTCGATGAAATGGTCACCCGTCACTGGGACCGGATTTACGCGATGGTGCATCAGCTGCTGCGGAACCCGCAGGACGCCGAGGAGGTGACGCAGGACGCGTTCATCCGGGCGCACCGAGGCTTGGCGAATTTCCGCGGCGACTCGGCTTTTTCGACCTGGCTCTACCAGATCGCGACCAATCTCGCGCGCAACCGCTACTGGTATTGGTGGCGCCGCAAGCGCGACCGGACGGTCTCCTTCGATCAGCCGGTCGGGGAGGACAACGACACGCCGCTCTCCGAGGTCTTCGCCGGCGAGGCCGTGAAGCCCGACGAGGAAACATCCACCCAGGAACTGGTGGATCGCATCGCGGTCGGAATGGAAAAGCTCAGCACCCGCCACCGGGAGATCTTGATCTTGCGCAACGTTAAAAACCTCTCTTACGAGGAGATTTCCCAAATCCTCGGCATCTCGGTCGGCACGGTGAAGAGCCGTATCGCCCGCGCCCGCGACAGTCTGCGCGAAATCATCGGAGGAGACGATCAGTGATGAAAGACGCCCGTTTCAAAGAACTCCTCAACCTCCATCTCGATCACCGCCTCTCGCCCGCCGAGGCCGAGGAGCTCGAGGCGGCCCTGGAGTCGGATCCCTCTCGTCGCAAGATCCTGCGCGACTACGAGGCGATGCAGAGTGCCTGCTCGGCCTTGTTTGCCCGCAACGCGTCCCACGCGCCCTCCTCGCAGGCCCTGCGGCGCGCCTTGCTCAAAGCGGAGGACCGCATGGCCCACCCTTCGAGCGTTCGTGATGGCTGGGGCTGGACCACCTGGGGCATCACGGGAGCCGCGGCCGCCTGCGTGGCCTTGGTGGTGGCGCGTCTCAGCCTGCCCGCGGTGAGCACCGTGAGCGCGAGCGACGCCGAGACTCCCGACCACGGGGCGAACATCAACGCCGCGGCCTCGGGCTTGGGCGCGGAAGCGACCCGCCCCGCCGCGCGCGGCGCCAATCTGCCGCGCCATCTCACCTTTGCCGCGCTTGGTCTCAACCCCGGCGCGATGAACGCCGACTCCGTGTCGCGGTGGGTCCTGGATCTCGAGGAGCCCGCGATGTTCGCCACGCTCGAGGAGGCGCACGCCGCGACCGAGGCGCTGCGCGCCTGGATGCCGCCGGCGAGCGCGGGGATGCCGCAGGTGCCGCATTTCTCCTCGCGCCCGATCACGGCGATCGGCGCGGGCGGCGGCTCCGGAGCGGCCTTCCAAGTGGGGACCGCCTCCTTCCGTTTTGAGCGCTGATCCGCGACGGCGCAGCGGGAGCAGGGCGGAGTAGGGGGGCGCGATTTGCCGAGCGCGGTTCGTGCTCGTTTCGTGTTTTTCGGCCGTCGCCAATAAGGGCGGCGGCAGAGGCAGCAGCGTTCTCTGGCCGCGCGACCCGGTATGGTTCGCCCTGCGGGCTCAGCCTCCGCCTGCGGCTCCGGTCTACGCCATCTTCGCTTCGCGCCGCCCTCGCTCGGTCCGCACCGAAATCTGCTCGCCACCTCGCCCCGCTGCTCCGCCGTCCAACCGAATGATCCCGGCGCAGATCTCGGTTATCCGTGTCCATCCGTGATGGAAACCGCAGATGCCGCAGATGGACGCAGATATGCGGTCAGAGAATGGCCGCAAAAAGGCGCAAAAGGCGCAAAAAAAAGCAGAGTTGCCGGAGCTTTGGATTGAGTTTGCGACTTCTGCGCCTCTTTGCGGCCAATTAATTCTTAAAGAGACTTCGATGACGGGACCCTAGTTCTTCCGGAATCCGCTTTATCTGCGCACTCTGCGCGATCTGCGGTTACTTTCTTCTGCCGGATTTAGGCTGAATGATCCGGCTGAGCTTGCGGGCTACTACTCGGGGGCGATGACGACTTCGTCGTCGGGGCCGGGGTTGCCGTCCTCGACGTAGGCGCCGAAGAAGCGGCCGCTCTGGTAGGGCGCGGCGACGAGGCGCGCGGTGGGCTCGAGCGTATCGAGACGGCGCGAGATCAGCGGCGTGCCGGCGAGGAAGGGATTGGGCCGGTAGTGCGGGACAAACTCGATCACCGCGGTGCGGTCGGCGGCATCGAAGCTAAGGATTCGGCCGATCTCGACGTGGCGGGGCGCGGTAAGCGTGGGCTCGGCGGCGGCGCGGGGCGCGCGGCGGCCGGGCGTGGCGCAACCGGCGAGGAGGATCAGCGCGGCGAGCGCGCCAAAGAAAAACGCCCCGGGCGCGGCGGAGAGGCGACGGCGGGGCGTGGGCATGGAGGCGATCGAGGTGGCGCAGGCGGGACGCCTGCGCTCCACACGGGCGGGACGCCCGTGCCACTTCACAGCTTCGGGAAGACGGGCTTGTTGGCCTGGACCTGCTTGATGAGGTTTTGCGCGTTGTCGGGCTGCTCGGCGTCGAAGAAGCCGGTGAGCTGGCGCAGGCGCGTCGGGTGGCGCATCTTGCGCAGGGCCTTGG
>JAUVVA010000018.1 GCA_030604905.1 Verrucomicrobiota bacterium | reverse complement strand
TAAGCTCCGCTCCGTCTAAATGTCGCCCGGCGCTCCCGGCACAATCCGACGGGGCGGGAGCCCCGTCGCTCCAACACACAATCGTAGCGGAGCGGTGGAGCCGCTTCGGACGTGGCATGGGCATCTTGCCCATGGAGTCGGACGTGGCATGGGCGTCCCGCCCATGTCCCTGCCGGGCGGGAGCCCGGCGCTCCCAGCACGATCCGACGGGGCGGGAGCCCCGTCGCTCCAACACGCAATCGTAGCGGAGCGGCGGAGCCGCTTCGGGCGTGGCATGGGCATCTTGCCCATGGGATCGAGCGTGGCATGGGCGTCCCGCCCATGTCCATGCCGGGCGGGAGCCCGGCGCTCCCAGCACGATCCGACGGGGCGGGAGCCCCGTCGCTCAAACGGGCGTGGCATCGGCGGCACCCCGCCGAGGCTAGCGCGAGAGGCTGAAATCGTGCGCCGGGACGCGCATGGTCGGTGTCGCAAGCTCCTGCTCGCCGTAGTTGAAGATCCAGTGTCCGCGACCTTCCAGGTCGGGCACCGCGACGGCGTCGGCTGAGGGAGCTTCGATGATCGGCAGGCCGGCGACTCGCGTCGCCTCGCGGGCGAGGTGGGCGATCAGGCCCGGCGATCTCACGGCGCAATAGTAGGCACGACCCGCGCCGCACGCGTGAACCGTCGCGGCCGCCTGCCCGGCCCAGGGCGCGCCTTCGCAGGTGGCGAGCACGCGCGCAGTCGTCACCTCGATGCGGTCGCCGTAGGCCTCGCTCGCGAAAACCTGCCCGTCCTCGGTGCGCAGTTGCTGGCCCTCCGGCAGCTCGAGATCACGGCGCACGCGGAGTCCGAGCAGCTGCTCCAGCGGCTCGCCCGGAGTGGCGTGGTAGGTGCCCCAGGCGTCGGCGTGCGCCAGCTTGGCGACGCCGAAGAGCGTGCCGCCGCGAGCGACGAAATCGGTGAGCGCCCGGGCATCGGCCGGCGCGAGCAGTTTCGCCGCGGGCAGGATCACCAGGTCGTAGCCTGCGAGGGAGTCGCCGGGTCGCACGACATCCATGCCGACGCCGAGGCGGCGGAAGGCGTGGTAGGTCTCGACGAGCGTGTGGAGGTAGGCGAAGGGACGCGGGCGTTTGACGTAGGGATTGGGGCTGAGGAAATCCGCGACGCAATCGGCGGAGAAGAAGATCGCGGCCTTGCGGCGCGGGTAAGTCTTGGGGAGCGGCGCGCTGAGTTCAGGGCGCTTCGCCAGCGCGCGCAGGATCGCCACGCGGTCCTCCCAGGGGCGGCCGGCGTGGTCGCAGACGGTTTCAAGGTGGCGCTCCGGGCCGGCGCGGTGGCCGCGCCAGTGCCAGAGGATCGCCATCTCGGCGCCGTGGGCGCGCATCTCGGCGAAGAAGGCCGGCGCGCGGCCGGTGTGGGGCGGCATGGCGCCGGTCTCGAGCACGAGAAAGGGCGCCTGTTTCGCGGAGCGGAAAAGATCGTGGGCGAGCGCGGTGAAGGACTCGCGGTGCGGACTGCCGGCGGCGCCGAAGTAGGCATCCCAGCCGACCACGTCCATCGCTTCGCCGAGGGCGATGTGGTCGATGGCGCGATCGAAGATCGCGGTGGAGTTGTGCGTGATGAATTGGCGCGGCTCGATGAGGGGGCGCAGGGCCTCGGCCTGAAGGCGGAGAAAGCCCGCGAGGCTCTCGTTGAACCAGCGCAGGTAGTCGAGCCACTGGCCGAGCGTGGCGCGCGGATGGCGCGGGGTCTCGATCTGGCCCCACTCGCTGTATTCCTGACTCCAACAGCGCGTGCCCCAGCGGGCGTTGAGCGTGGCGAGGTCGCCGTGGACGCGCTTGAGGTATTGGCGGAACCGAAAGGTGGACGCGCGGGTGTGGCAGCCGGGAGGGAGGTCGGGGCCCTCGACGCCGAAGAGCTCGTTGTCGAGCTGCCAGCCGATCACGGCGGGGTGCTTGCCGTAGCGCTCGCCGAGGCGCGTGGTGATTTGCACGCAGAAGTGGCGGTAGATCTCGTTGTCGAGGTCCATGTCGCGTCGTCCGCCGTGGCGGCGGCGGCTGCCGTCGGCGAGCTCGACGTAAACTTCCGGATACTGCGTGCCGAGCCAGGCGGGTGGCGTGGCGGTGGGCGTGCAGAGGATGATCTGCAGACCGTTCGCGTGCGCGAGGTCGAGGAAGCGATCTAGCCAGGAGAACTCATACACGCCTTCGCGCGGCTCCAGCGCGCTCCAAGCAAACTCCGCCATGCGGATGATCGTGAGCCCGGCCTCGCGCATGTGGCGCAGGTCCGTCGGCCATTCGGCCTCGGGAGTGATCTCGGGATAGTAGGAAACGCCAAGTTTCATGGTGAGAGAGCGGCGGTGGAACGCAGTGTGGGAAAGGCGAGCGATTTCACAGATGAACGCAGACTGAAAGGCGGCGTGGCGAGGTCCTCGTCGGAGACTTCGGCGACGGCGCCGCTTCACGACAAAGGCCGGCGGTCAGGGACCGCCGGCCTCGGGTGGGAACTAATCGTGGTTTAGGGGCGCTCGAATTCGACGACGAACACCGGCTGCTCGGACGACAGCGTGAAGACGCCGTTCTCCACGCGGCCGCGGCCGATCTCCTTCATGTGCCAATCGCGCAGCGTGTAGCTCATGCCGTCGAGCGCGGGGGCCTCGATGGTGGCGCCGACGCGGGCGACCAGCACGGGGAAGCGGCCGCCCACGGTGCCTTGAGGCGGACGGTAGGGATTCACCACGGTGTCGCCGAGGCGGAAGCCGGTGTTGAAGCTCGTGCTCACGAGCGAGAGCGAGGCGGACTTCGCGTTCTCCAGGGGCTGGCCGTCGGTGGCGTAGAGCGAGAAGGCGATGTATTTCTCGTCCTCGCGCACCGGCTGGAAGATGCCCTCGGGGTTGTTGATGACGACGTTTCGCAGGGTGACGCCGTGGTTGAAGGTCACCTGCTCGCCGTAGTGGGCGAGCATGCCGGTCCAGGCGACGCCGGTGGGGGCGTCCTTGGAGAGATAGCCCTTCTTCCAGTCGAAGAGGATCTGGTTGGTCGGGCGGTAGGGATTGTGGGTATTGCGGTCCTCAAACCTCACCACCGGCCCGATCACCTCGTCGTCGTCGCGGGTGGGATCGATGAAGATGCGCACGCCGTATTCGTAGGTGGTCTGGAGCATATCGAGCCCCGTCTCGCCGTAGGAGCCGGCGTAGACCATGCTCTCCGGGTCGAAGAGGCTCTTGCGGCCGTAGATGAACTTCGTGGGGTTGGGCGCGGGCTTGAAGCCGCCGCTGCGCCAGAGGTGACCGGCGGCGCGCATCATCGCCGTCTGCACCTCGTCGAAGGTGTAGTGGTAGCCCTGCGGGTGCGTGCCGGTGGTGATGTCCATGGCGCGATCGAAGGGACGCTCGACCTGGGCGATGTCGTCGGGCGGGGCCCAGTAGTGCCAGCAGATCCAGTCCCAATCCTGGATCGAGGCGAGGGCGGCGAGGCGCAGGGGGAAGTCGGCGCGATACTTGGCGGGCTGCTGGATCTGGGTCTCGTAGACGAGGAAGGGTTTTCCCTCGACGCGGTTGTGCTCGAGCCAGGGCACGCCCTGCGCGATGCCCGGCGGCTTGCGCAGCCAGTTGACCCAGTGGCCGTCGTTGGCGGCGAGACGCTCGGCGGAGAGCTGCTCGTATTTCTTTTCGCGCGGCTTGGTGAACTTGGAGAGGTCGGGCTCGACGAAGGCGGGACCGAAGCCGTTTACGTAGGCGTTGTGCGAGACGGCATCCGCGTTCTGGTGCATATACTGCGACTGGATTTCGTAGCCGATGCCGGTGTCGTAGAGCACGGGGCTGAGGGCGGTGCTGCGGCCCCAGGTCTTCACCTGCTCCTCGACGCGGCGCTTGTGGGCGACTTGCAGGCCGACGAGGAACTCGAGCACGTCGGCGCCGCGCTGGCGGGCGAAGTCCTCGCGCGAGTATTCCTGCTTGAGCGCCTGCACGGCCTCGAGCGCATGGATGTTGGCGTCGTTGATCGAGACGGTGGTCTGGGTGATACCGGCCATGGGCGCGAAGAGCACCGAGCCCTGCGCGAGGCTCTCGCCGGGCAGGAGACCCTCCCAGGCGGCCTTCAGCTTTTCGTCGCTGCCATACTTTTCCTGGAGCCAGGTGTTCCAGCGCGCGAGGAGCTGGTTGCGCAGCCACTGGGGCTCGCGCTGCCACTGGCCGCCGACCATCTTGCGCATCCACCACTCCTCGTTGGAGATTTCCCAGACGGAGAAGACGGGGTCGTCGGACCAACGCAGGCCGTTGTGTTTGTTGAGGTGGGTGGCCACCGCTTTCATGCGCTCGATCTTCTTGGCCTCGATGCGCGGGTCCCAGTATTTGGCGATGGAGCCGCGCAGCGAAATGCGGCCGTTGGGAAACTCGGCGATGGCCTTGCGCCACTCGTCGGCGGTGGCGGGGTCGTCGATGATGTCGACGTCATCGGGCGTGATGTCGCCGATGCGGTTCATGCTCGAGATCCAGATGCGGAAGCCGCGCTGGCGAGCCTGGGTGAGGAAGTAGTCGACCACGTCGGCGTCGGAGCCGTCGCCGATCTCGTAGTTCTCGGAGCCGGCGACGGCGGTCCAGAGGCGGAAGGCGTTGAAGCCGAGATCCTGCGCGCGCTGGAGGAGCGCGTCGGTGCCGCGGCGGGAGTTCTCCACCTTTTGCCGGCGCACCTCCTCGCTGTCGCCGGGCTGGAAGTGGGGCCAGATCGAGATCTTGCCGATGGCGGCCCAGAAGCGCTGGCGTTCGCCGTTCAAGACGAAGTGGCCGTTTTCATCCAAAACGACGTATTCGCTGTCGGGTGGAAGCGCGGCCTGGGGCATGGCGCCATAGGCCAGGGAGCTGATGCCGAGGAGGCTGGTGAGGAGGACTCTTTTCATGTGGAGGGAAAGTGGAGGGCCCCGCGGCGTGCGCGGGGCCGGTGGGCCGCGTCCCGCGGGCGGGAGCGCGGCCGGGGCGGACGGGCTTACTGCGTGAAGAGGCGGGCTTGCGGGATGATTTGTTTGGGCTGGCTGGCGTGGGACCAGGAGAGGCGGGCGACGGCCGAGCCGCCGTTCTCGAAATAGTCCATGCGGATGTCGTATTTCTGACCGGCGGTGAGGTTGATCGTGCCGCTCCACTCGGTGGTTCCCTGATTCACCCAACGGTCGATGAGCAGGACGTTGTTCACCCAGAGGCGCACGCCGTCGTCGGTCGAGGTGAAGAAGGTGTAGGTCCCGCTGTATTGCGGCTGCACCTTGCCGGTCCAACGCACCGAGAAGGTGTCGACGCCCATCGAGCTGTGCGGCGCGCCGGAACCCCAATTGAAGTCCACGGTGGCATCGGTGCGCGTGAGCATCAGGTTGGTGAAATCCATGTTGTCGTAGTATTGGCCGACGAGGCCGTCGCCGGCGGCGGGGGCCGAGCCGGACTGCGCGACGGTGACGTTGTCGAACACCGCGGTGCCGAGGCTGCTCTTCACGTGGCTGGTCATGGGCAGGCCGACAAACACGTTGGCCGACATCGCGATGGTGACAGGCGTGCCGATCTGGACCCACGTGACGCCATCGGCGGAACGGTGGGAGGTGAAGGTGTCGCCGCTGCGCGTGATGCGGACCCAGTGGGGCGCGGCGATGCCGCCGGTGGTGGTGTGCGAGCTGCCGCTGCCGGTGATGGTGCGGCGCTGGAAGGAGACGCCGTTGGAGGGCGTGACGAGGGTCGAGGCGTGGCGGGAGTTGGCGTTGAGCGTCTCGCGGATCATCACGCCGGCCTTGGCCCAGGGATCGGTGTTCTGGAGCGAGGTGACGCGGGCGGTCACGGTGACGTCGCCGGTGACGGGGCGGTAGACGTAGTGGAACTCGTCGGCCGAGTTCCAGATGTCGGAACCGGAGCCCCAGACGGTGAAGGTGGAGCCGGAGACGCTCGCGCCGCCGGGCGCGCCGACCGCGCCGATGTCGGCGCTGGCCCAAGGAGCGGGCAGGCCGTTCAGCTCGGTGATGGTCCACTGGTTGACGAGAAACTCCTCGTCGGCGCCGCATTTGAAGTAGAGCGGCGCGGTGGGCCCGCGGGTGGCGCCGGTGTTGGCGTTGGCGTAGGAGCCGGAGTCGCTGACGTTGATGAGGGTGTTGTTCTGGATCACCGCGGCGTGGCTCTGCGTGTTGCGCATGAGAGGGCGCGGCTGGTTGATGCACTCGATGATGTTGTCCTTGATGACGATCGTGGAGAAGGTCGTCGCGGTGTTGAACCCGAAGAAGCCCTCGGTGCGCGGCGTGGCGGTGCGGTTGGCGATGACGTGATTGTTGTAGAACGAGAAGTTGTTGTAGACGTTCTGCGACCAGAAGATGCCGCGACCCGGATCCTTGATGAGGTTGTTGTGGAACTTGGTCGCGCCCTGGGCGGTGTCGCCCCAGGAGCTGATGATGTTGCCGCCGTCGCCGTAGGCCGGGCTGTTGGTGAGATCGAAGAGATTGTGGCTGATCTCCATCCCGTTGCGGGGCCCCTCGATCGCGTAGGAGGAGCTGAAGTAGTTGTGGTGGATGTGGAAGGTGATGCCGCTGGGCGGCACGTAGCCTCCGCCACCGTTCTTCGGGAGCGAGATCACGCCCCAGATGTAGTTGTGGTCGATCTCGTTGTCGTAGTCGTGCTCGTGGGGGAACTCCATGGAGAAGTTCACCAGGATCGTGTTGTGGTTGAAGCGGGAGCCGCGGGCCTCGCGGGCCTTGATGCCGTAGAAGTTTCGCGTCGAGCCGGGCGAGCGGTGGAACCAGTTGTGCGAGAAGCGGGAGGTCTTGACCCAGGTGAGGTAAAGGCCGCCGCCGGTCACGCCGCCATGCACGCCGCCGGCGTCCTCGAACTCGCAGCGCTCGACCACGGCGTTGTCCATCCGCCAGGTGCGCACGCCGCTCCAGATGAAGTTGCGGATGTGCAGGCGGCTCAGCTCGAGGTTGTCGCAGTCGTTGCCATAGACCGCGCCGTGCAGGCGGCCGGCGCCGTCGGCGGTGAGGTTGCGGATCTTGATGCCCTTGTTGGCTTCGAGATTGAAGAGGTAGGCGGTTTTGACCGCCGAGTTGTGGTCGGTGGCATTGTCGGGCAGGCCGGTGGTGCCGGGGTTCCAGGTGGAGGCGGGCACGAGGATCGTGCTGCCCATGCCGGCACCGTTGATGGTCATGTTCGCCTTGGGCGTGAGCGTGGCGGAGAGCTGGTAGGTGCCGGCGGCGATGTTGATCGTGTCGCCCGCGGCGCCGTTGTTGACGGCGCTGGTCAGTTGGGCGGCGGTGTTGACGTTGATGACCGAGGCAAGGATCTGGCTGGTGAAGGCGAAGAGCAGGGTGAACAGCCATCCGAGGGGGCGGAAGACCGGGAGACGCAGACTTGATAGACCTAGGGTAGTCATGGGGTGTCCTGTCGTGGGGGGTTTTTAATGTGGCGCGGAACCCGTGAGGGGTTGGTTCCGAGACCGGGATTCGCTCCGAGAAGCAAAGTGCGGGAATTCGATAGTTCCCGCACGGACGCGGACTCTGGGTCCGGCCCCCGGTGCCGCAATCATCATAAGGTTCAAACCCAAACTAAGCCATGGATTTTGGCCGGCCATTCGCGGCCGGCTTTTGCGTTCGCTCCGTTTCGCGCGTCAGGGGAGATCGATGGAGGCGTGGAGGCGCAGATCGCGCGAGGAAGCGCCGACCCAGATCGTGAAGCGACCCGGCTCGAGGTGCCAGCCGTCGCGGCGCTCGTCCCAGAAGGCGAAGGCGCGCGCATCGAGCAGCCACTCGACGCGCGTGCTCTCGCCGGGCGCGAGCGCCACCTTGCGAAATGCCTTCAGC
This sequence comes from Verrucomicrobiota bacterium, assembly GCA_030604905.1. Taxonomy (GTDB): domain Bacteria; phylum Verrucomicrobiota; class Verrucomicrobiia; order Opitutales; family Opitutaceae; genus IMCC26134_A. Next base: position 36,787 of record JAUVVA010000018.1, on the reverse strand, counting down.
TCGCGCGGGGGCCGCGCGACCGAGGCCTCGTCGTCGCCGACGTAGCATTGCAGCACCTCGGCGCCGGAGCGCGCGCCGGTGTTGGTCACGGTGCACGTGACGAGCACGGCGTCATCCCGGCGCGCGAGCGCGAGATCGGCGTAGGCGAAGCGCGTGTAGGACAAGCCGTGCCCGAAGCAGAAGAGCGGATCGAGGCCGCGCGCATCGTGCCAGCGGTAGCCGACGAACACGCCTTCGCGGTAGTCACAGACGCCGGCGCGGTAATCGTCGAGCGCGTGGGCCGGGCTGTCGGCGAGCGAACGCGGGAAGGTGAAGGGCAGGCGACCGGAGGGATCGACCTTGCCGAGGAGCACGTCGGCGAGCGCGTGACCGCCCTCCCCTCCCGCATACCAGGCGTAAACGATGGCCGGCACGCGGTCCGCCCAAGGCATCGCGACCGGCGAACCGGCGACGAGGGCGACGACGAAGCGCGGAGCGACGGCGGCGAGCGCCTCGATGAGCTCGTCCTGCCCGTGCGGGAGCGCGAGGTCGCGACGATCACTCGCCTCGGTGTCGTCCTGGTGGGTGAGCCCGCCGACGAAGAGGACGGCGTCGGCGGCGCGCGCGGCGTCGAGCAGGGCCTGGCGCCCGGAGGCGTCGCCGGTGGAGCCGGGAGCGATGACGCGGAGGCGGAGCGTGTTTTGCGCTTCGTCTTCCAAGGGACGGAAGCGCACGGCGAGGCGATAGGCGCGGCCGGCCTCGAGCGTGATGTCGGCGGTGACGAGGTCGGGCCCGTCGGAGTCCCAGCGCACGATGAGCGGGCGCTCGTCCACGCTGAGATTGGCGCGACTGGCGCCGTGCAAGACGAAACGGTAGGAGCCGCCGAGCGCGGGCGTGAACTCGGTGTCGTAGTTGACCGAGCAGTTGCGCCCGACGAGGAAGGGGAAGGGACGACCCTGGCGCCAATCGAGCTCCACGCGCTCGGAGGGTTGGGTGGCCTTGGGCGTGCCGGTGCCGAGCGGGTTGTCGTAGAAGGTGACGATCCAGCCGCGCGTGCCGGCCTTGGCGTCGGCGAGGGTGAGCAGGGCCGGATCGAGGTCGGCGCCCGCGGCCTCGTCGGGGTAGCCGCGCAGGTGGGTGATCTCGACGGAGTCGCCGAGCGCGGCTTGCAGCCCCTCGAGCGGCGTGACCTCGCGGAAGGCGCGCACGCCGGAGCTGAAGCCGCCCGCGTGGTGGCGGAGCGTGGCGTTTTCGCCGACGACGAGCAGGCGCTTCAGGGGCGCGGCGAGCGGGAGGATCTCGCCTTGGTTTTTGAGGAGCACGATGGCCTCCTGCGCGATGCGACGGGCGGCGGCCTGATGGCGCGCGGTGTTGCGCTCGCCGCGCGGACGCGTGTCGGGATCGAGCACGCCGGTGGCGACCATCACGCCGAGGTTGCGGCGGGCTTTTTCGCGGGCGAGCTCGGGGCTCAGGAGGCCGGCGCGGATGGCGGCGAGGAAGGGCGCGGCGAGGTGAAAGGCGCTCCAGTTTTCGCTGGTGCCCATCTCGACATCGAGGCCGAAGCGGGCGGCCTCAAAGGTCGAGTAGGTGCCGCCCCAGTCGGAGATGACGGAGCCGGCGAAGCCCCACTCGCCTTTGAGAATGCGGTTGATGAGGTGCTCGTGGTGGCAGGCGTGCTGGCCGCGCAGCAGGTTGTAGGCGCCCATCACGGTGAACACGCCGCCGCGCGTGACGGCGGCCTCGAAGCCGGGCAGGTAGAGCTCGCGCAAGGTGCGCTCGTCGGGGCGCGCGTCCACGCCGTTGCGGTCGAGCTCCTGGTTGTTGCACGCGTAGTGTTTGACGCAGGCCGCGACGCCCTGGGCCTGGATGCCCTCGATGGCGGGCACGACGAGTGCGGAGATCAGGCAGGGGTCCTCGCTGTAATACTCGAAATTGCGCCCGCAGAGCGGAGTGCGCACGAGGTTGATGCCGGGGCCGAGGATGATGTCCTTGCCGCGTTCGCGCGCTTCGCGGCCCAGCACCTCGCCGTGCAGGCGCGCCATCTCGGGGTTCCAGGTGGCGGCGAGCGCGCTGCCGGTCGGCAGGTAGGTGGCGGCATCGTCGTAGTCGGGGATGAAGTCCCAACTGTTGCGCTCGATCTCGCGGCGCACGCCGTGGGGGCCGTCGGACATGGTCCACTCGGGGATGCCGAGGCGCGGCACGGCGTTGACCGCGAACTTGGAGCCCGAGTGGCAGAGCGAGACGGTCTCCTCGAGGGTGAGTTGCGCGAGGAGCGCGGCGACGCGCTCTTTGACGGCGGCCGGAAAATCACGAGGCGGCGGAGAGGACAGGTGCATGGATGAAAAGCGATTCGAGGCCGCGCCTAGTTCCGCGCGGCCATGGGATAATCCACCTTGATGGCGCCCTCCATGGCTCGCGGCTCGGCGCGCGAGACGCGCAGGGTGCAGAGGCGCCGCGGGGGCAGCTCCACCTGGAGCCGCGCCCGCCGCCCGCTCAAACGGGTGAGCGACGACCGGAGGAGCTCGCCCTCCGCCGTGAGCAGATCGACCCGGTAGTCGCCGGGCTCGAGCAGGAAAAGCTCCGCCCGCAGGGGACGCTCGTATTCGCCGAAATGATACAGTTTGGCCGAGAATTCCCGGGTCGTGCTCTCGGTCACCAGCGCGGCGATCTCGGAGGGCGGGGTGAGCCAGCGCACGGCGGAGATGGGGAAGATGCGGGGGTCGCCGGCCGAGCCGGTCAGCGTGCCGAGGAGCAGGGCCCAGTCCATCCGCGGCGGCGCGTCCGGGAAAAAGCTCTCGTAGGTGCGAGTGAAGGCCAGGACGCGGTCGGTATAGCGCACCTCGGTCGTGAAGGCCGGCCGGTTGCGGCGGAGCGCGATGGCGGAGCGTTCGAGGTCTTCCTCCAGCGCCTCGACGTCGCCGTCCACGCGGAAGCGCGTGTAGCCGTCCGCGTCGTGACGGATCAAGTCGTCGAACTCGGGGTTGCCGCTCACGAGACGGTATTTCGCCAAGGAGGGGGCAAGGACACCGAGCTGGCTTGCGCACCACGCGAGGCCGCCGGGCGGCGGGTTGTCCTGCGGAGCGGCGATGAAGGCCCGCCGGTGCGCGGCCATCGAGCGCAGGGGTTGCAGATATCTTTCCTCCGAGCTCATGTGCCAGGCCAGCAACAGCGCATCGGTCATCCGATTCATCGAGTTGGTCGGCCAGTCATACATCCGCGTGAAGTAGTTTTCCGGCTGCCACCAGTTTTGGCCAAGGCCCCCGATCTCGCCGCCCGGGAAGTGGATGGCGGAGGGCAAGATGCCGGCGGGCTTGCCTCGCTCCTCGCGGGCCGTGGCGTCCACCCAGGTGTCCAGCCAATCGGTGAAAAGCGTCCCGAGCTCCTCGTTGCCGGAGCGTTGCCAGTAGAGCAGGGCCGGCCCCACCGCCAGCGGGTGCCACACCGTGTCGCAGGCGCGTTTCGGCGATTCGTCCACCTTCGCACTCGTGAAATAGGTGCTGCGAAACATCCGTTGGTCGCGCTCGTTGCGGGCGGTCCATAAGCTGCGCATCAAGTCCGCCAGCCGCAGGGCGCGGGCCTTCCACACGGGATCTTCCGGCGTGAGCAGCATCATCGGCGTGATACTGTCCATCGAGTCTTCCGAGGTGTGCTCCACGTCGTCCATGATGCTGCTGTAGCCAAGCCGCATATGCGGGAGGGCCATGATCGCGTCGGAGATGAGCGTTTGGGAGGCGATCGCCTTCTCGTCCTCGAAGCCCATCAGCACGGGCGTCCACCAGCGCCACATCTCGCAGTCATCGCCCCAGCCGCCGCCGAACTGCCCGTCGGGCAGTTGTCGTTCATCGATCCAAAAATGAATGATCTCGGTGAGCTTGTGGAGCAGCTCGCGCTGCAGATTCGCCCAGCGCGGCGCGCCGGGGTCGGGCTCGAGCGCGGGCCAGGGGATGGGGCGGCCGAGATACATGCCGATGAGGCGATTCTCCGGGAAGGCCTCGGCGGCACGGGAGAGGAGACGACGACCCTGGCCGAAGTAGGCTTCGCGCATATCGGCGCGCTCGCGCAGCCCCGAGTTTTGGATCGGCATCTGGATGAGCAGACGCCCGCGATAGAGGCACCAAAGCGGGTGGAGCGGCGAATCCTCCGCGACCTTGCCGGGGAAGGAATCCGCCGGGCGGATCTTGTCGTGAAACCACCCGCAAAGGTAACCGTTTTCCGCCGCGCGGCGGAGGTCCCGCTCGGCGCCCGGCCAGCGTTCGCCGGCGAGCCATCTCTCCCTGCCCTCGGCCCACCAGCCGGCCACGAACAGGAGGCCGCGCAACTCCTCCCCTTGCTGCGGCGTCAGATCGGGATGCGACTCGATGCGCCGGAGCAGCGCGTAGCGGGTCGTCTCCTCCTCGGCGTTGCCCGCGCGGGCCACGAGCTCGGCGATCGATTCCTGCGCGAAACCCCGCGCGGCCGCAGCCCAGAGCAAGAGCAGCGAGGCGAGGACCAGGAGGCGTAGGGCGTGCGGCCGCATCTCTGAGTTGCCGGGCGTCAGCGGACCTTGCGGTCTCGGGAGTCGGCGAGCCGGGCGCGGCGCGCCCGCTCGGCGGCGGAGGGCCGGTAGCCGGGCGCGGCCTTGAGCGTGGGCTCGGGCTCGGCCTTGAGCCGACGCTTCGCCGCGGCGATCTCGCCCGCGTATTGGGGCAACCACTTCGCCTGCGCGACCAGCATCTCGTCGGCCATGCGCCAGACCTCGGGCGGGTTGCACACCGCGCCGACCAAGGGATCGAGCAACATCGCCTGCTTGAGCAGGAGCAGGTCGCCGGTGACGGCGGCCCGCACGCCCATGCGCTGCACGGAGACGGATTGGTTGCACACCGCGGCGCAGCCGAGGGGCAGCTCGCCCACCGGCGTGAGGTGGATGCCGTGGCGGTCCACATAGCCGGGGCCCTCGATCACGGCGTCGGCCGGCAGGTTGGTGATCGCGGAGCCGTTGGGCAGGTTGAAGTGACCCCGGTAGGCCCGGCCGGTCTCGAGCGCCTCGATGATGAAGGCGCCGTGCTCGTCGGAGCGGTGCTCGACGGCGTAGGTCAGCGGCGGGTGCCCGCTCGCGCCGTGCTTGAACTCGAGCTCGAACCAATCGCGCCCCTCCTGGCAGACCCGGAGGTAGCCGCCGGTCTCGCCGTGGATCCACGTTTCCAGATCGCACCAGCGCCCGATCTCCCGCGGCCGCTTGCGATACCACATGAGGTATTCGCTGAGGTGACCGTTGCTCTCCGTGCTGTAGACCCCGAAGCGCCGCAGCATGTCGATCCGGCACTTCTCGGTGCGCGAAAAAACCGGATGCCGCTCAAAGGCCGCGAGCAGCTCCGCGCCGTCCACCCGCCGCCCGCGGGCCCGCACATCCACGAACCAGGTCTGGTGATTGATGCCCGCGCACACGTAGCTCAGCTCCTCGCGGCCGATGCCGAGCACCTCCGCGATCTGGTGCCCGCCGTGCTGCACGCCGTGGCAGAGGCCCACGCAGCGCACGCCGCCGTGCACGTTGGCCGCCCAGGTGAGCATGGCCATCGGGTTGGCGTAGTTGAGCAACAGGCAGTCCGGCTCGGCCAGCTCGCGGATGTCGCGGCAAAACTCGAGCAAAGCGGCGATGCCGCGCTGGGCATACATGAGCCCGCCGGCGCACAAGGTGTCGCCCACGCACTGGTCCACGCCGTATTTGAGCGGGATCTCCACGTCGGTGCGAAAGGCTTCGAGCCCGCCGACCCGCACCACGCAGAAAACGTAGCGCGCGCCGCGCAGCGCCTCGCGCCGATCCGTGGTCGCGAGGATGCGCGCGCCGCGCCGGTTGTGGGCGATGTCGCGCCGGCAGAGCTCGGCGACCATCTCGAGGTTCCGGGCGTTGATGTCGGTGAAGGCCAGCTCCACGCGATCAAACTCCGGCACGGTCAGCAGGTCGGCGACCAGCTTGCGGGTGAACTCGATGGAGCCGGCCCCGATGAAGGCGATGCGGAAGGACATGGGAGGAAGAGGAAGGGAAGGAAAACGGCCGTGGCGGGGACCTGGCGGCGCTCCGGTCGCTCGACGCGGAGGGCCCGGGCCGATCCGCCCGGGCGGGAGTCCCTCGCGCGCGGCGCCTCGGGGGACTCGCCTACTCGAAGGCCCGCCACGGGGGGCGGTCGGTCAGAAAGACCGCCGAGTCCATCGGCTTGGGGGCGAGCTGGAAGAGCGGCAGGATGATCTCGCCCTTGGCGTTCATCGGGTAGGTCTCGCCGCGCTTTTGGTAGAGAAGCACGCCGTGGAAATGTCCACCCGGGCGCTCGCCGATGAGGATGTCGATGTCGACCGGCTTGTCGGCCTTGAGGTCGATCCAGTCGCCGTAGCGGGAGAGATCGTTGGCGGCGACCTTGGGGCCGCGGTCGGGGGGCTCGGTCCAACCGAGACGCGGGAAACGGCTGTCGGGGCGGCTGCCGTCGAGCACGACCTTGCGGTTGATCGCGACGAGGAGCACGTCGTCGAAGTTGCCGACGAAGCGGTAGGTGCCATCGGCGGGCGGGGCGATCTGCGCCTTGTAGTGCACGACCCAGAAGCGGGGCTTCACGACCGACTCGACGCCGAAGGCGCGCGGCGCGACGTCGGCGCTCATGTTGGGGATGGCGAGCTGCGTGGTGTAGAGCGGAAGGGCGGCGCGGAAGAAACGGTTGAAGATCGCCTCGTCGAAGCCCGAGGTGACGAACTCGTCGATGTGGGCGAGGTAGCGACCGCCGAAGTCCTGGATGGTCTGGCGCTGCTGGGATTGTTTCAGGTCGTAGAAGATGCCGATCAGCGTGGGGCCCGTGCGCTCGACGGCGCCGAAGGCCGCTTCGTTCGCGGTCTGGGCGGGCGAGAGCGCGGCCGTGGCGAGGAGCAGGAGAGCGCCGAGCCCGACGCGCGCGAAGCGGCGGAGGGCCGGGCAGGCGGAGGAGACGAGGCGGAGAGCGGTCATTGCTCGCGGGTGAGGTTGCGCCAGTATTGCTGCACCCAGGCGGAGAACTCGGCCGGGTAGCGTTCGTTTTGGAGGGCTTGGAAAGCTTCGCGTTCCTCGCGGCGGAGAGCGCCGAGGGCTTGGGCGGCGCCGGCATCCTCGGGCCCGCCACCCGCGAGCAGTTGATGGGTGGTGCCGCGACCGGCTTTTTCGGGCACCTTGCGATGACCCTCCGCGAGCTCGGAGTCCTCGGGCGGCACCTCGCCGTCGAACTGGCCGCCGCCGTCGCCGAGCATCATCTTGTTCTCGTCGGGTTTCTGGTTGGGATCCGGCATGCTCGAGCCGGTGCCGAGCTGGGACTTTTCGGCGAGTTGGTTGGCGTTGTTTTCGTTGCCCGGCTCCTTGGGCTGACCGGGCTCGGAGGCGCTGGCGGGCAAAGGAGCGCGCGCCTTGGCGGCCTCGGCCATGGCCTGGGCGAGGGCGTTGGCGAGCGCCTCCTCGGCGGCGGCGAGTTGCGCGGCGGCGGGGGACGCCGCGGGCGGTGGAGGAGGCGGCGGGGGCGGCGGCGGCGTGGACGCGTGCTGCGAGGACGGCGCGTTCTCGTCTTTTTTCGCAGAGGCCGCATCGTTGGAAGAGGGCGGCGGGGTGGCGGCCGCGGGCGGTGGCGGGGGCGGCGGCGGCGTGGACGCGAGCGCGCCTTCGGGCGGGGGCGGCGTGGCCGGAGCGGAGCCGGGAGGTGTCGGCGGCGGCGGAGGTTGCGCGGCGGGCGAGCCTGGCGGCGTTTCGCCCGGCGGCGTGGCGGGCGGCGGAGTGGCCGCGACTTCCTGGCCCCTGGTTTGCGGAGCCGGGGGGTTGGCGGCCGGGGCGGGGGCGGGAGGAGTGGGCGGCGTCGGCGGCGGGGGCGGCGTCGGTGGCTGGGCCTGCGCGAGATCCTGCGCGGCTTTTTTCAAGGCTTCGGCGGCCTCGGGGCTGACGGCCGCGACTTGGTCGGCGAGCGTGGCGGCCTGGTCGGCGGCGGCTTGGCGGGCTTGTTGCTGGTTGGCCTGGTTGGCGGCACGCGCCTGCTCTTCCTGGCGCAGGGCCGACACCTGTTGAAGCGCGCTGGCGAGGCGTTGCTCCTTGGGTTGGCTGGACAGGATGCCGAGAAGCAATTTGCGCAGCTCGGCGATGAGCTCCTCCTGATGCGGGACCGCGTCCAGGAAGCGCCGGTCGCGGATCTGCTTGGCGGCGTCGGCGGAGAGGGCGCTGAGCTTGGGGGCGTTGACGCGCTGCGCGAAGGAAGGCTCGGGGGCGGCCGGGCGGTTGGTGCCGCCGCGCTCGTTGGCCTCGCGCAGGCGGGCGAGGAGGCTTTCCCCGGTCTGGAAAAAGGTCTGCAGGTCCTCGCTGATGCCATTTTGGTCGCTGAGCAGAAGACGCGAGCGGTCGAAGTGCGGGCGGGCGGCGGCGAGCGCGCGCGCCTCCCGCTGCGCGGCGAGCTGGCGGTTGATCAGCGCCTCGACGCGGCGCGCGGCCTCCTCGCGGAGCTGGCTGATCGCGATCTGGCTGGCGAGCGCGTTGAGCCGCGACTCGATGGATTGCTGGGCAAGGTAGGCCTCGGTGGCGGCGCCGCGCGAATCGGCGTGGCCGTTCTCGCCGAGGCGGCGCAGGCGCGTGGCGATCGAGGTCATCTCGCCGCCACCGACCTTGGCCAGCTGCTCCGCGAGCTCGCTGAGGCCGCCGAGGGTCTGGACCGGGAAGTTGTTGCGCTGAAGCTCCTCGATCAGGGCGGTGATGGAGCGCGCGAGCTCGGCGGTCTCGGCGCCGAGCGCCTGTTGATGGATGCCGGTCTGAAAGGCGGCCGGGCGCAGGGCCGCGTCGTCGGCGCGGCCGGCCACGCCGGTGAGAACGGTGCAGGACGCGAGCAGGGCGGGGAGGTGGCGGGGAGTCTTCATGGGGCGGGGGGCGGGTTGGGTTCGTCCTGGGTGCGGCGAAGCGCTTCGCCGAGACTGTCGCGGACCTCGCCCTGGCGCCGGGCGACGTCCTCCATCCGGCGCGAGGTCTCCTCGAGGCGCCTGAGCATCTCCTCCTGCTTCTGCGCGAAGCTCACGATGCCGAGTTCGCGCCGTTCGCTTACGCCGACGCCGGGGCCGGTGACGTTGTTGTTGTCGAAGGCCTCGATCCACCAGGCGAGCTGCGTGCCCTCGGGGAGGGGCGGCCGTTCCGAGATGGGCTCAAGGGTGTGGGTGACCAAGCCGTCCTCGGAAACGGTGAGGCGGCGGCGGTTCGTGCGACCGCCGAGGATCTCGGTGACGAGCTCCACGCGGGAGACGGCGAAGTCGTCGCGCACCCGGGCGCGAATCACGAAGCGCGCGGTGGGCACGATGGTCTCGGCGGAGGCGAGCGGCTCCTCGATCTGCACGGTCGGCACGCGGTCGATCTCCATGGTCACGGGATAGGCGGTGCTGTCCTTGGCGGCCATGCCGTCCACGCTGACGAGCGGGATGCTCAAGCTGGAGATGCCGCTCGCGGGCACGGTGAACTCGGCGCGCAGCAAAAGGGGCGAGGCGGGATCGAGCACCATCGGCACGGGCTCGGGCGGGTTGTCGCCGCCGAAGCGAATCTCGGCCGAGCCGATGGCCTGGTTGGCGCGGGCGACGACGCGGATCTTCGAGCCCGGGAAAAAGGAGAGCGCGCCCGCCGGCTGGCGCAGAGGCTGCCGCCGGGTGTAGGCGGGGAACTCCTGGGTGAACTCGGCGTGCTCCAGCAGGGGCGCGGGCAGCGTCGTGACCTTGAAGACGGGGCCGCGACCGTCGCCGAGGTGGAAGCGATAGCTGAAGGAGCGCTGGACGTTGTCGAATGTGAAGATGAAGCGGGCGGGATCGTCGGGCTCGGGGCGCACGAGCACGGTGCGCTGCTGCCCGCCCTCGAGATGCAGCTCGATCCGGCCTTGGAGCGGCAGCTCCCCGCCGGCCCGGGCGATCAGAGCGACCGCACTACCGGAGGGCACCTGCAGGTCGCGGGTCTGGGAAAGGACGACCGTGGCGGTGGGCAGGGGCGCGTCGGACAGGAAAACGCGGCGCAGGAGCACGGAGGCGAACGGCCATTGCCAGGCCGCGATGCCGGCGGCGATCAGGAGCAGGAGGGCGGCGGCGCCGGCCTGCCGCGCGGCGCTTTTGTGCGGCACCACCTGCCCGAGATCGCGGGTGCTGACATGGGCGGTCGTCTCCTTGACCAGCGCCTCGACCAGCAAGGGCGAGCCGCCACCGCGGACGGAGGGCGCGGCGCCGAGCTGCACGGCGGAGATCACTCGGCTGCCGAGCGCGGGCCAGCGGCGCTGGATGGCGAGGGCGGCGTCGGGCTCGCGCCAACGGCGACGCCAGGGAAGGATGATCTTGCGCCAGGCGATGGTGCCGAGCACGCCGGCGTCGAGGACCAGAAAACCGACGCGGGCGGAGAGGGGAAAATCCATCACGCGGTCGAGCAGCATCTGCGCGCCAAGCAGGAGCACGGCGGCCCCCAGCAGCCAGGCGAAGCCGACGGCGAGCTGGGTGGAGAGGTGCTTGCCGGCGACCCGGGTGAGCGCGCGGCGCAGCGGGACCGGAAGGGCGGAGGTGGGCGAAGGCGCGCTCATCATTTCAGGCGGTTGAGGCGGCGCACGAGCCACTCGGCGCAGGCCAGCAGGAGGATCAAGCCGAGCAGCACCGGCGAGTAGGCGAGCTCCAGGCGTCTGAACGAGGTCACGCTGCCGCTCTTCTGCTCGATCAGGCGGGGCAGCTCGAAGAGGTCCTCCTCGCGGAACACCCGCCCGCCGCCGGCCGCGGCGGTGGCCTCGAGCAGGGCGAGGTTGAGCGCGGCGTCGGCTTGCTCGAGACGCGGCTCGACGACGTCAAACTCCACCGGCGCGGATGGATCCAGCAGGGTGAAGAAGCGGTAGCGCCCGGGCTGGGCCGGGGTGAACTCCGCGCGGTAGGCGCCGATCTCGTCCGGCACGGGCCGGAGCTGGATCTCTTGCTCCACCGGATCGAGCCCGCCGGCCGGCAGGAAGGTGGCGCGGGCCGGGATGACATCCGCCACGAGCGGCCGGAAGTCGGGTCGATAGAGGCGACCCGAAATGACGACGCGGTCGCCCAACTGATACTCGGGGCGGTCCACGCGGAGCTGCACCTGCTTCGAGGCGCCGGAGAGGCGCTCGAGGGAGAGCGCCTGGAAAATCTGGCCCAAGATGCGGCCGTAGTGCTTGCCGCCGAAGCCGCTGCGCCAGCGGTAGGTCTCGTTGAACCCGAAATACATGACCTCGCCGCGGCCGAAGCGCTGGCGCGCGATCACGGGACCGGGCCCGGTGGGCGTGGCGCGGTCGCGCGAGGGATCGACGAGCAGGACCTCCGCGCCGGGGCGGGCTCGGGCGACGCGCGCGGTCCAGCGCACGCCGACAAACTCGTTCCAGATGGCGGCGTTTTCGCGATCCCCGTCGGCCAGACGGAGCAGGGGCGAGCGCGCGCCGGCGGGCGTCAGGGCGAGCTGCACCGGCTCCGGATGGCGGGCCGCGAAGGCGTCCCGCGCCATCGCCATGGGCACGACGGGGAGCAGGGGCTCGAGGGGCGTGCCGAGGTAGGCGCGCGGGCTGTGGTTGGGCCCGGCGAGGAAGACAAGACCGCCGCCGGCCTGGTCGACCCACTCGCGGATGAGCTCCATGCGCTCGCGGCCGAGGCGGGCGGGATCGACGTCGCCGATCAGGATGATGTCGCTGGAGTAGAGCTCGGCGCGGTCGTCAGGCAGGCGCGCGAGGAAAGGGGTGTTGGGCAGCGTAAGGAGACGCTGGTCGCCGTCGAGCAGCACGCAGCGCAGCGAGAGGCGGCGGTCGTCCTGGAGGAAGTCCAGCAGGAAGCGCCAATCCCAGCGCGGCTCCTGCTCGATCATGAAAACGCGGACGCGTGTATCGATCACGCGGATACGCAGCGGCGCCACGTTGTTGTCCACGCTGGCCTCGCCCTCGAGCGGACGGGAGGCGACCTCCAGGGAAAACTCGCCCGCGCGCTGCGGGCTGAAGGCCAGCTCGGCCTCCACGACGCCGCGGGCCGGCAGGGTGACCTGCGTCTCCGCGAGCGCGGGGGATCCCGGCAGGCCGGGATCGCGCAGCGAGAGCTGGGCGACGCGGCCCTCGAAGCCGTTGGCGGCGAGCCGCACGCGGACGGCCACGCGCTCCCGGATGAAGGCGAGGCGGGGCGCCTCGGCCGACGCGAGCACCACGTCGCGCGGGTCGGTGACGCCGACGCCGTAAAGGAAAAGCGGCACGCCGTCGGCGCGGGCCATGGCGGCGGCCTCGGCGGGGGCGAGGCCGCGGTTGTTGCCGCCGTCGCTCATCACGAGGATGCCGGCCAGCGCCTCGCCGCGGTGGCGCTCCAGCACCTGGCGGATGGCCTCGCCGATGGCGGTGCTTGGCTTGTCGGCCCGGAGGCGGGCGAAGAAGGCGCGGGCGTCGGCCACGGCGTCGCCGGAGCCGGCGGGCACGGCCTCGGTGGCATCGCGGCCGAAGGTGTAGAAGGAGAGCTCGGCGCGTTCGTCGAGGCGGGGCCAGAGGTTGAGGCGCGGATTGACGGCGAGGGCCTGGAGCATCTCGCGGCGGGTGGGGCGCACGGGCTCGGAGGGGACGCTCTGGGAGAGGCCGCGGTCCGGGGCGAGGCGGCCGCTGGCGATCGCGGCGCGGGCGAGGTCCTCGGGCTCGGTGCGGAGGTCGGCGACGTCCATGCTGGCGGAGGCGTCGACGAGCACGACGAGTTTCTGGCGAACGCGCTCCACCACGGTGGTGAGAAGGACGGGGCGGGTGGCGACAAAGAGCAGCGCCGCGACGAAGAGCAGGCGAAGGGCGACGATGCCGTGGCGCTTGGACGGGGCGGTGGCCGGCAGGAAGCGTTGGTGGAGCCACCAGAGCAGGAAGCCGAGCGCGATCCAGGTGAGCAGCGCCCAACCGGGATCGAAGCCCTCGAAGGTGAGCGTGGTGACGGAGCCCTCGGAAGGGGCGGCCGAGCCGGGGAAGAAGAGGGAGCGGAGCCAGTCCATGGAGCGGTTCAACGGGAGCGACTGGTGCGGAGCGCGAGCAGAAGCTCGGCGCAGGAGAGGAAGGCGGCGGCGGCGAGGGCGATCATCCAGAGCTGCTTCGCGGTGAGGAAGGGAGCGGAGGGGGCCACGAAGGCGGGCGCGGCCTCCGCACCGGCGGCGGGCGGGGCGACGAGGACGTTGGGCGGCGCGATGCGCAGGTCGGATTCCTCGGCGGGCGTCTGCACCGCGAAGATGAAATCGGGCCGCTCGATCTGGCCGACGTAGACGCTGTGGCGGCCGGCCTGCGCCGAGGCGCGCACGCGGAGCATCGCGCGGGCCTCGACCAGCTCCACGCTGCCGACGGCGACGGGCCGCGCGTCGGTGGCCGGGCCGCGCACGAACACGTCGCGGTTGAGCTGCTCGATCGGCACGGGGGCCTGGAAGACCTCGCCCGGGGCGAGGTTGAGCCGCAGGGCGGACCCGCGGGCGCTGGCGGCGAAGACCCGGTGCATGAGCGGCACGAAGGCCGGGTGCAGCGGGAGATTGGTCCAGGCAGGCACGGGCGGCGCGGCGAAGAGGACGACGCGGCCGCGGCCGACGGAACGCTCGAGCACGGCGGGGGAACCGTCGGCGAAGCGCAGCGCCACCTGGACCTCGGGCGAGTCGAAGGGGGCGAGGGGGAAGACCCGGGCGAAGCGGAGCGCGGCGAGGTTGCCGGCCGCGGGGTCGTTCCAGAGCGTGAGCAGGGGATGGTTGTAGGGGGCGGGCTCGACGCCGCCGCGCGCGGGCTCGAGGGGCGTGGAGAGTGAGGCCGGCAGGATGTCGGGCCAGGGCGCGTCGGAGAACAGCTCCGCGGGCGTGGGCTCGCCGGGCATGACGACGAGGCCGCCGCCCTCGCGCACATAGGCGGCCAGCGCGGCGGCCTGGGCGGGCGCGATCGGATCGGCCCCGGCGAGGAAGATCACGGCGTATTCGGAAAGTCGCGACGCGTCGAGCTCGGCGGCGGTGACGCGCGTGATGTTCAGGTAATGGCGCGCGGCGGCCTCCGCGTCCACGGGGGCGAGCGCGGCGGCGAGGAAGTGGCCGCTGCCCTGCCAGGCGGAGGGGCCGCGCCGGGCCTCGACGACGAGCACCTCGCGAGCGGGCGCGACCTGCACGGCGAGCGTGCGACGATTGTCGAAGGCGAGACGGTCGGTCGGCAGCGAGGCGGTGAGGGTGTGGAAGCCGGTCTCGGGCAGGCGGACGAGGAGGGGCACGTGGCGGGTGCCGCCGGGGGCGAGGTCGTTGATGACCGCGTCGGCCGAGGCGGGCTCGCCGTTGACCGCGAGCGCGAGACGCACGCCGCCGACGGGCATGGCCCCGCCGTTGGTCACCTCGACGAGGACACGGATCGGCTGGCCGGCGATGGGGACGGCGGTGTCGAGCCGCAGGTTCGTGATGGCGAGATTGGCGGTGACGGGGCCGTCGCCGAGGGAGGGGGCGGAGATGACGACCTGCACCTCGGGCGCGCCGCGGAGCAGTTCGCGCACGCGCTCGAGCTCGCGCCAGCCGACGAGCTGGTTGTCGGTGAAGAGGTGGATCTCGCGGCGCCCGGGCAGATTGCGCAGAGCCTCCACGGCGGCGCGCAGGGCGGGCTCGAAGTCGGTGCCCCGGTCGGTGAGCCGGGCGAGCTCGACGCTACGGCGCACGAGCGCAAGGTCGCGCGTGGGACGGGCGACGGGGCTGGCGAAGCCGTCGTGCACGAGCAGCAGGCCGGCGGCGGAGCCGGAGGGCAGGCCCTCCAGGAAGGCGAGCGCGGCGTCGCGCGCGGCGGCGAAGCGGGTCTCGATGCCGTCGCTCGCGCCCATGCTGGCCGACTGGTCGAGCAGCACCATGACGGTGAGCGGATCGCCGGCGACGAGGTCGGCGCGGTCCACCTTGTCGAAGGTGGGGCGGGCGAAGGCGAAGACGATCAGGGCCAGGACGAGGCAGCGCAGGATGAGGAGGATGAGGTCCTCCATGCGCACGCGCCGCTCGTTTTTCTGCGCGGCGACCTGGAGAAAACGCATGGCGGCCCAGCGCACCTCGCGGACGCGAAACTTGTTGAGCAGGTGAATGATCACCGGCAGCGAGAGCGCGGCGAGTCCGGCGAGGGCGGCGGGAGCGAGAAATTGCATCGGGCGGCGGGCGGGGGCGGGCGTTCAACCGGCCTTGGAGCGGAAGGCGAGGTAGCCGGTCAGCGCCTCGGCGAGCGGCCGGCTGGTGTCGCAGAGCGTGTAGTGGACGCCGCACTGCTCGCAGGCGCGGCGCACGGCCTTTTGGTGCTCGTGAAAGGCGGCCAGGTAGCTCTTGCGCAGGTCGGCGGGATTGGTCTGGAGACGCGAGTCGTCCTCGAGGCCGATGAAGCGGATGTTCCCCTCCAGCGGGAAGCTGATCTCCTCGTGGTCGAGGACCTGGAAGACGATCACCTCGCTGCGGGTGAGGCTGAGCCGGCGCAGGGCCTGGAGGAGGTCGGCGGGATCG
This sequence comes from Verrucomicrobiota bacterium, assembly GCA_030604905.1. Lineage (GTDB taxonomy): Bacteria > Verrucomicrobiota > Verrucomicrobiia > Opitutales > Opitutaceae > IMCC26134_A. The sequence goes on along the minus strand of JAUVVA010000018.1, from coordinate 21,345 downwards.
TCGAGGAAATCGCCGATCACCACCACGATGCCGCGGGCGCTCAGCCGCGCGGCGTAGTCCTGGAGGCAGGCGCGAAGATTACCCGGACGCGAAGGCTCGAGGTCGGTGAGCACCTTGCAGAGCTGCTGCGCCTTGCCGAGGCTGTCGGTCCGGGGGAAAGTGGAGCGGGGCCGGTCGTCGAAGATGGTGGCGGTGACGGCGTCGCGTTGCTGGAGGATGAGGAAGCCGAGGCAGGCGGCGAGGCCGCGCGCGTAGTGGATTTTTGTTACAGGCCCGGAGCCGAAGGCCATCGACGCGGAGGCGTCGAGGAGAAGGTGGGCGACGAAGTTGGTGTCCTGCTCGTATTGCTTGATGTAATACTTGTCGGCGCGGCCGAGGATCTTCCAGTCGAGGTGGCGCGGGTCGTCGCCCGGCGTGTATTCGCGGTGCTGGGAAAACTCGATGGCGAAGCCGTTGAAGGGCGAGCGGTGTTCGCCGACCCGGTAGCCCTCGACGACGCGGCGCGCGAAGAGCCCGAGGGGCTCGGCGCGCGAGAGCGTCTGCGGATCGAGAAGGGAATGGGAGGCGGCCATGGGGTGGGACGGAGGAGGGCCGGCGCGGGGGCGAAGGAGCGGCTTCGCGGCCCGGGGCCGGGAGGTGACCTGGAGCCGCCGCTCAGGCGAGAGGCTGGTTCGCGGGGACGAGCTTGAGGAGCTCGGTGATGACGGTGTCGGCGCTGACGCCCTCGCTCTGCGCGGTGAAGTTCACGGCGACGCGGTGGCGCAGGATCGAATGGGCGACGGCGGCGACGTTTTCGCAGCCGGTGTGGTGCTGGCCGTGGATGATCGCGTGGGCCTTGGCGGCGGTGATCATCGCGAGGCTGGCGCGGGGACCGGCGCCGACGCTCAGCCACTTGGTGGCGGGCTCGAGGGCGTCGGGCTCGCCGGCGCGCGTGGCGCGGACGAGGCGCTTCGCGTAGTGGTAGACGTGGTCGGCCACGGGCATCGCCTTCACGATCTCCTGGAGCGCGAGAACCTGCTCGGCGTCGATCACGACCTGCGGTTGCTCGCCCTTGGCGGAGGCGCGTTTCATGATCTCCAGCTCCTCCTCGTCGCTCGGGTAGCCGACGCGGATGAGGAACATGAAGCGGTCGAGCTGCGCCTCGGGCAGCGGGTAGGTGCCCTCCTGCTCGAGCGGATTTTGGGTCGCGAGCACGAAGAAGGGCGCGGGGAGCTTGTGGGTCTTGCCGCCCACGGTGACGCGCCGCTCCTGCATGGCCTCGAGGAGCGCGGCCTGCGTCTTGGGCGGGGTGCGGTTGATCTCGTCGGCGAGGACGATGTTGGCGAAGAGGGGGCCGTTGATGAAGCGGAAGCTGCGCTCGCCGGTGGCGGGGTCGGTGTAGATGACCTCGGTGCCGGTGATGTCCGACGGCATCAGGTCGGGCGTGAACTGCACGCGCTTGAAGCTCATCTGGAGCGTCTCGGCGAGGGTCGAGATGAGCAGGGTCTTGGCGAGGCCGGGCACGCCGACGAGCAGGGCGTGGGAGCGGGTGAAGATGGCGATGAGGATCTCCTCGACCACCTGTTGTTGGCCGACGATGACCTTGGCCAACTCGGTCTGGATGGAGGTGTAGACGTCGCGGCAGTATTTGACGTGCTCGGGACCGATGGCGGAGCCGGTCTCGTCCGCCCCCTGCGCCAGTCCCCTGGCGGGAGTCTTACCCTCGGGGGAGAGTGCTTCGTTCGTGGTCAACGCATCGGGGGCAGGCATGAGGAAGGGCAGGGTTCAGGGGTGAGGGCGCGAAACGACGCCGCAGCTAGAGGTAGGCTCGGGGCCCATAGGAAGCTTAAAATGAAAAGAAGCGTCAAGCCGGGAAATTTCGAGTTTCCGGGCCCTGGGGCAGGAGGGGCTTGAGGCATGGGGGCACAGGCTGTGACAGGCCCACGGGAGAAAAGAACCACCGCGAACCTCTATTTTCGCAATAACGCCCTCAACAGAATCTTATGGATCAGGTCACAGAGTTCTCCCCAGTGGCGAGGCGCCGTGGAAGGGAGTCGACGTGGCGGACGGAAGCGTAAACCGCATAAAATCTGCACCCAGTCGGCGCCAAGGAGCGCCCACCCGGCCCGGCGCACGAATCTTCCCGCCTGCCGCAGACTCGATCCGGCCGATCTCCAACCGCCGGGCCGACCTTGTAAGGCCCAGCCAGCCATCCCGTTTATACAAGGACGTATGGTAAAAAGGCTCTCGATAAACAGAACGAGGAGCACACCGACAAGCCTGCGCACGCGCCGACCCCGTATTCCACGCAGGCCTCCGCCGACTGACCCAGTTCCCATTAATTCACAATTACTTGTGTGATCGAAGGCAAGCCATGGACTTGATACGTGGGCCGATTTGTGGGATTATTTCCTTTACCGGGCTTGGCGAAAATGCTCTGTAAAGCGGCCCCCAGTGAATGTCCGTCCCCTACCCCGCTCCGTGTTTGTGCCCTCGTCGGACTGTTTGAATTTCCCCTCCGCGTGACCCCCCTCGCCTCAGCAAATCCGGTTTCGGCCGCCCCCGCACATTTCAAGCTTAAAATGGCTTGTCTCTCTGTCGCGCTTCTCGCGCTGCCGATACAGCCACTGCTTTGCGCGCAGACACCTCCCGCGCCGACCTCCACCCTTGACGCGGTGTTCAACCAAGGTGCCGAGGCGTTTAACCGCGGCGACTTCGACACCGCCATCGCCAGCTTCGAACGCATCCTGAAAGAGGCGCAGCCGGGGCCGGCCCTGGAGCCGGTCCACTACTCCATCGCGACCGCCAAGCTGCGGAAGGGCGATTTTAACGGCGCGATCGAGGCCTTCCGCTTCTATCTCCAGACCTACCCGAACGGCGCCCAGCTCAACGGCGCCCGCGCCGGCCTCACCCACGCGTTGATCCAGGCCAAGCGCATGCCCGAGGCGCTCGCCGCCATCCGGTCGCTGCGGGGCCTGAGCGGCCGCACGGACAGTCAGGGCATCGACAATTTTGTCCTCGTCCACAGCCTGACCCTGAGCATCTCCGACTCGCTGATCGCCGAGAACAAGCACAACGAGGCGCTGGAACTCCTGCAGAACACCCTCTGGCGCGAGCAGATCATCGAGCTCCAACGTCAGCGCATCATCGATCTTCACCAGCGCCACACCGCCGCCCAGACCGGCCAGACCGCCCTCGGCGCGAGAGTCGACGTCCACCGCTACGCCGATCGCCTGAAGGACGCGCGCGAGGCGCTGAAGACCGTCGAGGAAAACGCCGACTTCGACCTGCCCCGCCTGCTCCGTCTCGGGCAGTGCTACATGGCCTTGGAGCGCTCCTGGGAGGCGATCGTCGTCTACAACGAGGTCCTCAAGCGCTTCCCCGCCTCGCCCGACCGCGCCTTCGCCCTGCACGGCCTGATCATCGCCAAACAGAACGTCCGTCGCCTGCCGGAGGCCCAGGCGCTCTGCTCGCGCTTCCTGCTGGAGTTCCCCGGCAACCCCATGGCGCCGGAGATCGCCGCCATGGGCGGCCAGATCTCGGCCCAGCTCCGTCAGCCCGAGGTCGCCGCCTCCTTCTTTGGCACGGCCCTGACCAAGAGCGACGGCGCGACGCTCGAGCGCGTGATTTTCCAGCTCGGCCTTTCCCGTTTCGAGCTCCGCGACTGGGCGGGGGCGCGCGAGATGTTCGACCGTTACGTGCGCGAGTATCCGCAGGGCGAGTGGCGGGAAAACGCCGGCTACCGGTCCGCGATCTCCTGGTTCCTCGATACCAGCGATCCCGACCGCTACGGGAAGGCGGAGAAGGCGATCAAGGCCTTCATCAAAAACCATCCCAACAGCGTCTACCTCAGCGACGCCTACTACCGCCTGGCCGTCTGCCTCTTCGCCTTCCAGCAATACAAGGAGGCGATCGCGGCCTGCGACGACTGGCAGAAACGCTTCCCCAACGACGGCCTCCTCCCGCAGGTTCTCTCCCTCAAGGCCGACGTCCAAAAGACCCTCGGCCGGAACGACGAGGCGATCGAGACCTACCTGAGCGCCGCCCGCGCCGCCCACACCGACGAGGTCCTCCACTACGCGCTCGGCGAGATCGGCCGCCTGCTCGAGCAGAAGCGCGACTGGCCCCGCATCATCTCGATCTTCACAGACCAGATCAACCGCCAGCCCAACAGCCGCCTCGCGCTCGGCTGGTATTACTGGGTGGCGCGCGCCCAGGCGCGCGCCGGCCAGACCGACGAGGCTTGGGCCTTCCTCGCCGACCGCGTCGGCCTGCAGATGGACAACGCCGCCAACGAGGACGTGGAAAAGATCCTCGAGCTGATGGCGCAGATCCGCGCCCGCCAGCGCCAGGCCCCCGCGGACGGCGCCGCGCCCGTTTCCCCCTCCGCCCAGTTGAAGGCGCAGCTCGAGCTCGCGGGCGAGCCCGGGCCCCTCGTCAGCGCCCGCCTGCGCTTCTACGAGGCGCGCATGCATCAGCTTCGCCGCCGGGCGGCCGAGGCCACGCAGCTCCACCTCGCCATCGGCCGCGAACTCCCGCCGGAGGAGCTCAGCGCGCCCCTGCTCGCCGTCGCCGGCGAGGCGCTCAACCAGACCGGCGACACCGAACGCGCCGCGCTCTTCTTCAACGAGCTCCTCACCCGCTTCCCCTCCTCCGACTATCGCGACTTCGCCTACGTCGGCCTGGGCGACATCGCGCTCGCCGCCGGCCGCGCCTCGGAGGCCCTCGAGCTCTACACCGACGCCATCCGCAAGGCCTCCGCCCCGCACCGCCTGCGCGAGGCCACCGTCGGCCAGGCCCGCAGTCACTTCGCCCTCGGCGAGCTCGACAAGGCCGCCACGCTTTTCGAGACCATCGCCGCGGCCAAACAGTGGCGCGGAGAAGCCACCGCGCTCAGCCTCTACCACCTCGGCCAGATCGCGGTGCGCCAGGGCGACCTGCCGCGCGGCATCGTGTTTTTCCAACGCGTGTTCGTGAGCCACGTCCGCCATCCCGAGTGGGTCGCCCGCGCCTACCTCGCCACCGGCCAGGCCTTCGAGCGGCTCGGCCGCAGCGCCGAGGCCGCCGCCACCTACCGCGAGATGATCCGCAACGAGCGCATCGCCACCCGTCCCGAACTCGCCGACGCGCGCACCCGCCTGCAAGCCATCAACCTGGCCAACCCATGAGCCTTCTCTCCCCAGTCGGCAGACTCCTCCTGCTCTTCGGCGCGCTCCTCCCCGCGCTCCACGCTCAGACCTTCCACTTCCGGGACGGCCGTCGCGCCTCCATGCCCGAGGCGAAGATCCAGGGCACCAACATCGTGATTCCGATCACGATCAGCGGCGGCGGCTCCGCCGAGATCACCCTCCCGATCTCCAGCCTGCGGATGATCGAGTGGCCCGCTCCGCCCGAACTGGCCGCGGCCGAGGCCGACCTCGCCGCGGGCCGTCACGCCGAGGCCTTGCGCAAGATCGAGCCGATCCTCGGCGAGCAGGAACCCTTCCGCGAGATCCCCGGCTCCTGGTGGGCCCAGGGCGCCGTCGTGAAGGCCGTCGCGCTCGCCCACCTCGGCCGCGACGTGGACGCGACCGTCTTGATGGAGCTCCTCCGCCGCGCCCAGGCCCCCGCCGAGGTCGTCAACCGCGTGGAGATGGCCCTCATCGGCCGCATGATCGCCACCGGTCAGCAGGCCCAGGCCGGCCGCCGCATCGACGCGCTGCGCGAGGCGGCCCGCGACGACGAGACGCTCGCCGCGCTCGCCATCGCCCAAGGCCGCCTGCTCGAGCAGGCCGGTGAACACGAGGCCGCGCTCCTCACCTTCCTCCGCGTGCCCGTGTTCACGCCCCACATCGAGGCCCAGATGCCCGCCGCCCTGCTCGGCGCGGTCCGAGCCCTGGAGAACCTCGGCGACGACCAGCACGCCGCCACCTTCCGCGAGCAACTCCGCTCCCGCTACCCCCGCTCGCCCGAGACCGCCCAGCTCGCCCGCTGACCCCCTTTTTTCTATTCCGTCTACCACCGTCATGCACGCATCCACCCCCCGCTCCCTCTTCGCGCCCGTCGTTCGGCTGGGCGCCATCGTCCTCGGCCTGGGCCTCCTGCCCGCCGCCTTCGCGCAGCAGAACCCCGATATCAACACGGTGGCTCTCGCGGAGACCAAGACCCTCTTCGACAAGATCATGTTGGCTGGCCCCACCTTCATGGCCATCCTCTTCCTCTGCTCGGTCTTCATGGTCTGGCTGATCATCGACGGCACCCTCCGCACGCGCCGCTCGCAACTCGCGCCCCGCGCCACCATCGCCGCCGTGCGCCAGCACCTGAGCAACGGCCACTACGGCTACGCCGCGCAGACCGCCATCCAGGACACCTCGCCCTTCGGCCGCATCGCCGCCGCCGCCTTCACCAAGATCGGCCTCGGCAAGGAGGCGACCGACGACGCCATCTACGAGGAGGCCGAGCGCAGCCGCTCCTCCTTCAACGCCAACATCAGCTACCTCTCCGTGCTCGGCGTCATCACCCCCATGATCGGTCTCACCGGCACGGTCATCGGCATGATCGAGGCCTTCGACACCCTCGGCTCCGCCGGCGTGGGCGATCCCTCCAAGCTCTCCGCCGCCATCGGCCACGTGCTCGTCTGCACCGCGGGCGGCCTGGTCGTCGCGATCCCGGCCTTCATGGCCTACTACTTCATGCGCAACCGCATCAACGCCGGCTTCCGTCACGTGCAGGCCGAGATCTTCGCGATCTTCCACCACCTGCCCTACGAGCACCTGCAAGGCGTGCGCCTCGAGGCCGACGCCTTCGTGCCGGCCCTGCCCCAGCCCGAGCCCGCGGCCGGCACCGCTTCGGCCACGGCGACGGCCTCGGTCTAACCCTCGACCCCCGCACCCGCCATGGCCGGAGGAGGTTCAAGCGACGGCGAAGAGCCGGAATTCCAGATCGCGCCGATGATCGACGTGCTCCTGGTGCTGCTCATTTTCTTCATGAGCTCCGTCACCAGGCAGGTCGCCCGCGTGGACAAGGGCGTCGACCTCCCGGTGGCGTCCAACGCCGCCAAGCAGGAAAGCACCCGCGACCAGTCCATCATCAACGTCCGCTGGAACGCCGCCGAGCAGCGCGCCATCTTCGTCTTCGAGGACACGCCCTACGAGCGGCTCGAGCCGCTCGTGCCGATCCTCACCGAGCGCCGACGCGGCTCGGAGTCCCACCGCATCGTGATCCGCGGCGACCGCCTCGTGCCCGCCGAGAAGATCTCGCTCGCGATGGCCGCGGCCGCCTCCGCCGGCATCGCCGACATCACCTTCGCCGCCGCCCCGCGCTAACCGCCCCATGAGCCGCCAACGCCGCCGCCGCACGGGCGAATCCTCCGCCGACATGGGCTTCCAGATCGCGCCCATGATCGACGTCGTGTTCGTCATCCTCGTCTTCTTCATGTCGCTCACCGCCACGATCAAGATCGAGGCCGAGCTCAACACCCGCCTGCCCGGCGGCATCTCCACCGCCGCCGCGGTCGACTTCCCGGACGAGCAGACGATCGCGATCGAGACCGACGGCCAGGTGCTGCTCAACGACGCGCCCTTCGACGCGCCCAACGACCCCTCGCTGCCCACCCTCTTCAACACCTTGCTGCGCCTGAAGGAAAACGCCGACAACGCGCAGACCAAGCTCCTGATCACGATCTCCAGCGCCCCCCAGGCCCCCTACCACCGCACCATCGACGTGCTCAACGCCCTCGCCGCCGCCGGCATCAGCAACGTCACCTTCACCGTCGACGACTCCTTCTAGGCCCGAAGCTCCCCGCCCCATGTCCCAGTTCAAGCAAAGCTTCATCCGCTACCTCAAACGCGCCGGCGCCGGCTCGATGCTCATCAGCATCGTGATCCACATCGTCATCCTCGGCGCCGCCACCGTCTGGATCGTCAGCGAGGTGCAGCCCGCGCGCGAGGCCAAGTTCCAGGGCGGCGGCGCCCCGGCCGGCCCCGAGATCTCGCACCCGGTGCGCATGTCCAACACCCAGCCCAACCTCGAGTCGCTCAGCCAGCGCCTCAGCGTCGACACCGCCACGGCGGACATCGCGCTCCCCGACCTGCCCAGCCTCGGCGGCTTCGCCGGCGGCGGCATGAGCGGCACCGGCGGCCTGGGCGGCGGCGTAGGCGCCGGTCTCGGCGAAGGCAGCGGCGTGGGCCAGCTCCGGGCCCCCATCATGCCCGCCTTCGGCTTCCGCGAGGCGCAGCCCAGCGGCACCCTCGTCGGCCGCTTCTACGATTTTAAACAAACCCGGAACCGCCGCCCCAACCCCGACCTCGCCCGCTCCAATCCCGGCCGCCTCGCGCAGGACGAGTTGACCAAATTCTACCGGCGCAACTGGAGCCTGGCCGCGTTCAACAATTTCTACCAGGCCCCGACCTCCCTCTACGCCACGCAGATCTTCATCCCGCAGATCCGCGCCGACGAGGCCCCCAAGGCCTTCGGCGTCGAGAAAGAGGTCGAGCCCCGCGCCTGGGCCGTCCACTACCGCGGCCGCGTCTCCCCGCCCGAGACCGGCGTCTACCGCTTCGTCGGCGTGGCCGACGACTTCATGGCCGTCCGCGTCGACGGCCGCGTGGTCCTCGACGGCGGCGTGCCCAACCTCTCCAACTTCCAGACCGACCTCCCCAACGCCCCGGTCTACCAATACGATTTCAGCCGTTCGCGGTGGATCAACGACGGCCGCGGCGGCGTCGTCATCGGCAACCGCATGCAACTGCGCGCCGGCCAGTTCTACGACATCGACATCATCATCTCCGAGGGCCCCGGCGGCGACTTCTTCGCCCAGCTCCTCTTCCAACAGGAGGGCGTGACCTATGAGAAAGACCGGCGGGGCAATCCCATCCTCCCGATCTTCCGGGTCGCCCCTTCCGAGGTGGAAGCCACCAACCGGGCCATCCCCTTCAAGCCCGACGGGCCGATCTGGAGGGCTGCAGTCGTGAACTGATCCTCCCCCCAAAAACCCTTCGCCTCCACCGGGCGGCGGCCATCTTGGCGGCGCGCCCCCGGCCCTGTTTCCTTCCACCTTCAACTTCGCAATCAATGGCCAAAACTATCGAGACGCCCTCCAGCGGCAAAACCCGCCAACCCAGCCTCAGCACCATCGCCAAGGCGACCGGACTCTCGATCAACGCCATATCCGACATCATCAACTGCAACCGGGCCAACCTCTACCGGCCCGAGACCGTCGAACGCGTCACCCGCGTCGCTCGCGAGATCAACTACCGCCCCAACCGCGCCGCCAAGATGCTCCTCGCCAACCGCAGTCACACCATCGGCTTCGTGACGATGGGCGTGGGCGACGGCGCCGGCGTGGCCAACCAGGTCGTCTACCCCTTCATCGTCGGCGCGGGCGACGCCTTCGCCGCCAAAGGCTACCACATCGTGCTGGTCGACATCCGCGAACTGCGCGACGAGCAGGGCCGGACCAACCTCCCCCGCCTCCTCCAGGATCGCTTCTGCGACGGCATCATCCTGCAAAAAGGCCGTTGGAGCGACCTGCAGGAGTGGATCGATGGCAGCGTCGTGCCGATCATCCTCTGGGACGCCGGCATCTTCAAGGAGCACAACTGCATCTACCGCGACGAGTATCAGGTCGGCTGGACCCTGGCCAAGCAGTTGATCAACCTCGGCCACCGCCGCCTCTCCTTCATGACCTCCGAGAGCGGGTGGGAACGGATCGAGAGCCGCCTCAAGCGCGACAACCTCGCCGAGTATATCCGCACCCGCGGCATCATGGGGCTCAACCTCTCGGACGACAGCTTCCACTACAGCAGCGCGCTGCGCTACCAGGGCATCGTGACCGCCGCCGAGGAGCACGGCTTGTCCGTGGACACGGTTTTCCGCGGCCCCCTCGGCGAGCTCACCGCGCAGCTGCGCGAAAAATCTCCCACCGCCCTGATCGTCGAGGGCGGCCACAACCTCGATCCGCTCATCGCCAAGGCGGCCGACACCCTCGGCTGGAAAATCCCCGAGCGCCTTTCGGTCGCGCTCTGCGACCTCGACATCCGCGCCGCGCACGACCGCCTCCTGCCGATCTCCGGCGGCATCACCTACGACCGTTCGCAGGCCGGCGCCATGGCCGCCGAGATGATGTTTCGCGCGCTCGCCCAGCCCGGCGCGCAGCTGCCGAGCATGAAGCTCTTCGGCGAGTTCGTCCGCGGCGACACCATCGCTCCGGCCCCCGTGTTGTAAGGCCGCCTTTGTCCCCGTGGGCGGGGCGCGCGGAAGCGCGCGCCCCCATGGCCCCGCCGTCCCTTCATGCATCCCACCCTTTCTTCATCGCGCGGCGAAGCCCGCGCCCGGAGCCGCCCGCGCCTCGCCCGCCTGCCCGCTCTGCTGCTCCTCCTCTGCCTGGGCCTCGGCATCGGCGCCCCTCCCCTCCTCGCCCAGGAAAGCCCCGGCGACACCCCCGCACCGAACGCCGAGACCGGCGCGTCCGCGACGCCCGCCTGGCTGGCGAAACTCCGCTACGGCGGCTGGGTGACCGGTCTCCAACTCACCCTCTCCGTCGTCGCCGGCGGCTATTTCTTCGGCTGCCTCGCGCTCCAGCGCCGCGGCAACTTCCACAGCCCCGGCTTCCTCGACAAAGCGAAGTCGCTCTGGGCCGAAGGGCGCCACAAGGAGCTGGAAACCCTCGCCGAGGCCGACCACTCCACCGCCGGGCGCGCCACCCTCTTTCTCGTCCGGCACCGCGGCAACCCGCCCTCCGAACTGCGCGCGGTCGTCAGCGACATCGCCTCTCGCGACGTCGGCCAGCTCACCCAGCGCGCCTACCCGCTCGCCGTCATCGGCACCCTCGAGCCGCTCCTCGGCCTGCTCGGCACCGTGCTCGGCATGATCGAGGTCTTCGACGTCGTGGCCGTGGCCGGCGAGCTCGGCGACCCCGGCATGATGGCCGACGGCATCTCCAAGGCCCTCGTGACCACCGCCGTGGGCCTGATCCTCGCCATCCCAATGATCAGCGCCTATCACTATTTCAAGAACCGCGCCGCCGCCCGCGCCTCCGAGCTCGAAAGCGAGCTCACCGAGCTGATGACGCTCTGGTTCCTCCCCCGCGAAGGCGCCCCCGCCGACACCGCCGACCGGAGCCGCACTCCATGAAGATCCGTCGCCCCGCCGACGACAACGTGGAGCTGCAGATGGCGTCCATGATGGACTGCATCTTCATCCTCCTGATCTTCTTCGTCGTCACCACCACGATGAAGAAGGTGCAGAAGGTGCTGCCCATCGAGCTGCCCGAATCCGCCGCCTCCCTCACCAAGCTCGACGGGCCGGGGCAGGTCGTCCTGAGCCTCGACGCCGCCGGCCGGCGCCACTTCAACGGCGAGCCCGTCACCACCAGCGCCCTCCTCGAGCGCCTCCAGGCCGCGGCCCTCGCCAATCCCGACCAGCCGCTGCGCGTCGACGCCGATCGCAACGCCCGCTACAGCGACATCGTGGAGCTGATCGAGGCCGCCCAGTTCCAGGGCCTGCGCAACATCGAGCTCAAGACCGGCGACTTCTCCGCCGCCACCCGCTAGCCGCCCGAGACCGGTGAAAACGAAACCCGCCTGGTGGCTCTGGTCCCTGGCCCTGCACCTCGTCGTGTTCGGCGCCTTGTATTGGTTTTTCGCCTACAGTCGCGCCCCGTCCCCGGGGGCGCGGCCGGTCCGGCAGCCCGTCGTCGCCGAGCGGGTCCTCGACACCGCCACCCGGCAGATCCAGGACAAGCAGGCCGAGGAGATGGCGCGAAAACTGCGCGAACTCGCGTCCCTCACCGGCGCGATCCAGGCCGCCGAGACCCGCCACCGCGGCAGCTACGCCTCCTTCGAGGCCGCCGCCACCCGCCTCGGCCCCGAGCTCGTCGCCGGCCTCGCCGCCGACACCCGCCGCCTCTACGAGGAGTTTCGGCCCACCCTCGACGCCGAGCGCGCCGCCTGGGAGGCCTTCGCGGCCCGCGACCGCGAGGCGCACGAAAAGTTCGACGCGGCCTCGCCCCCGGAGCGCCGCGAGATCCTCGACCGGCTGAAGCCCCTCGTCCGCACCATCCGCGAGCCCCAGGCCCGCCTCAACCTCGCCCAAGCCGGCCTGCTCGACGCCGAGCGCCAGATCGCCGGCCGCCTCGGCTTCCTGCGCGACCAAGCCCCGGGGCTCGTGGCCGCCCAGGGCGAGATCGTGAAGGCGTGGATCCGCACGATGGAGCTCGGTGGCGCCTACCTCGAGTCCCTCGGCCCGCTCGACAGTCTCCACGGCTCCGGCGAGACCCTCGCCCGCCGCGCCGCCGACCGCGCCCGCGAGCTCGGCCGCGAGCAGGAGAGCCGCGAGCGCATCGTCGCCCGCATGGCCGAGCGCGAAGCCGCGATCACGGAGATCGGCGCCGCCCGCGAAGAGCTCAGCGCCACCCTCTCCACCCTCGACCCCGCCGACCGGCGCCAGGTCGGCGACACCCAGCGCAAGATCGGCGACCTGCAACGCCGGCTCGAGCGCACCCAGCGCGATCTCGCCAACGACCACAACGCCCTCGCCCGTCAGGACGCCAACATCCAGACCCGCGCCGAGGCGCTCGCGGCCGCCGCCGGCGCCCTCGCCGACGAGCTCGCCCGCATCCACGAGGCCCGCCGCGCCATCCTCGAGGCCCGGGCCCGCTACACCGAGTCCTTGGAGCAGACCCTCGCCCTCCGTGGCCGGATCGAGGCGACGCTCCTCGCCACCCTGGAAAGCATCGCCGCCGAGACGCCCTCCGCGACGCAGGAGCCCGCCCGATGAAGCCCCGCCCTCCCGTCCGCCTCCTCCTGCTCGCCCTCGCGCTCGCCGCCGGTCCCGCCGCGGCCCGCTCCGGCGACGAGCCGCCGTCGCTCGACGCCGCCGAGCTGCGCTCGGTGCGCGCCCTCTACGCCGCGGCGCAGCAAAAGGAGGCCGACGCGCTCGCCGCCTTTCGCGAGATCCGCGCCATGCAGGCCTCGCGTTCTCTGCATCTCAGCCTCGAAGACGCGCGCGCCCGACTGCACATCCCCGCGCCCGAGCGCCCGCCGCTCGACTTGTCGGTCCTCGAGCTCGCCCGCCCCGACCCCGCCCGCGTGGTCGAGCAACGGCAGACCCTGCGCGCGGTCAACGAGCGCATCGACGAGATCCTCGCCTTTGTCCGCCAGCTCAAGGAGCAGCTCGAACGCGACGAAGCCGCCGCCGAGACGATCACCCTGGAGGCGCTGCGCGCCGACCTCGCCCGCCGCGAGACCGCCACCGCGCTCGCCGCCGAGGACGCCGGCCAGCCCTCGAAAGACCTCACCGACGCCGCCCTCCGGGGTGAGACGCCTCCGGCCGAGGCCGCCGCGGTCGACGCGACGATCGCGCAGCGCGCGGCCGCCGAGGCCCGGGCGATGGCCCGCCAGGCGGCCGACACGGGCCACCACTCCGCCGGGGCAGCCGCGAGCTTGGCCAACCAGGCCCGGGCCGCCGCCGATCAGGCGGCAGCCGCCGCCCGGGCCGCGCGGGAGGCGACAAGCGCGGGCGAGCGTCCCCGGGCCGCCGAGCACGCCGCCCTGGCCTCGGCCAGATCGCTTGAGGCGGTGAACGCCGCCATCCAAGTCGCGCAGCTCACGGGCAACCTCTCCTTTGTCGCCGCGGAGCACGCGCACGCGCAGGCGGCCGCCCAAAGCCGCCGCGAGGCCGCGGCGGGCGGCGCGCCCTCCCCCGCCGCAAAACCGGAGCCGCAGGTGGTCACGGCCCGGCAGCTCGGCGGCTTTGCCCCGGGCGCGAAAGAGTTTCTGCCCGGCGAAGGCCGCCCTTCGCGTCGCATCGGCGCGCAAGGCTCCGGCGTGCCGTGGATCTTCGTCGATTCCTGGTATATCCTCGGCCCCTTCCCCAATCCGAATCGGCGCAACGTCGACACGTCCTTCCCGCCCGAGTCGATCGTGGATTTGGACGCCACCTATCAAGGGGCGGAGGGTCGCGGCCTGCGCTGGCAATTCATCCAATCACGCGTTCCCGGCGTGGTGCCGGAGGAGCCCCGGGAATACGCGATCTACTACGCCTACAGCGAGGTCTGGAGCGATCAGGACGTGGACCTCTGGGTGATGCTGGGCAGCGACGACAACTCCCGCGTCTGGCTCAACGAGCGGCAAATCTGGAAGAGCGGCTACGAGCTGAAGACCTGGCGGCTGGACGAAGGCCTGCGCAAAGTGAGCTTCCGCCGCGGCATCAACCGCATCCTCTACCGGGTGGAGAACGGCTGGGGCGCGACGGTGTTTTCCTTCGCGATCAACCTCCGCCCCGCGGGCGACGGCGAGTAGGGCGACTCGGGCGTTCCGCAAGCGGGACCGCCCTCCCGGAGCGGCGGCATTCCTGACGCCGATCGATCCGGCGACGGGAACGTCGCCGCTCCTTTCGTGAAGGGCCCGGATCGATCGGTTTGGATCTGTGGAAATCCGTGGAATCTGTGGTCAAAACTCGGGGACCTCCAGAAGTCGGCGACGGGAAGGTCGCCGCTCCTGCAAAATGGGACCACGGACCCATCGACCGAGCGACGTGGGGAGTTCCCTTGCCGCGTCGGTCGATGCGATCCGTGGGTAAGTGTTTGGGCTTGGGCGAAGCCTCTACTTCGAGGGCGCGTTCATCAGGCGGTCCCAGTGCTCGACCTCGTGCCGCGCCCGGCCCTTGGGCAGCACCGCCGGCTCGGCCGGCTCGATCTCCAGCAAAAGCACCTCGCCCGGTTGCAGGCGCACGGGAAGCGCAAGCCGACCGGCGGCGTCCGCCCTCGCCTCCTCGCGCGTCACCTCCGGGCGCGTCTCAAACGCGAGCAGTCGCTCCGTCGCGGGCGTGAGGTTGTGCGGCTTGCCGAGGCCCACCCAGCTGCGATAGGCGCTGCCATGGCCGTCGGTGATGCGGCTCGCGACCACCACCGGAGCGGAGGCGCCACGCCACTCGAGCGCGACTTCGTCCCGCCACTCCGCGGCGCCGATCATCTCCTGGTTCCAAAGCAGCACGCGCACGATCTCGCCGTCGCGCGTGGCCACCGCGCCGCGCGGGCCATCCTCGCCGCCAGGCAGGCCCGAGACCACGAGGCGCTCGCCGGTGAGGCGCTTGAGAAAGGCGAAGGCGTGGTAGTTGGGCTTCGGGTGGCCGTGGATGGAGAAAAGGCCGTAGGTGCCGGAGAAGGGACTGTGCGGCATCCCCGACTCCTCAAAGATGTCCGAGGCCGTCCAGTAGCAGAGGCTGTCCACCGCGCCGTCGAGCGCGGTGCAGATGCGGCTCACCAACGCGGCGCCGCTGAGGTTGTCGACCGAGGGGTTCTTGGTCCAGCTGACGTCCTCGGGCCGGGCGGCGTAGAGCGTATTCCACTCGGTGAAGTGGATCTCGAGGTCCGGCCGGGTGGAGCGGCGCACGGTGTCGCGCACTTCCCGGACCTTGCGGATGAAAAAGCCGCCGCCCTCCTCGTCGGGCCGGGTGTCCTTCGTGCAGCCGTTGAAGATATCCTGCGGGTAGTAGTGGGTGGAGACAAAATCGATCGGCAGCTTCCGCTCGTCGCAGACCGCGATCAACTCGGCCACCCAGGCGCCCTTCGAGGTCGCGGGGCCGCCCACCTTGAGGCGCGAATCGACCGAACGCACGCCGAGCACGGCGTGCTCGTAGAGCTTCCAATAATCCTCCTGCGTGCCGGACCAGAAGCCGGAGAGGTTGGGCTCGTTCCACACCTCGAAATACCACTGGCGCACCTCCTCCAGCCCGTAGCGCGCGACACAGTGGCGGGTGAACTCGCGGCAGAGCTGGCCCCACTCCTCCCAGTTGGTCGGCGGGGTGATGTTCATCTTCCACTCAAACATCGTCGCGCGTCCCGAGGCCAGGGCCGAGGGCATGCAGTTCAGCTCGACGAAGGGGCGCAGGCCCATGGCGAGCAGCGAGTCGAAGATCTTGTCGACCTGGTGCCACTGGAAGGCGAGCGAGCCGTCCTCGCGGCGCCGGCAGACGGCCATGTCGTCGTGAAAGATCCCGTGGAAACGGCAGTAGCCGAAACCGAGCTCGGCCTGGGCGGCGGAGAGGTGTGCGAGCGCATCCTGGCGAAGAAGTTCGTAGGCGCGCCCCATCGCGATGCTGGTGTTCCACGTGTGGTGGAACGTTTCGGGCGAGGCGGACGTGGAGACGGAGAGCATACGGGAGAGGAGAGGCGGGCGAGGGCGGAGACGGGGGCGACGCGAGGGCGCGGGGGCCGCAAGGAGCGGGGGGCGACTCTTGGCGTTTGTCCTGGCGCGTCAGAACCCGGGCATCGGGGCGTGGAGGTATCAGGGAGCCGGATACAGCTGGGTTTTCGGGACGGGCTGCTCGAACTGGCTCGCGCTGGACCACTTGAGGATGGCCATCGAGCTGTAGTGGTTGCGCACGTCGTAATCGATGCGGATGGGGTAGCGCTTGCCGGCCTCGAGCTTGATGCGTGCGACGCGGAAGTTGTTTCCGGGCTGGGCGTCGATGAGGACGGTGTCGCCGAGGGTGAGCCGGGCCGCGCCGTAGGTCGTGGTGTCGAGCTTGAGGGTGTATTCCTCGGAGAAGTGAGGCTCGATCTCGCCGGTCCAGCGCACGGAGTAGCCCTTCTTCGGATCGATGCCGGGGGCCGGCACCTTCTGGTCCCAGGTGCGGTGGTCGAAGGCCACGCGCTCGTCCACCCGGGTGGTCTGGAGATCGGTGAAATCGCGGCCGGCGAAGTATTCGCCCTTCAACCCGGTGCCCGAGCCCATCGTCGGGACGTCGTTGTCCTTGATCCAAACCTTGATCGCGTGGCCGGCCACGCGGTAGGCGGGGCTGAAGGAGGGCTCGTAGATGACCACGCGCTGCTCCTCGTAGATCTTGTCGTCGATGCTCTCGAGCACGAGCGTGACCTCGCTCTTGCCCGCCGGGATGGTGACGAGCTCGGGCAGGGGATGGTAGTCGCGGCCGGGCACGGCGCCACCGCGCTGGGCGAAGCGCATCTGCATGGGCATCGAGGCCTCGACGCGCGGGAGGAAGGAGACGGCGAGGGGCTTGCTGGTGTCGCCGCTGCGGGTGAGGCGCAGCTCCATCTTGCCGCCTTCGGGCATGTCGCCGCGGGGGGCGATGAGGGAGACGGTGGGCGGCTCCTCGGTCGCGGGATAGAGCTGGGAGGCGGGCACGAGCTCCTGGCGGCCGCCGGGCGGGCTCCAGAGCAGGGAGACCTTGGCCTTCTCGCGTCCGCGGTATTCGAGGACGATGGGATAGCGTTTGCCGGCCTCGAGCGCGATGGAGCCGTTGCGATAGCGCACGGGCGGCAGCCAGGCGGTGTTGACCACGGTGTCGCCGATGAGCAGGCGCATGTTCTCCGAGGAGAGGGGGAAGGCGTGCACTCCCGTCTGCCGCGGCTCGAGGTAGCCGCTCCAGCGGATGCTGCGGGGCTCGCCGCCGGCAAACTCGAAGTCGATCGCGGCGTCGACGCGCGTCTCCTTGAGCTTGGAGAAGGTGATGTCCTCGAAAACGTGGGCGGTGAGGCCGCTGCCCTTGCCGGGGGGAAGGGGCGCGGCGACGGGCGCCTCGACGGCCGGCGCGGACGGACCCTTGTAGGCGGTGAAGAGCGGCGCGGTGAGCCCGCCGGACACGAGCGGGTAGGTCTTGGTCTGGCCGTCGCGCGTCTCGTGCACCGGGTGGAAGGGCTCGTTGCGAGTGACCATCTCGCGGGTGCTAAAAGAGAGGGAGCCCTCCTCGACGATAAAGGCCTTCTTGGTCGGGATGCCCATCTTGTTCGAGTAGATGAGGCCGCCGATGATCTCGGTCTTCGCGCCGTTGATGGTCGAGACTATCGTGCCGTTGCCCTCGGTCTTGAGGCCGAGGATCCAGAGCGTGCCGCCGTCGTTGAGGTTGCCGTAGGACTCGATCTCGGCGCCGGGGTGCGGCGGGCGCTTCATCTCGCCCTCGATGAAGTGGCGGGCCTCGTTGGTGTATTCGGTGTTGAACTGCCGCGACCAGACGCGAGAGCCCTTCTCCATGCGCAGGGTCGGCACCACGTCGTCCATGAAGACGGTCGCGCCTTCGCCGACGTCGTAGCGGGGCCCGACGATGGAGGAGAACACGACCGGGCGCTTGGTGCGGATGCGGAGGATGGGGTTGGGGTAGATCCAGTCGAAGCGTTCGATGGTGACCAGGCGCGCGGCGCCGTCCTCGATGATCCACTCGCCGCCGAAGGGGATGCGGCCCTTGTGGTTCGCCTCGAAGGTGTTCTCCAGACCGATGACGCGCTGCACGTTGCCGCGCACGCGGATGGTGCCGAGGATGGTGTAGGGCTTGTTCTTCGGGGGCTGCGGGAAGTAGATCGTGCGCGCGCCGCTATCGATGGCCGCCTGCACGACCTCGGTGTAGTCCCAGACCTTGCGCTTGAAGGTCTTGTTGTCGCCGATGGCCTCCTTGAGCGTGGTCGTGTTTTTGCCCCAGACGATGTCCTCGATCTCGACCTGCTTGGGCTCGCCGTGCGCGAGGACGGAGACCCACTTGGCGGGGTCTTCCCAAGGCGCCTCGGGCGTCTCCTCGATCGGCAGGTTGAGCGACTTGGCCGGCGAGGGGAAGAGGCTGATCGGCGCGGAGGAGGTGAACTCGGCGACGTAGGGGCCGGCCTCGTTGCGCCGGGTGTCGAGCACGTTCTCGATGGCGAGCTTGTAGCCGCTCACGCCGACGTTGCGGACGAAGAGCCCGGCCTGGTTGAAGATCGCGGGATGCGCGGAGGCGGCGCCGACGCCGTCGAGCTGGGAGTCGATGAGGGTGAAGAGGCCGCCGCTGTTCTTGAGGTAGAGCGCGGGCACGGAGAGCTTGGTGCGCAGGGCGCGGACGCTCACGGCCTGGCCGTCATTGACCCAGCCGTAGACGTTTTGGCCGCGCAGGGTGACGCCCTCGAGCACCTGGCCGGCGCTGCTGAAGGCGGTGTAGATGCCGACGTCGAAGCCCTCGATGGTGACGTTCTTCACCATGAGCGGGCCGACGTCGCTGGTGTAGCCCATGTCGAGGCCGATGGTGCCGCCACCGTCGCCGCTGCGGATGGTGACCTCGCGGAGCACGCCCTGGTTGGAGGCGTTGAAACGGAGGCCGATGGCGCCGTGGTTGGCTTTGCCGGTGTCGATGCTGAGGTTGCGGATCGAGTTGCGAAAGCGCTGGGGCGGGAAGTTGCCGGTCCAGATCAGCTCCTTGGGCGCGGAGGGGTCGGTAAAGCCGGAGCAGCGGTCGCGCAGCTTGATGATGGTGCCGCGCTCGCTCTGGCCCTGCATGACGGTGCGCGTCTGGCGACCCGCCCACTTGAGGGTGTCGGAAATAATATAAACGCCGTCGGGCAGGTAAACGAGGTTGGGCCCGGTGGCGACGGCGTCGTTCAGCGCGGTCTGGATGGCGATTGTATCATCGGTGACCCCGTCGCCCTTGGCATTGTAGGGCGGCTTGCGGACGTTTATTACAACGCCGGGCTGGTCGGGAAAACGGATGTCCTCGTTTTCGAAGGTGAAGCCGCCATAGCGCTGGGGCTCGGGGACCTTGACGGTCGGCTGGGCGAAGGCCTGCGACGCCACGAAGGCAGCGGCCAGAGTAAGGAGATAGCGAATAGTCATCGAACAAACGCGCGGGGTGCGCGGGGGCCGGGGGGGGAATGGATAATATAAACAGTAAAGTGGCCGACAGGAAGCGCACCATCCGCGCCGGGAGCAGGCAACGCTGGCGCCGAAGCGAGCCATTAAATCCCACCCCGTATGGCCTGCCATTTGCGCGGCGGAAGAGTCTAGGAAGCGGGTTTTCGACGCTCGTTTTCGCCCTAAGCCGCCGCAGGCCCGAGGCTTGATACAGCCCGGCGCAACCAAGCGGCGGACGAAGTCCCCCGGGCTGGAAGCGTTGACGCGGGGCGTCGGCGACGAGTGAGCTTGGGGGCAGCGGCGCAAGCGACCTGCGCCGCCCTCTACCTCGCCCCCTAGCCTACTTCGGGATGTCCCATGGATGCAAACACCTCAGGCACCTGATGATAAACACCTTTCGCCCATTTACGTCCAACCACGGATAACACAGCTCGCCACGGACTAGACGAATACCAAACCTGCAGAAGCTGAAGGACGACTCGCCCCGCGGGGGAGTGCACGCTTCCCCGGGCTGCTATCCAGGTTCATCCGTAACACCCGTGGTTTAACTGCCAGATCAGGCGCAAACCCACTTTCTTCATGCGTTTCTTTATCCACAACTCAAGCGGGCCCGCGGCGCTGTCGCGGATTATCGGCCTCGTGGCCTTGTGCGGGCTTGCGCTCGCGCCCCTCGCGGGGGCGGAGCCCGTCAGCGGCCCGGTCGCGCTGGGTCGCGGCGACTTGCATCTGCAGATCGAGGTGGACGACGCCGCGAAGATCCAGCGTTTCGGGCCGCGTTTTGACCGCACGGGCTGGGTGCGCAGCGTGCGATTCCGGGGCACGGAGATGGTCGGCCCGGGGGGCTTTCCGGACGAGTTTGGGATCAAGGGCGACGGGGTCCTGGGTTATGAAGAAGCCACGGAGGGGGGTGGGTTTATCAAGCTCGGCGTCGGACGTTTGGCGCGGGTGTCGGGCGAAAAACCCTACTTTTTCAGCGACCGCTATCCGATCTTGCAGAGCTATCCGGTGCGGGTGCTCTCGCGGAGCGAGGAGGCGCTGGTGCTTGAGCAGGATGGGCGCGACGAGGCGCTGCCCTGGAGCTACCGCTACCGAAAGAGCTACGAACTGGCGTCGGCAGACACGCTGGTGATCCGCTACGAGTTGGAGAACACGGGGGAGCGGGCTTTTTCGTTCAACCACTACAACCACAACTGGTTTCAACTCGCGGGTGGGCGGGTGGGCCCGCAGCACCGTCTGGAGACGGGCTTCGTCGTGCCGCCGCCGGAAACGCCGTCGCCCTTCGTGTTTGAGCGCCATGCGCTCCAGCCGCGGGCGGAAGTCCAGGGCGGAGGGGCCTTTTACTACGAGAGCGAGCTGCCCGAGGCGAAGACGGAGGAAAACCACCTGCGGCTCACGGCGGGGACGGCTTACTCGGTGCGGATGAGCGGCGATTTCGCGCCGGAGCGTATCGCGGTGTATGCGCAACACAGTTTTTTCTGCCCCGAAGTGTTCTTTCGGGCGGTGCTCCGGCCGGGAGAGACCGCGCGCTGGTCGCTGAGCTACCAGTTTACGCACGAGGCGGCGGGAGAGTAAGGGGAGACCAGAAGGGTGAAGCGCGTGCCAGTTTCGGACCGACTAGCTGATTCATACCAGCAGCTAAAAAGAGTCAGACTTTAGTTCTACTTTGTTAAAATAAATCTTGCATTTCTGAGGGGCCTTGGTTGCCTCGGTGCCAGTTTTTCCCGGCCGCTTCCGCGGCCCTTAAAAAAAATGACACGCGAGACGTGCGCGGACTCGC
>JAUVVA010000155.1 GCA_030604905.1 Verrucomicrobiota bacterium | reverse complement strand
CGCCTCGCAGGAGATCGCCATCGCCCAGGCTACCACCCTGACCGCGCTCGCCGGCTCGACCATCACCATCGAAGCCGCGACCACGCAGGCCATCGAAGTGGGCAACGGCGACCTGAGCCTCACGGCCAACGCCGCGGAGATCCTCGTGCTCGCCGGTGACGACCAATCGATCACCGTGGCCGGCGGCTCGCTGGCCATCGACGCCGACGCGAGCGCCTACGTGCAGATCGCGACCGACGCGAACCAGCTGGTCGACGTGTCCGGCGCCATCACCGCGACCGTGAACGACAACTCCGACCTCGATGTCACCGCGGCCCTCACCCAGACGATCACGGCCGGCGGCCTGCTCGACATCGCCGCGACCGAGACCTCCAACGTCCTCGTCCAAGCCGGTGACGAGCAGATCATCAGCATCGGCGGCACCGCCGACCTCCTCGCCGACAACAACTCCACGATCACCCTCGAGTCGCGCAACGCCTCGCAGGAGATCGCCATCGCCCAAGCCACGTCCCTGACCGCGCTCGCCGGCTCGACCATCACCGTCGAAGCCGCGACCACGCAGGCCATCGAAGTGGGCAACGGCGACCTGAGCCTCACGGCCGACGCCGCGGAGATCCTCGTGCTCGCCGGTGACGACCAATCGATCACCGTGGCCGGCGGCTCGCTGGCCATCGACGCCGAAAACTCGAACGTCACGGTGCAGAATAGCGTTGGCGCCCAAACGATCAGCGCCGGTGCCGACATCACGGTGAACGCGTCCGATGCGTCCGCGGTGCTGGTTGTTGCCGTCTCCGGTCTGCAGACGATCACCGCCGGGGGACTCCTCTCGCTTGGTGCCGAGGATTCCGACATTACCGTGGTCTCCGCAGCCGGCGCTCAGGTCATCACCGCCGAGACCGACATCACCGTTGAGGCTCTCGCCAACTCCAATGTGCAGGTGGCCGCGAGCAACGAGCAGACGATCACGGCCACCGAGGGCACCATCGCCATCGTCGCCGACGGTTCGATCGTCACCATTGAAAACAGCAGCGACGCCCAGACGATCAGCGCCGGCGCCGACATCACCATCAATGCGATCAACGGCGCCGAGGTTCTCGTGCAGGCCGGCTCCGGTCTGCAAACGATCACGGCCGGCGGCCTGATTGCGCTCAGCGCCGACGATTCCGACATCGCTCTGGCCTCCGCCGCCGGCGCCCAAGTCATCACCGCCAAGACGGATATCAGCGTCGAAGCGCTGGCCGAATCCGAGGTGTTTGTCACGGCGGCGAACGAGCAGACGATTACCGCGACCCTCGGCAACATCGTCATCACCGCCGACGACTCCGATGTGACGGTGCGGAACACCACCGGTGACCAGACGATCATCGCGGGCTCCGATATTGCGGTCGATGCGACCACGGGCTCGGAAGTCCTCGTGCGAGCCGACGCCGGTCTGCAGACCATCACCGCCGGCGCGCTTTCTCTCGTCGCCGCCGACGACTCTTCCGTCACCGTTCGTTCCGACCTCGACCAAGTGGTCGACGTGGTGGGCGCGATCCTGGTGTCTGCCAATGACGCCACGACCAACCTGTCCGCGGGCGGCGAACAAACGATCACCGCCACCTCCCTCACCGTTCAATCGGTCGGTGGGGCCATCTATCGCGGTGCGGACGTCGTGGGTAACAGCGGTCAGTCGATCACGCTCTCCGGCGCGCTTACGATCTCCGCCACCGGCGGCAACACCTACGCCTACGTGGATTCCAACGCCAACTTCCAGAACGTGCAGGCCGCCAGCATCAGCATCACCGCCAATGGAGATGGATCCAATGCGGAGATCTACAGCTCCGGCAGCTCCGTTCAGTCGGTTAACTCCTCGGGCGACATCCTCATCCGTGCGGAAACCAGCGATGCCTACGCCGGGATCTACTCGGCCGCTTCGCAGACCGTCACCGCCGG
Organism: Verrucomicrobiota bacterium; assembly: GCA_030604905.1. Classification (GTDB taxonomy): domain Bacteria; phylum Verrucomicrobiota; class Verrucomicrobiia; order Opitutales; family Opitutaceae; genus IMCC26134_A. The sequence continues at coordinate 6,334 of JAUVVA010000155.1, read as the reverse complement.
CGGTTTGATCGACCTCTTCGCCGAGGGAGCCGACGCGGAGACGATCATCTGGAGCGACACCAACCAGACGATCAGCGCCGGTGGCGCCACCAACCTTACGGGCGTCAACGGTGGCGTGGCCTATCTCCGCGCGATCAACACCACCCTCAACACAGCAGGCGGCCTGCTCACCGGCAACGCCCGCATCGGTGACGACGGCGCGACCGAAACGGTGCGCATCAACAACACCGGCAACCTCACCGTTGCCGATGTCGATGCGGCCCACGTCCACGTGTTCGCCAACACTGGTGACGCCACCATCACCTTTGCCGGCAACGGCAACGTTGGTGGCACCGCCAATGGCGCCCGCCTGGTGACCAATGCTCCGACTCTCGTCTTCGACAACGCTGGCGGCGCTCTCGCGCTCGACGGCCGCGTCGGCAATGTCGGCATCCAGGGCACGGTGAACACCCTCGACCTCGTCCTCACCGACGCGGCCGGCGGCAACATCACCAACCCCGCCGCCTTCGTCGCCAACGTCGCCACGCTCGCCACCACCCAGGGCTCCATCGCCCTCGGCGGCGCGAACACCGCGCAGGTCGGCCAGTTCCGCGGCCTCGTCGCCAACGGCGGTTCGATCAACCTCGACCTCACGGGCGACACCATTCTCGCCAATCGCGCCGACGGCTCCTCCGCCCCGGGCGTCTTCGCCACCGGCGGCATCGACATCACCACCAGCGGCACCACCACCGTCACCGCCGATGTGGTCGAGTCCGCCTCGGGCAACATCGCCTTCACCGCCACCCAGATCATTCTGGCCGCGGAAAACGCGACCCAGCGCGACGCCAATGCCCCGGTCTTCGGCCTCCAGGGTCCGACCGGCGGTGAAGGTGTCATCCGCACGCTCGACGGCACGCAGACCTACAACGGCGCGGTCGTCCTTCTCGCCGACACCTGGATCAGGGCTTTCGACGCCGGCAACGGCAGCGACGCGGTGATCTTCAACTCGACGATCGACGGTCCCGGCGGTCTGCGCATCGGCTCCTCGCCGGTGTTCAACAACGTGATCGGTGGCACGACCCCGCTCGCCTACCTGATCCTGAACTCGGCCAACACCCTGTTCAACGTCGGCTCGGCCTCCACCGGCCTCCCGACGATTGGAGACATGGTCAACCCCGCCACCGTCACCCTGAACGGTTCGTTCATCAACCTCGGCACCATCACCCTCGGTGGCAACGGGCTGAATTACACGTTCATCGTCGACGCCGGCACCGATGCCCTCGCTGGCTCGGTCTTCCGAGGCGGCACGATCCTCGGTCACACCTCGAACACCGTGAACGGCAACACCCTCACGATCTTCGGCGCCGGCCGCGGCTCCGTGACCTTTAACAACATCCCGCTCGGGACTCAGGCCTTCCAGTCCTACCGCTACGATCCGGCCTTCGGACTGGTGAACCCCTTCGTGTTCACCCCGGGCACGATCTATCTGAAGGACGTCAACCCCTTCGTCTTCGAGAATCAGCGCGAGCGTCTCGAGCGTGAGGACGGCGAGAAAGAGTCTAATTTGGCTTACGATGGCAGCGTGGTCCCCGAGGGCATCGCCCTCTTGGCCGGCGCCCCCGTCGACGCCGAAGGCCGCGCCGGCGGCGAGGCTCTCTCGACCTACGACATCGTCCTCCCCGGACAGGTGCAGACGATCAACCACGTCGTCTTCGGCAACGTGATCGTGATCCCCTGACCCGTCGCCACCCTCGCACCCGTCCCGCACCATCCTGTCAGGAACTTCCAGCCCGATGAACTCACCGCACCGTCCCACCGCCGCCGTTCTTTTCAGTCTCGGATTCGCCCTCTCGCTCGGCGCGCAGCCGAGCGATCCGGTCGCGCCCGAGCCTCGGATACCCGGCGACACCGGCATCGTGACCCCGGGCGCTCCGATCCTGCAGGTCGAGGATGCGCGCGACGCGGTGGCGGTGCCGGGCGCGGTGACCTCCGATGAAGCCGAACGCCTCAACAAGGTGCTGCTTTCCTCACTCCGCGGCTTGTCCTTCACCACCTCGCCCGAGGCGGCTCGGAGCGCGGGACCGGTGAGCGGGGTCGACGCGCCCGATGAGCTCCCGCTTCTCCGTGGCGAGGCTTTCCGCGAGCAGGTGGCCAACAAGTATCTCGGTCGGCCGCTCACCCTCGCCTCGATCCAAGCTATCAACCGGGATGTGGTCTCCTTCTTCAAGGCCAACAATCGCCCCGTGGTCGACGTGATCGTGCCGGAGCAGGACATCACCGAAGGCACGCTCCGGCTCATCGTGCTCGAGGCTCGCCTCGGAGAGGTCTCCGTGCGTGGCAATCAGCATTTCTCCAGCGAGCGGCTCGTCGCCCAAGTGCGCGTGGCTCCGGGCGAGCCGATCGACTCCGAACAGATCCTCGCGGACCTGAATTGGCTCAACCAAAACCCCTTCCGCCGCGTCGGCCTCGTCTACGCCCGGGGTGCGGAACTGGGCACGACCGATCTCGTTCTCGACGTCGAGGACCGTCGTCCGGTCCGGCTTTACGCCGGCTATGAGGATTCCGGCACCGACGCCACCGGCAACAACCGGTGGTTTGCCGGCGTGAACTGGGGCAACGCCTTCGGCCTCGACCACCAGGTGAACTACCAGTTCACGATGGCCGACCACACCAGCGACTTCTACGCCCATTCCGCCAGTTACGTGGCCCCGCTTTCCTGGCGACACACCCTCACGCTCTACGCGGCCTACGCCAATTCCTCGGCCGAGGTTGTTTCCGGTCTGCTCGGCGCCGACGGCGAGAGTTACTCCACCGGCTTTCGCTACGCCGTGCCGCTCGGCTCCTCGCCCAGCCTCACGCACGAGCTCTTCTTCGGTTACGACTACAAGTATTCGAAGAACACCCTCATCTTTTTCCCGATCACGCTGCCCTCGGCCCGGACCGAGATCAGCCAGTTCAACGTCGGCTACGCCGCCAGCCTGCGCGACCGCTTCGGCGGCACGGCCCTCTCCGCGACCTTCTTCCAAAGCCCGGGCAAGATGACGCCCTACAACCGCGACGGCGACTTTGAGGCCACTTCCGCGGGGAGCTCGGCGGATTACTACTACGGTCGCGCCACCTTGGAGCGCCTCACCCGCTTGCCGGCCGACTTCAGTCTCGTGGCTAGTGTCACCGGTCAGTTCAGCTCCACCAATCTGCTCGTCAGCGAGCAGCTTGGTGCGGGCGGCTACGCCACCGTCCGTGGCTACGACGAGCGCGTGGCCAACGCCGAGCAGGGCGTGATGAGCCGGCTCGAGCTGCGCACCCCGGCTTTTAGCCTGCGCGAGCTTTTCAACGTGGCCATGCCTTCGGACCAGCTCCAGTTCCTCGGCTTCTGGGACTACGCCGCGCTTTATCGAAAGGATGCCCCGGCCGCGCTGCCCGAAAGCTTTTCGCTCAGCAGCATCGGCGTCGGTCTCCGCTACTCCATCGCCTCGAATCTCAGTCTCCGCTTCGACTACGGATGGCAGCTCCTTAGCGATGCCGACGTCACGGGAGAAAGCAGCTCCCGCGGTCACGTGGGCGTGGTGCTGAGCTACTGAGACATGGGTTTCGGCGTTAGCCCCGGAACCTGCTGCTGACGAGACGGGAAGACCAGGGTCTCCTCATCCGCACGGTGGGGGAGACCTTGGACAATCAACCCGGATTCCGGGTTCAAAATAGAGTCATCGCCGAGGGTTTCGGCGGATTGACGTGGCACGGGCGTCCCGCCCGTGGGTTCAGAACTTGGGCGAGACGCGCAATCCTGTTTGTTCAGACAGAGCCGGGCTTGTCGAGGTCCGTGGAGCGCACCCGTCTCGGGTGCTGCGCTGGGCGTTCTTCCCTGAGTGTCAGCTTGATTGGGTCGACCGGTAGGCGAGCCACCCGCCGTGGGCGCTTATGTCCGTGGCGCCGGCGAGCGCGTGGGGTTCGCAGAGAAAGCTTTTTACCCAGGTGCCGTCGGCGAGCTCGGCGTTGCCGATGACGAGCGGCGGCGGCACGGCGGCGACGAAGCGGCCGAAGGCCTCGGGGGCGAGCGCGTAGGTCTCGACCGCGATGGGCGCGCCGCCGGTGCCGTCATCGTCGGCGACGCGGACGAGGCCGGGCTTGGGCGGCGTGGTGTTGGCGAGCGCGTAGAGACGATAGCGGGGAGCGGTGCGGGTCGCGGCGAGGAAACGTGCGCCGAGGGCGAGGAGCTGCGCGTGCAGGGGCTGACCGCGCAGATGCGCGCCGCAGACGGCGAGCGTGATCTCGGCCGGGGCGGACGCGGGTGGGGGAGAGGGGGAGCTTGGCGGGGCTTCGCCGAGGAAGCGCGCGCCGAGAGCGAGGAGCGCGTCGTCGTGCCAGGCGGGGGCGATGAGCGTGATGCCGAAGCCGGGGCCAAAGGAGTATCGACCGGCGGGCAGGGTGAGGCCGCAGAGGTCGAGCAGGTTCATGAAGTTGTTGTAGCGGCCGAGATTCGAGTTGAGGCGGATCGGGTCGGCCTCGATCTCGGCGACGGTGTAGATGGTGCCGGCGGTGGGCGCGACGAGCGCGTGCACGGTGGCGAGGATGGCGTCGGCCGCGCGGCGCAGCTCGGCGAGCCGGTAGCTGGCGCGAAAGGCGTCGACGGCCGAGGCGCACTTCGCACCGAGGATGATCTGTGCGACCGTTGGGTCGAGCCCAGCGGCGCGCGCGGCTTCAGGCGTGGCGGAGTGGCGCTCGATGAACTCGCCGACCGCGGCGTAGCGCTCGGCGGCCCAAGGGCCCTCGTAGAGGAGGCGGGCGGCTTCGAGGAAGGGCGCGAAGTCGATCTCGACGATCTCGGCGCCGAGCGCGCGCAGGCGGGCGAGGGCGGCGGCGAAGAGAGCGGAGGATTCTTGGTTGCCGAACCAGTCGAGCTGATCGGGGCGGGGGACGCCGAGGCGGCATCGAGATGGCTCCGGCGCTTCATTGCGGAGAGGGGCGGATGGGCCGAGCTGGGGCTCGGCGTTCCCGGGGGCGGAGCGCGAGAAGGGGTCGAGGGAGTCGAAGCCCTCGGCGGCGGAGAGCACGCGGGCGGCCGTGGCGATATCGCGCGCGAAGATCGACACGCAGTCGAGCGAGCGGCAGGCGGGCACGACTCCGCGGGTGGAGAGGCGGCCGCGGGTGGGCTTGAGGCCGACGATTCCGTTAAAGGCCGCGGGCACGCGCCCGGAGCCGGCGGTGTCGGTGCCGAGCGCGAAGTCGACCTCGCCGAGAGCCACCGCGACCGCCGAGCCGCTGGAAGAGCCGCCGGAGATGTAGTGAGGATTGAATACGTTGCGGGGCGCGCCGTAGGGCGAGCGGGTGCCGACGAGGCCGGTGGCGAATTGATCGAGGTTGGTTTTGCCGAGCGGAAGGGCGCCGGCGGCGAGCAGGCGGGAGACGACGGGGGCGGACTCGGCGGGCGTGTAGGCGAAGCCGGGGCAGGCGGCGGTGGTGGGGATGCCGGCGAGGTCGATGTTGTCCTTGATCGCGAAGCGAAGGCCGGAGAGCGGGCCGGAGGCGCCAGGACTGAAGCGCGCGCGCTCCTCCGGGGAGAGTCGGTGGATCCAGATGGGAAGCTCGGCGCTCATGGTGAGGTGGGCTCGGGGTGCGGAGCTGCGGACTCAGCCTTCGAGGACGACGAGGGTTTCGCCGGCGTTGACGGGTTTGCCCTCGGCGCAGCGGATCTCGCGGACCTTGCCGGCGCGGGAGGCGGAGACGGTGACCTCCATCTTCATCGATTCGAGCACGACGAGCGGGTCGCCCTCGGCGACGGCGGCGCCGGGCGCGGCGAGGATTTTCCAGACGTTGCCCGGGATGTGCGCGGGCTGGGCGACGCAGCCGGCGGGGATGGCTTGCTCGTCCACGGCGGCCGCGGCCTCGTCGGCCGAGTGGTAGTTGAGCTGGCCGCTCTGCTCCCAGCGATGCAGCTCGGCCTCGAAGGCGGCCTGGCGTGTCGCGGTGAAGGCGGCGATGGAGTCGGCGTGCTCGGCGAGGAAGCGCTGGTAGTCGCGCAGCTTGAAGGTCGTCTCCTCGATCCGGAGTTTGACGCGGCCCTGGGGGAAGTCGTCGCGAAACTTGGTCAGCTCGGCGTTGGTGACCGGGTAGAACTTGATCTGATCGAAGAAGCGCAGGAGCCAGGGTTTTCCCTCGGTGAAGTCGGCGGTCTGCTTGTGGCGGTTCCACATCTGGCAGGTGCGGCCGATGAACTGGTAGCCACCGGGACCCTCCATGCCGTAGATGCAGAGGTAGGCGCCGCCGATGCCGACGGCGTTTTCGGGGGTCCAGGTGCGGGCGGGGTTGTATTTGGTGGTGACGAGGCGGTGGCGCGGGTCGAGCGGCGTGGCCACGG
>JAUVVA010000210.1 GCA_030604905.1 Verrucomicrobiota bacterium | reverse complement strand
TGACCAGGCGGTCGACGCGCTCCTCCAGCGCCTCGTGCTCGGGCTTGGTGATAAACTCGACGTGCGCCTGCACCTTGAGCGGCTGCGGCAGCGGCGCTGCATCGGCTTTGCGCAGGGCCTTCACGCCAAGCAGGAGGCCCACCACGGCGCCGGCGCTGCCGACGATCCAGAAGAAGACCTGCAACCAGGAGGAGAGCTGATCGGCCGGAGGCATCAGGGAGCGAGCGCGGCGGCGGTGGCGGTGGCGGCGACATCGCGGACGATGGCGCCCTGCTCGCGGACGATGGCCGCGGCGTCGGTGCGGATCCGCGCGGCGCGGAGCGAGTGCGGGCCCACCACGACCTCGAGGCCCTCGGCGTCGAGATTCTTGGGGAACGCGAACTCCACGCGCGTGCCCTCGGGCGTCTGCACGTGGAGGCGGGTGGTGGCGCAGCCGGCGCCGAGGAGCGCGAGGGCGGCGAGGAGGGTGAAGCGGGCGGCGGTGCTCATTGGTGGAAAATCTCGAAGGCGCGGATGAGGCGCATGGTCTCCTCGAAGGGCGTCACGTGCGGGGCCACGTGCGGGCTGGCGCCCAGCTCGTCGGCCCACCAGGTGGAGTGCCCGTAGCCGGGGCGGTCGACCACGCTGACGCGGCCCTGCACGGCGAGGGAGATCGCGCGCGGGCCGGTGAGGCCCAGCGAGCCGTAGCCGAGCCCGATCAGGCGCAGCGGCACGGAGGTGATACGGGCGAAGCCCAGCGCCCGGTCGGCGCTGCTCGCGTAGATCTGCACGCGCTCCACCGTGCCATCGCGCAGCAGGCCGTTGAGGTCGCTCTTCTCGAAATCCGCCTCGGCCGCCGCGGCGACCAGGTGCAGATTACGGATGCGGTGCGCGCCGGAGAGGATGTGGGCGATGCGAAGAGCGAGGTCGCAGCCGTTGGAGTGGCCGACCAGGGAGAAAGTGAAGCCCGCGGCGGCGTAGCGCTCCAGCATGCGGGCGAACTTCTCGGCGCGGCGTTGCTGGTAGATGCGGCGGGTCAGCGCGCCGGTGAAGTATTCGAGCTTCTCGGCGCGATAGGAGCTGTGGAGGTGCGTCCAGGTGACAGCGCGGTCCGTCCAGCCCTCGGAGCTGCCGGGCGCGGTGAGGATGCCGTTGATGTAGACGAGGACATGGTGCGCGTCCTTGACGAGGCGCGACACATGCGAGTAGGCGTCGGAGGTCTGCGGTAGTGGCTCGGGCATTACGCCCGCCACTCTATCGGGCCCGCGCCCTCAGGTCATTTTCCCGGTTGGCTCCGTTGTCTCCATTGCGGGAAATCTTACCCACGGTAACATTTGGGCGGGAGCGGAGGGCGGCAACAGTGCACACGTGCACTTTTGGCAGGCGGCTAGCGGCGGCGCAGGAAGCCGCTACTTTATCTCCGCGGCCGCACGCAGCCGGCCAACTTTGTCGCTCATCTCGTCAATCATCGCGGGCGCTTCTTTCAGCAGTTCGCGCAACGCATCTACATCTTCGAGGAAAAGAACCCGGCCATCGTAGATGATGCGACCGCCCCGCTCTTCGTTGAATTTGAATTCCATCTCGCCGTTGCGCAGCACGGCCAAGGGCATGGAGACGGCCGAGGCCTTCTTCTCTATCGCCTGGGCCGACCATTGAAAATAGACGTCAGCCGCCTGCGTGACTTGCTTCAATTCGCTACCTAAGAAATGCAGATAAGTCGGGGTCCGGTATCGATCAGAAACAAATCCAAACTGCGGCTCGTCATCTAGGTTGAAGCTCAACGAAAGCAGGGCGCTGCCGCCGGTCACCTTCGTTGACCGCGTGACGGCCAGAGAGCGCGCCGCCTTCATGATGTCAGGCTTGGGCTGTGGTGGCTTCGCTTGCCGCGGCCGCAGCTCCTCCGGCAGATCCGCCACCGCCACGCTCGTGAGCCCGCCCGCGTGCAGAACCGTGGCACGGTCTCCCGAGATCGAGCGCACGCTCGCATTCTTCAGCACCGCGCCGTTGGGCAGCCTGATGTCCGCCTGCCCGAGCGCAGGCCTAGAAAAGGGGCTCTCCACCGGCGCCGCCCCCTCGGTCGAGTATTGGGCGCTGGCCGGGGCCAGACTCGCCGCCGCGCCAGCAACTGGCAGAACCAAAATAACGCACGCGATCAGCTTGGTTTTCATCTTGTTTACGTGTTCCTACCCACCCCCGTGGGGAGACCTCCAGTCCAAAGACGCAGACGACCGTTGCCCGAGGGGCAGCTGTCGTTTGATTTTTTCGGCGAGATCTGCACCGAGAACCAACGGCTGCGCGCGGAGAACGCGCGGCTGCGCGCGGAGATCGAGCGACTGCGAACAGAACAGGCCATCACCGCCGCCGCCTTACGCCGTCTTGCGGACCGTGCCCTTGCCGCGAGCGGCTGACACCTCGACCTCCGCGTCGGCGATGATTTTAGTGGCCTCCGCTTCCGCCTCTTCACGCAGCCTCTTCACTTCCGCCAAGTGCGTCTGAAAGGGCATCTCCAAGCGCTCGGCCATTTCAATCAAACGCCCGGCCTCGCGGCGGAGTTCCTCGGCGGTGTCGAGCGAAGTGCGCCGCCACATGTCGTGATTTAGATCGGCCTCAAACGCCTCTTGGGCGGCGGCCTCGTCTCCGGGGAACCGGCGGCTGGCTCGCTCGGCCGCTCGCTTCACCGCGTTCTCTCGGCCGTCGATGACACGCGTCGGCAAACTCACGCTGTCGTCGAGCAGCTCTTCGGGCGTGAGCCGGAAGATCTCCGCCAGCTTGTGCGCGTGCCGATCATAGGGCCGTGAGCTGCCTTTCATCCAACGGCCCACCGTGGTGTGAGCGATGCCGAGTCTCTCGCCCAGTTGCTCTTGGGTGAGATCGTAGCGCGAACAGAGGAGGCGGAGTTTTTCGGAAAGATGCACGAGATGCACAATTGCCCTTGACGCACTGTGCATCTTGGGCGTTTTGTGCGTCTATGCAGGCAATAATGCCCCCAAGACGCAAACGCGTAATCCGCAACCCCGGCCTCACCGCCTTCGCCCGCCAGCAGAAGGTGAGTCTCGCCCATGCCTACCGCGTGGTGATGGGCGACCGCCAAAGCCGCCGACTCCTCGCCGCCTGGGAGGAGTTCAAGGCCGCCCGACAGGAGGCCGCCTGAGCCTTCCTAGCTCCTAGCCACTAGCCCACCCACACACCATGGCCACCACACCCACCACCACCCGCCGCCCCGGCCCCAACACCATCCTCATCGCCGCCCGCGAGCTGCTTGATCGCGGCGACGTGCACCAGGAGCGGGGCGACTCGGCCCGCGCCACCCGCGCCTGGCGCGGAGCCCGCCGCCTCTGCACCTCCGCCGGCGCCATGATCGCCGCCCGCCGCGCCGCCCGCCTCGCCCGCCGCTCCCTCGCCCGCGCCGCGATCCGCCATGACCACCTGCACCGCCCTCCACTTCCTCCGCGCGCTGATCGGCGCGCTCCTCAACGCGCTCCTCCGGCCCGTCTTCCTCCGCATGCGGGCGGACGAGCGCCAAGCCCGGCGCTTCTTCGCCCTCCTCAACGCCTGCGACTGCTACCCCTTCTGCGTCGAGGTCGATCCGCACGGCCTGTGGATCCTCGACCAGCCCTCCGACGACTACGACCGCGGCTTCTGGGAGGACGCCGCCTGACCGGCTTTTTTGCGCCCCGACCCATCGGAGATTCCGCCACGGCAAGCACCATGCAGACCGACTTCTTCGCCTCCCTCGATTTCCCCGGCCGCACCACGCTCGGCCTGGCGGAGATCGCCGAGCGCGTCGGTTGCACGGTGCAGCACCTGCTCAACGAGTGCGACCGCGGCGCCTTCTCGGGCCTCAACATCGCCGCCCCCGGCGCGGCCCGCCGCGCCATGCGCATCCCGGTGGAGTGCTACCGCGCCTGGGTGATCTCCAAGCTCAGCGGCCCCGTCGACCTGCGCATGCAGTTCTTGCGCGATCTGCCCGTCGCCACCCGCACCGAAGTCGTCTGCGGCATCTACGCCACCCTCACCGAGGCCGAGCGCCGCTCCCTCCTCGCCCAACTCCGCACGACATGAGCGACTACGACCAACGCCGCCGCGACACCTTGGAGGTAGTGCCCCCGAGCGACTGCAACTTCCGCAGCGCGCTCGGCCTCGCCACCTACGACGAGCTGGCCGAGGCCCTGCATCGGCGCGCCTTCCTGGGCCACAAGACCGCCTATGCCGCGCTGCGCGCCGAGATCCATCGTCGCCACGCCGAGAGCGGCGACAAGGCCCGCCTCCCCGATCTCCCCACCTACGTCGCCAACTACAAGACGCGCCAGGCCGCCATCGCCGCCGAGCACGAGCGCTACGCGAAGGCCGCGCCCCACCAGCAGGCGACCATGCGCGCCCACGGCTACGTGCCCGCCACGCCGGCCCCTTCTGTCGCTCCGGCCTCTGCCGCTCCGTCGCTCTCATCTCCCCCCTCTTCCTCCCCCATGTCCAAAGGCAAAGCCACCACCACCACCGATGTCGCCGTCGTCTTCGACGAGTCGAAACTCACGGCCAGCCAGCGCCTCGCCAAGTTCCAGGCCGCCACCATCGACGCCCTGGAGCAGGTCGCCGCCACCGAGAAGCTCAACATCGAGCGCCGCCTCGGCGTCGGCATCGCCCTCCGCATCGTCAAGGCCTCGCTCC
>JAUVVA010000161.1 GCA_030604905.1 Verrucomicrobiota bacterium | reverse complement strand
GATCATGGTCCAGGCGCTCGGCGACCGCATCGCCGAAGCCCTCGCGGAATACTTCCACAAACGCGCCCGCGACCTCTGCGGCTACGGCCGCGAGGAAAAGCTCACCCCGCAGGACATCATCCGCGAACGCTACCGCGGCATCCGCCCCGCGCCCGGTTACCCGGCTTGCCCGGACCACCGCCACAAGCCCCAGATTTGGAACCTCGTGCCCGTCGAGCAGGAGCTCGGCCTACGCCTGACCGAGAGCTGCGCCATGTATCCCGCGAGCAGCGTGAGCGGCTTCTACTGCAACCACCCCGACTCAAAATACTTCGCGGTCGGTAAGCTCGGGAAGGACCAGATCGAAGACTACGCCACCCGCAGCGGCGACTCCGTCGCCGAATGCGAGAAGTGGCTCGGGCCTTACCTCGAGTATAGCCCGGCGTAACCCGTAGCGGAACGGCAGCGCCGTTTCTTCCGCTCGATACCCAATCCCGAAACGGCTCCCGCCGTTCCGCTACGCCCCGCCCCTGTCCCGTAGCGGAAGCGCGGAGCGCTTTCGTTCCCATGCCCATTCACGCGTTTCCGTCTCGTAGCGGAACGGCGGAGCCGTTTCGTTCCAGGCCGTGGACTCCAAGCTCCCCGCCGCCCGCGACCACGCCCGCCTGCCGCGCCTGCATGCCGCCAGCTACCGCGGCCAGGCCGCCGTCCACTGGAGCATGACGCTCGAGACCCGCGCCACCGGCTGGCTCGACGCCGCGCACCACTCCGCGCTCCGCGAACTCCTCCTCCACACCTGCCACCGCTACGCGCTCGCCTGTCCCGCCTACTGCCTGATGCCCGACCACGCGCACTTCCTCTGGCTGGGCTTGGCCGACACGAGCGACCAGCGCCTCGCCGCCGCTTGGTTTCGCCGACACTGGAACGCGCTCCTCGCGCCCACGTTCGCTCTCCAACGACAAGCACACGACCACGTCCTTCGCGAGCCCGAGCGCACGCACGACGCGTTCCCCAAAATCGCGCATTACATCTTCCAGAACCCCGAGCGAGCCGGACTCGTCTCCTCTTGGCGCGACTGGCTCTTCCTCGGCGCGCTTCTGCCCGGCGTGCACCCGCTCGATCCCCGCGACTCCGATTATTGGGGCCGTTTCTGGCGCGAGCACCATCGCCGGCTCGGCATCGAGCCAACCCCTTCGACGTAGCGGAAGCGCGGAGCGCTTTCGTCGGCTGTTCGTCCCGCTGCACCGCCGCTCGCGTCGACGCCGCGCCACCCGAAACGAGTCCCTCGTTCCGCTACGCGCCGCGTTCTCTCCTCCTCCCGTAGCGGAAGCGCGGAGCGCTTTCGTCCGCCCTTCGTCCCGCTCGCACGTCCACGTAGCGGAAGCGCGGGAGCGCTTTCGTGCCCTCGTCCCTCGCCGCCCTCCCCACGTTCCCGAAACGACGCCGTCGTTCCGCTACGCGCCACGGCAAAGCACGCGATTCATCCACCTCTTTTCGAACATTCTTCTGCCCACAAAGCCCGTTTCCCCGGCTTTGGGTAGACCCTTGCTCACACACGCGCCGCCTACGGCGTCAGCAGCCGCGCGCCACCCGATGACGCTCGCCGGCGAGATCGATGATTTCACGTCCGAGGATTTGCTCGCCTTCGCCCGCACGTAGCGGAACGGTCCCGCTTTGGCGGGATTTCGCGCCTCCCCTCGCCGCGGTCCGCCGCTGGCCCGACTTCGTCGCCCCCGCCCACTTCCCCGCCAAACTCTGCCGCCTCGCCCGGACTCTCAGCCCCGCCGAAGCGCTGCGGGAGTTGGAGCGGAGTTAAAGATCAAGCGTCGCATCCAACCGATGCAATGTGACTCATAGTCCGTGGCCATATCGCCCGGCAGCCGCTAAACTGCGAGCGTGTCACTCGACCTTCTGTTTCTATCAGTCCCTGAAAATAGCGCTCCGGTGGTGCGCCAAGAACGACTCGTCCGGTTCCGCGAGCATATCCGGGAGCTTGATCTCCTTCCCAGCGAAAGCCGCGAAATTCTGCTCCAAAGCGTGATTCGGGAAATGCCGCTTGAGGCGGCGGCTAAGAACTACCCGTCGCTTTTCATCCAAAGTGATCAGCCCGGCGTCGAATGCCGCGTCGTGAATGGAAGAAAGGCAAAGTCCGTTCCGCGGGTTGAGCCGATCGTCCGGAAATTCGCTCCACGGCCGGATATGACTCGCGACCAACAGGCGGGGCACGTTGATGCCGCTGATGCAGCAGGAAACGCCGTAAGCATTGAGCACGGTCTGGCGGAAGAACTGTTGGCCGCGCCGCAGCTTTACGGTGGCCACCGTCTCGGTCGGTCCGGTCGGCGGCAAAGGCAGGGCCGGCACCAGCCGCACACGGTCGCGCCCGAGGAAATCGACGTCCTTTGTTTCGTCCTCCGTGAAGAGCCGATGCAACAACTCCTCGCTTTGTGGCCCAAGTTCGGGAAGCGCGCCCTGAAACTCCTGCCACATCGCCTTGTCTTTAGGGGTTGCCCCCGAAAGTCCGCGACGACCCCGAGCGGCGAGCACGGGATCAAGCGATGCAAAGTTGCACAGCTTCATAGCAAGGCTACTGGCAGTTCGTCCCATCTTCTCCGCGACCTCAATGATGAGCGGGTTGCCCTTGTGCAGCTTCCCAAACGGCAGCTTCCCGTAAAGATTCAGCGCGATGAGGAAATGCTCGCGGGTCCACGGAACGCTCGAGGCTTTAGGCATCTAGTCACGATGTATCCTTCGCCGCAGAACGTGAAGCTGTTTGATCAATCATCATGAGCCGCAACAAACACCCTGTCTTGCGGCTGCACCCAAGCGACATCGGCCAGATCCTAGACGGCCTTCGGTGCCGTGCTGATAGCTGGAGAGAAACCGCTGACTTTCTAGAATCAGGACATGTGCCGCGCGACGATTTCGTCGCCGAGGAGTGCAGCAAACCCACGGAGGCAGCTGGCATTGCCCGCCATTACGAGCGGATTATCCGCGAGATCGAAAAGCAGGTCGCCGCCGCCGATAGAAGAAAGCCGCCTTGCCGCTAAGTTCTAACTGAGGCATCGCTGGCTTTATGCTATCACCGGTTGGCGGCGCGGCGCGGTCATCCGCGCCGCGACTCCTCGATCCTCGAAAGCGCTCCGCGCTTCCGCTACGTCCGGAAACACCCCGCGCCGCGTAGCGGAACGAGGGACTCGTTTCGCCGCCACACCCGCCCCGAAGCCATTCCAAGTCCGCCCCGACTTCGTTTTTCCCGCCCACAAACTCGCTGTTTTCGTGGACGGCTGCTTCTGGCACGGCTGCCCGATCCACGCCACCCAACCCCGGCAAAACGCGAAGTTCTGGCGCGACAAGATCGCGACCAACCAAGCCCGCGACCGCCTCGTCACCCGCCAGCTCCGCGCCCGCGGCTGGCGCGTCCTTCGTTTGTGGGAGCATGAGCTGACACGAAAGTATGAGCGCCGCCTCCTCGCCCGTCTGCGTCGGATCGGGCTGCTGGACGCTTCGACCGCTTAAACCATACGATCGTATGGTTTAAGCATACGCCGTCGTGCGACCCCGCGCCATCCCCCCGCGCTTGTCTTCACCATCGCATGACCACACGGCGCGCTTGCGGTGATCGGACCGCCGCCCAACTTCCGCCCCATGCCGTCCGCAACCCTGTCGCGCAAACGCCCGCGCCAAGCGGCCAAGGCGAAGTTGGCGGAAACCGCGATCCGCAAGCGCCTGATCGATTTCGAACTCGCCACCGTCAGCGCACTTCGTGCCCTCCAGATGGACATCGATGGCGATGCCGGCACTCCCTCGGCGACCGTGCTCAAACGCGCCCGCGCCGCGTTGCGATGAAGATTTCCTTCAATCGGCTGGCCGAAGCCAAATTGATCGCCGCCTCGCGTTATCCGGAATCTGCGCCCATCTGCGTCATCTGCGGTTCAACTTTCCATGCCCTCGCCCGCCCTCACCGAAGCGCAGCTCAACGCCATCGCCGACGCCTTGCGCGCCGGCAACAAGATCGAAGCCATCAAACTCCACCGCGAGGCCACCGGACTCGGGCTCAAGGAGTCGAAGGACGAGATCGAGGCCATCGAGGCCGGCCTGCGCGCCAAATTTCCCGACCAAGTCCCTGCAAAGCCCGCCGGCAAGGGCGGCTGCCTCGGCCTGATCGTCTTTGGCCTCGCCACCGGCCTCGCCGGCCTCGGCTGGTGGGTCGCCCAAACGTAGCGCTTCCCGAACATCTGCGCCCATCTGCGCGATCTGCGGTAACTCCTACTCGTTCGAGCCACCACGGATCCCACGGATAAACACGGACAAGCACTCGTGCGCTCGGCGGCACCGGCTGGCGGCGCAAGGCCGCCGTCCTCGCCCGCTCCGACTTCGTCTTCCCCAGGTTCTGGCGCGATCGCGCTCAACGAGTCCGGCGCGACCGCCCCGGCACCCGCGCCCACCGCGCTTGCTCAGTGCCCACCCGCGCCCGGCGCGCCCGCCGGCTTGAAGGCCACCGCGAACCACACCGCCAGAAAGATCAGCGCAAAGCTCACCGCGTAGTTCCAGGTCAGCCGCTCCTTCAACACGAGCCACGCGAAGCCGATGAAGACCGTCAACGTGATCGCCTCCTGCATCACCTTGAGCTGGTAGCCCGAGAAACCCTCCTGCTGGTAGCCGATCCGGTTGGCCGGGATCATCAGGCTGTATTCGAAAAACGCGATTCCCCACGACACGAGGATCACCGTGATCAGGGCGCGGCCCTCGAGAAACTTCCACTTCAGGTGCCCATACCAGGCGAGCGTCATGAAGATGTTGGAGGCGAAGAGCAGGAGGATGGTTTTCATTTTCTGACGACGCGTGGCGGGGAGCGGGTGGATGCAAATGGGCGAGGCGCAGCCCACCCGGAGCCGCCCGGATTGCCAAGCCGCGCCTTTGGTCCGACCCTTGCTTGCGCGTCCCCTCCCCTTACCCGCCCTTTCCTCGCCAGCCACTTCCCCACCGTGCCCAACGCCTCCGCCTCCTCCCCCGGTCACGATCCCCTCGGCCACGGCCTGCTCGCCGAGCGCCTCGCCCGCATCCCCGCGACGCTGGAGTCCATGCTGCGCCGCGGCCCCGCCCCCCTCCTGCCCCGCACCCTCGCGACGGAGCGCTTCCTCGTCACCGGCACCGGCAGCTCCGAGGCCCATGCCCGCTACCTGGTGATGTTGCTCAACCTCTTCACCGACCGCGCCGCCGCCTACCTCCCCCTCTCCGGCTTCGTCGAGCCCGCCCCCGGCGCCTTCGCGGGCAAGACCCTCGTCGTCTGGTCCCAGGGCGTCTCGCCCAACGCCCAGATCGCCCTGCGCCGCAGCCGCGATTTCGCCCACACCCTCCTCTTCGCCGCCAGCACGCCCGCCGCCGCCCTCGCCGCCGGCAAACCCGACCGCGCCGCGCTGCTTCAGGGCCTGCTCGACGCCGGCAACGAGCTCGTCGAGTTCCCCCTCGCCGAGGAATACACCACCCTCATCCGCTTCGTCGGCCCCCTCGCGGGCTACCTCGCCGCCCTCCAGTTTGTCTCCCAGCTGCCCGGCTGCCGCGCCCCCCTGCCCGCGGCCGAGCAACTCTCCGCGCTGCTCGCCGCCAAGGCCCCGCCCGACCTGCTCGACGCCATGCTCAAGCTGCCCAGCGCCTGGTCCGGCGGCTTCAACCTCGTCACCGCCGCGCCCATCTCCGACTTCAGCCAAAACCTCGCCTGCAAGTTCATGGAGGGCGTCTATTGGCCCTGCCCCCCGATCAGCGATTTTCTCCAGTTCGCCCACGGGCCCTTCCAGCAGATGAACGCCGCGCCCAAGCCCGTCATCTTCCTCCAGGGCGGCAGCGCCGCCGAGGCCGAGATGGTCGACCGCAGCGTGCGCATGCTCCAGGAGGTCGGCCTCGCCGCCTTCGTCATCCGCGTGGACGCGCCGCCGCTGTATTCGATTTTTGGTTACGAAGCGGCGCTCAACGACCTCGTCTTCGCCGTCATGCGCCACCTGCGCGTCAACCAGGTGGAGTGGCCCGGCAAGGGCCGCGACGACCTGCTCTACGGGTTTTGTCCGGACCTTTAGCGGGGCCGGCCCCCGGCCGCTTCCCTTCGCGCTACTCGCCAGCGGCTTGCGCGAAGGCCGGCGCCGGAAAGCCCGTCCGCCGCGGGCGGCGCTTTTGCCTTTCCGGCAAGGCTGGTCTCGGTGCTTCTTTCCGCCCTCCGCCAGCCGTGAATCCCTCCTCCGTCTCCACGTCCTCGCCCGCCTCCGCCAAGAGCCGCTCCGGCGCCGCCCGCTCGGTGCTCGTGTTGATCGGGCTGCTCGCGCTGGTCTTCGCCGTCGCCGCGCTCGGCGGCCTCGCCACCTCGGCCGGCACCGCGGAGTGGTATCCCACGCTCAACAAGCCCGGCTGGACGCCGCCCTCCTGGCTCTTTGGTCCGGTGTGGACGCTGCTCTACGCCTTCATGGCCCTCGTCGCCTGGCGCGTGTGGCGCCTGCCGGCCGGACACGTCGAGCGCGCGCCGCTGCTGCGCCGCTGGTGGATCCAGCTCGCCCTGAACGGCGCCTGGTCCTGGGCCTTTTTCTATTTCCGCTCGCCCGCCGCCGGCCTGGCCGTGATCGCGCCGTTGCTGCTCGTCATCGCCTCGATGCAGCCTCGCCTCGCCCGCGCCGACCGCCCCTCCGCCCTGCTCTGGACGCCCTACGTGCTCTGGGTCGCCTTCGCGAGCTGCCTCAACCTCGCGATCTGGAATCGAAACTGACCAGAGAGCCGGAGCCGCCGAATCGCGGCGGTTCGTCGTGGCACGGGCGTCTCGCCCGTGGGTTCGGAACAGGGGCGGGGACGCCCATGCCACTCCACGCCGGCTACAGCTTCTTTGGACCTGCTCCCAGCCCGCGGAGGAACCGAGCGCGATCCGACACGCGTGTCCTCGCACCAGATCCCGGCATGACACGCGCCAGGCGGCAGGGGCGGAGCCGCCCGTGCCACCGAGCGTGGCGTGCTACACCAACTCGCAGGCGCCGCCGGCGCAGGCGACGATGTCCTTCAGGGCCGTCTCGTCACTGTGCTCGCGCAGCTTGGTGTAGTCCACGTGGCGCGGGCGGAGGGCGTTCCAGCGCGCGATGTCGGCCTCGGTCGAGACCTCCTCGCGCGGGGCCTGCGGGTAAGCCTTGTCACCGGCGTCCTGGAGCAGCGACACGCCGGTGAAGAGCTCGCGGTTGGCCCAGATGAAGTCCTGCACCGCGTCCCACTCGTCGGCGCGCACCGTGCAGGTGTTGGACACGTTGTGGTGCAGGTTGGCGCTGCGCGAATGCGGGTCGCCGCCCGGGATCACCCAGCTCTGCTGCACGAGCATGACGAGCTGGAGAAATTGGAGCGCATTGAGATCCTTGCGCAGGATCGCGCCGTCGGGGGCTTTTACCGGGAAGCAGATCACGTCGTCGGTGTGCGGGCTGTAAACCGAGGGCTCGGTCATCTGCGCGTTGATCGACTTGAAGAAGGCATAGACCGGCTCCTTGCGGTTGGCCTGCACGCGGCGGAAATACTGCCGCGCGTGGTGCGGGTGGATGCCCGAGGCGGCGTCGAGCAGCAGCGAGGCCGTGCCCTCGGGTTTGCAGGTGGTCAACTTGGCCGCGGGGCGGATGCCGATGGTCTGCGCGACGAGCTGGTTGGTGGCGCGGCAGAGGTGGGCGCCCTGGCGGAGGATCTCGGGGTCGAAGAGGACGTTGGGGTTGTCCATGAAGCCGCAGATCGAGACGCCGAGCAGCGCGTCGTGCTCGTTGATAAGGCGCGTGACCGGCCCGAGGTAGGGCATGTCGGTGTAGGCGGCCTGGAGCGTGCCGATCACGGTGGCGGAGATGCAGGCCTCGAAGAAACGCTCGGGCGTGGTCG
>JAUVVA010000127.1 GCA_030604905.1 Verrucomicrobiota bacterium | reverse complement strand
GGTGATCCAGCCGATGTGCGACCAGAGGAAACCGTGCACGTGCGGCGAGTGCGCGTCCTCGGGATCATCCGAATGCTGGTGGTGGTGGCGGTGATGGTAGGCCCACCAGAGGCCGCCGCGCTGCACCGTGGTGCCACCCCAGAGCGCGAGGATGAACTGGCCAAAGCGCGACGTGGAGTAGGTCTTGTGCGAGAAGTAGCGGTGATAGATGCCGGTCACCGCGAACATGCGCACGAAGTAGAGGAACACCGCGGCCCAGGCCGCAAAGGCGCTCACACCCACCCAAAGCACGCCGAAACAGCCCACGTGGAGCACGACGAAGGGCATCACCCGGACCCAATCGACCTTATCAGGCTCGTTGCGCATTTTTTCTGCGCCTTCGGGACAATAATCGGAATCTACCCACTGCACGACGGCGGTCGCCATGCGACGGAACAAGGACGGACGAACTGAATTTTCGGACACGAGGACTGTAGGGACGGAGGGTTCTGCGGAGGATAAGCGGGAAACAGTAGACCACTCTTGACCGCTAATGTGCCGGTGCAAGCGATGTTTCGCGGCGGTGCCTCCATGCCGTGGTTCTACCCATCCCGCGCCCCGGCGACTCCCCCGCCCCGCCCGTCCATCCTCGCGCGGCTTATCCTTCCCGCCCAAGCTTCGCCCCCGCGCCATGCCACTCTTTCACCCCGCCGCCCTCGCCAGCCCTTTCGGCGAAATCCATTTCGCGACCGACGAGCAGGGCGCCCTCGCGGCGCTCGTCTTCGCCGATGGCCCGCCCCTTGGCGCCTTCCTCGGCCCCGGCGCCACGCTCTCCCCCGCGCCCGCCCGCACCGCACCCGCCCTCGCCGAGCTCGAGGCCTACTTCGCCGGCCGCCTGCGCGTCTTCGCCACCCCGATCGCCCCCGCCATCGGCACGCCCTTTCAACGACGCGTGTGGGAGACGCTGCGGCGTATCCCCTACGGCACTACCTGGAGCTACACGCACCTCGCCGCCGAGACCGGCAGCGGGCCCCGCGCCGTCGGCGGGGCCAACGGCGCCAACCCCCTCTGCCTCGTCCTGCCCTGCCACCGCGTGATCGCCGCCGACGGCTCCCTCGGCGGCTACGCCTACGGCCTCGAGCGCAAGCGCGGGCTCCTCCGCCACGAGGGCGCGCTCCTCGCGTGACATCGCGAGCACCCGGCGCATCCCCCCTAGACTCGCGGCAACTCGATCCAGAAGCGGCTGCCTTCACCGACGCGCGACTCCACGCCGACCGTTCCACCCATGCGCTCCGCCCCCTTGCGCACGATCGCCAGGCCCACCCCCGTGCCCGAATAGCGCGCCCCGTGCAGGCGCTCAAAAACCCGAAACACCCGCTCGTGCTGCTCCGGTGCGATGCCGATGCCCCGGTCCTCGACCCAGAGCCGCACGCGGTCCCCCTTCTCCTCGGCGCGGAAACGCAGCTCCGGACGCTCTCCGGGCTTGGTGAACTTGAGCGCGTTGCCCAGCAGGTTCGCCAGCATCTGCCCCAGCGTGCTCTCGTGCCCGCGGACCTGTGGCAGCGGCGCCCCCACCACCTCCACCCGGGCCCCGGTCCGCTCCGCCTCCGCCGCGCACTGGAACCACGCAGCCTCCCAAGCCCTCGCGACCGGGACCGGCCCCAGCTCCATCTCCGCCTGCGCCGTGCGACCAAAGGCGAGCAGATCCAGCACCAGCCGGTCCATGAACTCGGCCGCGCCCTGCATCCGCGCCAGCATGTGACGCCCGCTCTCGTCGAGCCTCGCTCCGTGATCCTCGATCAAAAGCTGGGAAAAGCCGGTCACGGCGCGCAGCGGTCCGCGCAGATCGTGCGCCACCGAATACACGAAGGTCTCCATCTGCTCGTTCGCCGCGCGCAGCTCCGCCGTGCGCTCCTCCACCGTGCGCTCCAAACGCGCGGCGTGGCGGCGCAGCGCCGCCTGCGCCTCGATCAGCTCAAGCTCCATCTGCTTCCGCGCGGTCACATCCTGCGCGACATAGGAAAAACGCGAGCGCCCGTTCCCCGAGGGGCCGATATGCGCCACCACGCAGGAAAGCCAGATCGCGCCGCCGCCACCGCGGACGTCGCAATAATCGAACTGCGCCGGCTGGCCCGTGCTTTCGCTCAGCCGGTAATGCCGGATCCAGCGTGCCAGGACTTCCTCCGTGGTGCCAAACTCGCGGGCGCCACGCCCCACCGTGCCGCCGCGGGGGAGGCCCAGGAGCCGCTCGGTCGCCCCGTTGTCATAGACATGGACGATCTCGGAGTCGTCCGCCGCGAGGTCCACCAAGCCCATCAGAAGCGGCGAACTTTCGTAGAAGCTCCGCAAGGTGGACTCGCTCTCCCGCAACCTCCGCTCCGCCTCCTTCCATGCCGTGACATCCTGGGTGAAGATCACCGCGCCTTGCACCGCCCCCGCGGCGTCGCGCACCGGCACGGCCGAGTTGAGCATCGTCTTCCGCACGCCATCGAAGGCCTCGATGTCGATCACCTCGTTCAAGGAGGACTCGCCGCGGCGCACGGCCCGCGCCGCGCCCCAATCCTCGGGCGCCAGACGGCGGCCCGTGCCATGCCACCAGCCCTTGTAGACGCCAAACTCCTCCGGCCCCACGTAGCGCGCCCCGCCCCAGATCTCCTGCCCGGCGCGGTTCCCATAGGTGATGCGTCCCTCGGCGTTGAGGAACCACACGCCCACCGGCAGATGCTCCAGGCACGCGCGCTCCCTCTCCTGCGCCTCGCGCAGCGCCTGCTCGCTTCGCTTCAACTCGGTGAGGTCGGTGACGATGGCCGTCGCCCGCCACGGGCGCCCCTCTTCATCGCGCACCAGCCCGACCGACACCAACACCCAGCGCACGCCGCCATCCTTGCGCAGGTAGCGCTTCTCGTAGCTCGCGTGGTCCCGCTCCCCGAGCAGCAGACTCTGCCGCTCCGCCAGGCTCACCGAGCGGTCGTCCGGATGCGTGAGCTCGATGTAGGTCATCCCGAGCAACTCCTCCCGCGTGTAGCCGCTCAGCTCGCAAAGCGCCGCGTTCACCGCGACGAGACGCCCGCTCCGCGTATCCGCCTGGGCCATACCGACCGCCGCCGACTCGAACATCGAGCGAAACTGCCGCTCGCTGCGACGCAGCTCCTCCGCGATCTCGCGCCGCTCGGTGACATCGATGTTGATCCCGAGCATGCGCGCCCCGCGCCCGTGCGGCCCGCGGTCCACCCGGCCGATCGCCCCCACCCAGCGCAGCTCCCCGTCCGCCCGCCGCACCCGATACTCGAAATTGAACTCGCCGCCCCGCTCCAGCGCCTCCCCCACCCGCGTCATCACGGACTCGAGATCCTCGAGCAGGATGAATTGCTTCCATTTTTCGGTGTCGGGCGCGAAGGCCCGGCGCGGCACGCCGAGCAGATCGTAGATGCCGTCGGACCAGGTCGCGGCGCCCGTGAGCGTATCCCACTCCCAGGTCCCGAGCCGCGCCGCCTGCTGCGCGCGCTCCAGCCGTTCGCCCAGCTCGACCGCCGCCCGCTCGGCGCGCTTGAGATCGGTGACATCGAGCGAGACGCCCAGAAGCTTGACCGGCCGCCCCTGCGCGTCGCACACCACGTCGCCGCGGCTGTGCAGCCAGCGCTCCTCGCCCGTGACCGCGACGACGCGATACTCGCGCGCATACTCGCGCTCGTCGCCCACCCCCGTCTCGTTCTGAGGCCGCGCCATCACCCGGTCCTCCGGATGCACCCGCTCGAAGTAAGCGCTGCCCGGTCCCTCGTGAAAGCCCCAGATCCGCGCCGCGTTGGGGCTGCAACGCGTGTAGCCGCTGGCGAGATCCATCTCCCAGGCGATCACCCGCGCGGCCTCGGCGAGCCGCGTCAGGCGTGCCGCCTCCGGCCGCGTGGCGGAGACATCGATGAAGAGTCCGCTCACGCGCCGCTCCGCGCCCCCGGCACCGCTCGCGCGGGCTTGCAGTCGCAGACAGCGCGTCCCGTCCAGGAGGCGCGCCTCGCTGGCCAGCAACGCCCCGGCCTCGCCAACCCGCAGGGCCTCCAGGCACGCGCGCAGCCCGTCCCGATCCTCCGCCTGGAAACGCTCCACGAGATCCCGCTCATCTCGCGGCCCCTCGCCGCCCAACACAGCGACCGCGGCGGCCGACCACGAAAAAGCCTCGCGCTCCCTGCCCGGCCACCACTCCCACAGACAGGCTCCGGTGCTTTCCAACACAAAGTCCAACCAGGCCCGCGACTCCTCCCCTTCCCACGCGGCAGCCGGACCCCCTCTTGGTTCTGTTCCGGTCGTCAAAGCCACGGCCGAACAGCGATCAACGATTCAGCGGGCGGGTGGCGCGGGCGGCGCCCACCGTCACCCCGAGCCAGAGATGGAGCGCCGCGGCGAAGGTGGCCAGCTCGTCCACCCGGATCGGCTTCACGATGTAGGCATTGGCGTGAAGTTCCTGGGTTCGACGCATGTCGGCGGGCAGATTGGAGGCGGAGAGCACATAGATCGGCAGCGAATTCCATGCCGGATCCCGCCTTAAAATCTCCAGCACCTCAAAACCGTTCAACCGCGGCATGTTGAGATCGAGCAGCAGCGCGTCGGGCAGGGGATGAAGGGCCCGGTTCGCGTAGTCTCCCGCGCCGCGCAGATAGGCCAGCGCCTCCTCGCCATCGGGCACCGCGTGCAGGTCGAGAGCGACGCCCGCCTTGCGCACCGCCTGCCGCATGAGGAAGACATCGTCCTCATTGTCCTCGGCGAGCAGGACCCGGAAACTGTTTACGACAGACACACTTCAGCCTGCCCTCGCGCGCCAAAGCTCGGCAAGCCGAAGTTTCCTCGCTGGCCCACCCGCGGAGGCGCCTCCGGCCGGACCGCTTACCGATACTCGCGCCGCCCCTCCAGCGCGCTGCGCAGGGTGACGGCGTCGGCGTAGAGCACTCCGCCGCCGCTTGGCAGGCCGAAGCCGATGCGGGACACCTTTACCGGCCCCTGAGCGGCCTCGCCCGGAGTGGCCGCGCCCGCGCCGCCGCCCGCGTCGGCGAGCTGTTGCGTGATGAAATGACAGGTCGCCTCGCCCTCCACGTCGTTGCCCAGCGCGAGGATCAACTCGCGCACCTCACCCGCCTCGATGCGCCCCCGCAGCGAGGCCCAGTTGAGCTCCTCCGGCCCCACGCCGTTGATCGGCGAGAGGCGCCCGTGCAACACGTGATAGACCCCGCGAAAAGCCCCCGCCCGCTCCATCGCCACGAGATCGGGCGTGTGCTCCACCACGCAGACGACGGAAGCGTCGCGACGCCCGTCGGCGCACACCGCGCAGAGCTCGTCCTCGGCGAGATTGCCGCAGCGCACGCAACGACGCACCGCGCGCGAGGCTTCCTCGAGCGTGGCCACGAGCTCGGGGAGGCGCGCCGGTTTTTCCACCAGCAGGTGCAGCGCGATGCGCTCGGCCGAGCGGTAACCGACGCCGGGCAACCGCTTCAGCGCCTGCTGGAGTTTTTCGAAGGCGGGGGTCACGGGGGATTTATCATTTATGATTGAGCATTCATGATTGATGATTGGGCGGAGATGAGGCGGCGGTCGCTGCCGTCTGGCCAGCGGGTCGCTGCCCCCAAATCATAAATCATCAATCATAAATCATAAATCCTCAGAACATCCCCGGCATCTGGAACGCGGAGGTGACCTTCTGCATCTCCTCCTCGTTGTATTTCTTCGCGGCCGCGGCGGCCTCCTGCACGGCGGCGAGGATCTCGGCCGAGACGGTCGCGGCGTCTTCCTTGAGGAACTCCGGGTCGAGCTTGAGCGAGAGGAACTGGCCGGCGCCGTTGATCCGCACCTGCACCGCGCCACCGCCGCGCGAGAAATCAAGCTCCTTGGCGGCGAGCTGGGTTTGGAGCGACTCGATCGAGCGCTGCATTTTCTGGGCTTGTTTGAGGAGTTTGCCTACGCCGGCCATGATGGGTGTCTGGGTTGAGGGTTGAGAGAAAGGAGCTCGGGGACCCGAGAGGGTGCAACACCGCCCAAGCCGCCCCCGCTTTCAACCCGAAAAGGGCGCGGCGCTTCACGATCGGGAGATGCCCGCCCGACGCCCGCTCAGCGCCTCAGGCGCGCGAGGAAGCCGCTCGCGTTTTCCGAGGCCCGGTCCAGACGCCGCGCCAGTTCCTCGCGCGCCTTAAGCTGCTCCGGTATGCTCGTCTCCCAGTAGAGGCTGGTGCGGAAATAATCGTAGAACTCGCCATGGCGCAGCTCGCGCGTGCCCGTGTCGGCCAGCGCGCGCAGGCCGCGGAAGAGTTCATGCACCTCCTGCACCACCAAGGCCTGCGAGTTGCCGCCGCGGTTCGTCCGCTCCTCGAAGCGGGAGATGAGCAAGCGCACCCGCGGGTTGCGCGAAGCCAGGCCGAAGCGCCCGCTCATCGCGTGGTAAATCGCCTCCGAATCCGCCTCGAAGTCCGCGATGCGCCTGGCTTGGGCCCGCCACTTCGCGAGGTCAATCGCCTCCCAGCGCGGCACCCCGTCCGCCCGGTAGCCGAACCAGCGCTGCTCCACCGCGGGCTCGCTTTGCGAGGCGCGGGCCCGGGTCGTGTCCGACGACGGCGGATCCAGCATGTCGAGGCTGCGGGTTTGCGAGTAGGTCGCCAAGCCCAGCACCTCCCCGGTGGCCACATGCACGATCGGGCTCCCGCTGTTGCCAGGCTGGAAGGGCGCGTCCACCTCGATGCGGTCCGGCCCGATGCCGCGCACCACCCCGGAGACCTGCGTGGCCACCCCGCCACCCCGGCGATTGCCCACCACCACGACTTTGTCCCCCAGCTTCGCCGTCTGCACCGGATCCTCGGCGATGCGCAAGGTCGGCCCCGAGTGCCCGCCCTCCACGCGCAGCAGCGCGATGTCGCGCCCCACCGCGCCAAACATCGCGCTCACCTTGATCGGGGTGCCGCGCAGCGTCTTTACCTGGATGCTCTCGTTTCCGCCGACCACGTGAAGGTTGGTGACGACAAAATCGACGTCCCGGATGCGGGCGAGAAAGCCCGAGCCCGCCCCATCACTGCCTTCGATGACGACTATCGCCTCCATCTGCTCCGGCGTGAGCAATTGCACCTCGACCGCGACCGCGGGCGCGGGCGCGGGCGCCACGACAGGCGGAGCCTCCGGGGTGGGCGCGGCGGGCGTCGCGGGCGGAGGCGCGGGCGGGGCGGCTGGCGTCGCGGGCCAAGCTCTCGCCACCCCGCCTGTTTCAGGACTACGCCGCCCCGACTCCGGGAGGGGGCTGCCCAACTGCACCCCGCTCGCCGCCACGAGCTTATCCAAGGACCAAAACTCCGCCCGCTCCACCAGCTCCCCGGTGGGCAGGGCCGCCATCGCGGCGCCCGCATCCAGCTCCGCGTCCGCTGCGCCCCGGGTGAAATCATAGTGATACACCACCTCCGTCAGCCTCTGCATCGGCATCCCGGGCCTCGCGTGCGGCGCAAACAGGGCCCGCTCGATCAATCCACGCGCCGGATCGATCCACAGGATCAACCTCGTCATCGGATCGATCGGGCTCTCCACCCGGAGCCTCGCGCCATTTTCGCCGACCTCCATCGCCTCGCCGGTGACTTCGTTGATCCCAAAGGCCCGCGCTCCGCTCTCCGCCCGATTAAACAACATCGCCGCCAACACCGGATCGCGCCGCAGGCCCTGCCCCGCGCGCTCCAAAACCTCCTGTCGAAAAAGCCCCGCCGGCAGATCGATCCGCACAGGCTCCTGCGTGGTCGAGTTGACGGTCCAAAACACCCCTTGGCCATCGCTGCGCAGACCAAAAGCGAGCCTGCGCTCCAGGGTCCGGCGACCTCCCGACTCGCGCTCCCGCACGCTCGTCAGACACCAGTCCTCCGGCAGCCGACGCGTCACCCGCACTTGCTGATAACTCGCCCACAGCTGGCGCAGGCCGGAGGATCCGGCGTCCCCCGCCCCCTGCGACAACACCTGCACCTCGCGGAGATCGATCTTCACCTCCAAATGAGGCACCCCCGCCAAAACCGCGAAAGCCTGCTCCAAGACAGTCTCCGCGCGCTCCTCGGCCCGCAGCTGCGCACCGCCAAGCCACAACAATCCCAGCACCAGCAGCAGACGAAACATCGACATGCCGCCATGAATGCAAAACCTCCGCGCGGAGTAAATCTCCCAGAGCACCACGCCCTCCCCCCCGCTCGCGCCCATGCCCGATCCTGAGCAACTCGACTGGTCCGCCCTCGAGCGCCTCCGCGCCCTCTTCCTCTCGCGCGATGCCGCCGCCGAGGGCCCCTACTGGCGCGATGCCGCCACGCTCGCCGCCTACGACGCCACCTACGCCGAGCGCATCGGCTGGAAATGGGACGCCCTCCTGCGCGAGCTGCGCCTCCGCCGCTGGGCCCCGCCCGCCGGCACCGTGCTCCTCGACTACGGCTGCGGCTCCGGCGTCGCCGGCCGCCGCGTGCTCTCCACCTTCGGCCCCGACCACTTCGCCGGCCTCGCCCTGCACGACCACAGCCCCGAGGCCGTCGCCTTCGCCCGCGACCGCGCCGCCACGGAATTCCCCGCCCTGCCGCTTCTCGACTCCCCGCCCCTTCGCCTCCTCGACTCCTCGCAGCCCTTCACCCTCGTCGTCAGCCACGTGCTCAACGAGCTCCCGCCCGCCGCGCGCGAGGACTTGCTCGCCCTCGCCGGGCGCGCCGCCGCCCTTCTCTGGATCGAGCCCGGCACCCACGCAGACAGCCGCGCCCTCGCCGCCGCGCGCGACCGCCTGCGCGCCGGGCACCGCATCGTCGCTCCCTGCACGCACCGGGAAAACTGCCCGCTCTTCGCCGCCGGCCAGGAGCGCGAGTGGTGCCACTTCTTCGCCGAGCCCCCGCCCGGCGTGCAAAACGACTCCGGCTGGGTGCGCTTCGCCCAACGCGCCGGCCTCGACCTCCGCAGCCAGGCCTACAGCTGCCTCGTGCTTGAGCGCGGCACCCCGCAAGCCGACCACGTGAATCCGCCCGCGCCCGATCAGCCGCCCTCCCCCGCCGCCCCGCTGCCCACCCGCATCCTCGGCCGCGCCGAAGTCTTCAAACCCTACGCGCGCCTCCTCGCCTGCGACGCCCACGGCCTGCATTGGCTGGAGCTGCCCAAACGCGTCGACCCCGCGCTCGTGAAGCGTCTCGACAAGGATCCGCCCGTGCCGCTCTACGCGCTCGCCCACGACGGCAGACGCATCTCCGCGGCACGCCCACTCGTGGACACTCCGTAGCGCACGCTCGCTCGCGGACCGACGCGTCCGCGTGCCGCGACGCCCGCGCGTGCCAGAGGGAAGCGTGCCGCGTCGAGCTTACCGCTTGCACTTCCCTCCCCCGCGCCTTCGTCTGACCGATTCAAGACATGAAACTAATCGACCTCAACCGGGAGGGCGGCATCGGGTGCAGTTGCACCCTGCTCCAAATCGGCGACATCAACATCCTCATCGACAGCGGCCTTCACCCGAAACTTTCCGGCCGCGCCGCGATGCCCGATTTCGCCAAGCTCGCCGGCATCTCCGTGGACCTGATGGTCCTCACCCACTGTCACCTCGACCACCTCGGCACCCTGCCCGTCGCCATGCGCGAGCACCCCCACGCGCCCTGCCTCATGTCGCTCTCCAGCCGCATGATCGTCGAGCGCATGCTGCACAACTCCGCCAACGTCATGCGCCGCCAGCTCGCCGAGGGCCAGACCAAGGACGCGCCCCACTTCACCCACGACGACATCGACAAGATCGCCCCGCGCTTCACCGGCATCCCCTTCAACCACCCGAAAAAGTTCTCCAACGGACGCGACGAGGTCGAGATCACCCTCCACCCCGCCGGCCACGTCGCCGGCGCCACCGCCGTCGAGATCCGCCACAAGCACCGCCACATCTTCATCACCGGCGACGTGCTCTTCGAGGACCAGCGCGTC
>JAUVVA010000028.1 GCA_030604905.1 Verrucomicrobiota bacterium | reverse complement strand
TCGAGGAAAACGTCTTCCAGACCACCGGCACCCGCGGCGAGCCCGCCGCCGAGGCCTGGGTCGGCGTCCTCAAGTTCAACGGCGGCTCCTACATCACCGCCCGCCACAACTTCCTCGCCGACCGCCCGCCCTCCGAGACCCGTTTCCCCGACGGCACCGTGCGCAAGGACGTCCACGTCTTCGGCGGTATCTGGGGCGACATCCACTGCTACGACAACCGCATCTACGGCAACTCCGTCACCCGCCAGGGCCACACCGGCATCTACCTCGAATTCCTCACCAACCGCTCCACCGTCATGTGGAACGCGCTCCAGGACAACCCGGTCGGCATCTCCACCCGCCAGTCCTCCGGCAACGTCATCCCCGAAAACTGGATCTCCTGCACCGTCTCCCAGTGGGGCCGCCCGTCCGTCGACTTCGACAACATGCCCACCTTCCGCAACCGCCCCCTCGACCACCCAGAGTGGGCCCGCGAACGCCTCGACGGCATCAACCTCTACCAGACCGCCAACGCCCGCGCCTCGCAGCACAACATCGTCGTCGACAATCTCATCCAGACCTCCGGCCGCCCCGTCTCCATCCCCGTCCCCGGAGAGATGACACCCGAGGTCCGCCGCGATGTCGCCGCCTACATGGTCATCGATCCCTCCGAAGTGCCCGACAACCTTGTAGTGGACATCGACTACACTACCGTCCGCCGCTCCTTCAACTCCCCCCTCGACAACCTCATCGACCGCAATCTCTACAACTGGTCCCCCGCGCGCGCCTTCGCCGGCTTCGCCTGGTTCCCCGACCGGCAGATCGACACCTTCGAGGAGTGGCAACGCGCCTCCGGCATGGACGCCCACAGCCGCGTCGGCGACTTCAAGCCCGCCGACATCGGCCTCCAGATCGGCTGGACCCTCCAGCCCGATTCGCGCCACCCCGACCTGCCGCTCGCCTTCGACTACGATGGCGGCGCCGAGCGCTCCGTCCCCGTCGGCGTGGCCCGCTGGGCCCGCGGCATCTGGATCGACTCCGAGCCCGAGCCCTACGGCTGGTTCCGCGCCGCCGCCGCCTCCACCGAGCCCGGCCCCGGCCAGACCCGCGGCCGCTTCGGCTCCGACCGCGTCTGGACCGGCGACGCCCGCCAGTGGACCCGCCTCCCCCTCGCCCGCTCCGGCTTCCGCGCCCTCACCATCGCCAACCCCTCCGCCGATCCCGCCCGCATCCCCGAGGGCGGCCTCGGCTGGCGCACCCAGTCCATCCCCGTCACCCCCGGCATCGAGCTCGATCTCGCCGTCCACCTCCGGGGCACCGACCTGAAACCCGCCGATCCCGCGCGCGGTGCCGAGGTCGTCGCCGTCTTCACCGATTGGACCGGCCACCAGCGCCAGACCATTCACCTCGTCGGCGAAGGCGCCCGCCGCGAGCTCGTCTCCGGCACCTACGATTGGACCGAGGTCCGCCAACGCGTCACCGTCCCCCCGGGCGCCACCCGCTTCCTGCTCTACGTCGGCCTGCACCCCGCCACCGGCCAGCTCCTCCTCGACGACGTTAGCCTATCCAAGGTCCTGCCGCCAAATTGACTTCCCGTCCGGCCATCTCGCCCGATCAGTCTGCTCCGCCCGTCCCTCCCCCGCCCATGCTCCGCCCCCCTTCGCTCCTCCGCGCCGCCCTGCTCGCCTGCGCCCTTGGTCATTGGACCTTGGTCCTTGGTCATTCCGCGCCAGCGGCCGCCACCTCCGCCGCCTGGGACCTCCTCTCGCGCCTCCAGACCGCCGATGCCCTCGGCGCCTTTGCCGCCGCCGAGGGCGAGGAGGCCCGCCTCGGCGAGGCCGTCGCCCTCCTCAACCTCCAGCCCAAGACCCAGGCCAACGTCCGCCGCGCCGAGGAGCTGCTCTCCGCCCTCGCCGGCCGCGCCGAGTCCCCGCAGGCCCCGGCCGCCCGCTACCACCTAGCCCGCCTCTTCCAACTCCACGCCAGCCCCGCCCGCCCCGCCGAAGCCGAAGCCGCCTACCGCGAGCTCATCGCTTCGTATCCGGGAAACCCTTACGCCGACGCCGCCATCGCCAAGCTCGCCATCATCGTCCTCCACCAGGACATCCCCCGCGCCGAGTGGGACGCCCGCTTCGCCGAGCTGGTCGCCCTCCTCCCCGACATGGCCTCGCCCGAGGCCCTGCGCGACGCCCGCCTCGTCCTCGCCGGCGCCGCCCTCCGCATGCACGCGGACCACGCCCTCGCCCTCCCCTTCTTCATCGCCGCCCTCGAGAGCGGCGTCCCCCTGCGCGTCAACCGCCACAAGATCGTCCTCCTCCAGGCCGCCGAGTCCGCCCGCCTCCTCGGCGACATCCCCCGCGCCCTCGCCTTCTACGAGGACTTCGTCCGGGCCTACCCCTTCGACGTCCGCGGACACGAGATCCGCCAGGTCCTCGCCAGCCTCCGCCAAAGCGCCGCCGCCGCCACCCGATGAAATCCGCCGAATCCAAGTTCAGTTTCTACCTCAACGGCTTCGGCCTCCTGCTCCTCGCGATCTGCTTCGGCATCGCCGCCTGGCGCGTCATGGGCCGCAGCGTCGCCGAGGCCGACCCCGACCGCATCACCATCCGCTTCGCCCACTGGCAGCTCGAGGGCGGCGTGCGCGACGCCTTCAACGCCATCGCCCGCGACTACGAGGCCCTCCACCCCAACGTGCGCGTCGAGCAGCTCCTCATCCCCGAGCGCTACTACACCAACTGGATCACCACCCAGCTCATCGGCGGCACCGCCCCCGACCTCATCCAGCTCGGCAACACCACCCTCGATCCCGCCCGCGTCGCCCGCTTCTTCACCCCCGTCTCCCACGCCATCTCCGCCCCCAACCCCTACAACGTCGGCACCGACCTCGAGGGCCGCCCCTGGCGCGACACCTTCATCGACGGCATGGAGGGCGCCTACAACATCGACCTCTTCGACACCTACAGCGTCTCCCCCTTCACCACCACCGTCCGCGTCTACATCAACCTCCCGCTCCTCCGCCTCATCACCGGCTCCACCCAGACGCCCCGCACCTACGAGGAGTTCGTCGCCCTCTCCGAGAAAGTGCAGGAGTTTGCCGCCCGCACCGGCCGCAACCTCCACCCCCTCGCCGGCTCGCGCTACAACGCGCCCATGCTGCTCGACCAGCTCTTCGGCAGCCAGCTCCAGCGCCTGGCCCGCGACGCCAACCCCCTCCAGGACTTCCCCTGGTCCCCCGAGGCCTTCCGCCTCGCCTACCTCGAAGGCCACTGGAACCTCGACAACCCCGAGATCCGAAACGGCTTCGCCCTCATGCGCGACGCCTCCCGCTTCATGCCCCGCGGCTTCACGCAGCTCGAGCGCGACGACGCCATGTTCTACTTCGTGCAACAGCGCGCCCTCATGCTCATGACCGGCTCCTGGGATGTCACCAGCATCCGCCAGCAGGTGCCCTTCGAGCTCGGAGTCTTCCGCGCCCCCATCCCCACGCCCGGGCACCCGCAGTTCGGCGCCGGCGTCATCGCGCGCAACTCCGAGGGCGATCTCCGCACGTACGGCGGCCTCCACCTCACCCGCCTCTCCAGGAACCCCGAGGCCGCGATCGATTTTCTCCGCTTCCTCACCAGCAAGACCTCCAACCAGAAGTTCACCCGCATCAGCGGCTGGCTGCCGGTCATCCACGGCGTCGAGCCCGCCGAGTTCATGCGCGGCTTCATGCCCGACTTCGAAGGGGTTTTCAACGGCCCCGCCTTCACCCAGGCGCCCGACCTGCAACGCCTCTTCGCCAACCAGCAGCACCTCCTCTTCAGTCCCAACTCCACGCTCGAGGATTTCTTCGCCGCCTACCGCGCCGGCTTCGAGACCGCCCTGCGCAGCGACACCACCCGCACCGCCAACAACCGTTCGCGCACCCTCACGCGCAACGACATCACGATCGAGGCGCTCCACCGCCGCGAAGGGCTTGCGCCCTACGGCCCCGGCTCCTCCGAGCTGACGGCCGACCTGCTCGAGGCGCAAAACGACCTCGAGGCGCGCATCCTCCACGCCCGCCTCCTGCTCGCCCGACCCCGCTGAGCCGTGACGATATCCTCACCGGCTGAGTAGCGGGTCGGGCCCCGCGCTCCGGTTTCCCCGCCCATGCCCCACGCCACCCTGAAAACCATCGCCGAGGCCGTGGGGCTCAGCCCCGCCAGCGTCAGCCGTGCGCTCAACGGCGGCGGCCGCCTCTCCCCCGCCACCCGCGCGCGGGTGCGCCGCGCGGCCGAGCAGCTGCACTACCGGCCCAACACCCTCGCCCGCTCCATCCGCCAGGGCCGCACCGGCCTCGTCGGCCTCGTCTACTCCTCGACCGGCCTGCGCTTCGGCCTGCCCTGGCGCTTCCTCTCGGGCGTCAACGAGGCGCTCTGCGCGCAGAAATGCCGGCTCATCGTCGGCGAGGTGCCCGCCGCCCGGCTCGCCGAGCCGCAACACGTGTCGGGCCTGCTCCAGGACTGGACCGCCGACGGCCTGCTCATCTTTCATCAGGTCGATTTGCCCCCCGACGTCGCCGATCTCGTCGAGCAGGCGCACGTCACCGCCGTCTGGGTGAATACCCGCCGCGCCACCGACGCCGTCTATTTCGACGACCTCGCCGCCGCGCGCGAAGGGGTGCTCAGACTCCACGCGCTTGGTCACCGTCGCATCGCCTACTTTGACGCCGTGCATGCGCCGGAGACTTTCAAGCACCCGGTGCATTACAGCCAGGTCGACCGCATGGAGGGCTATCGCGCCGCGATGCGTGAGCTCGGGCTGCGCCCGATCTCACGCCTCTGCGAGGCGCCCACGCCCTCCAACCGCCGCGTCGCCCTCATGCGTGAGTGGCTGTCGGGGCGCGAGCGCCCCACCGCGGTCATCACCTACGGCGATTGCGAGGCGGTGCTCTTCGCCGCGCGTTCCCTTGGCCTCAAGGTCCCCGCCGACCTCTCGGTGATTCAATTTCACTCCGACGAAACCGCGATGGACGATCTCGTGCCGGCGCGTTTCGACCATCCCTTCGAGCGGCTCGCGGCCGAGGCGGTCTCGCTGCTCACGCGCCGCCTCGCCGACCGCGGTCGCCACCACGCCTCGGTCGTGGTGCCTTTCGTGCTCCGCGAGGGCGACACCTGCGCGCCGCCGCGCCGCGCCCCATAGGGTCTGAGGCGGCGAGACGCCGAAACCAGCCCGCAGAAAGCACCAAGATCGTTGCTGCCGTCGCGGCGCTCCCGCGCGCCCCTGGTGTCCTGTCACCGAAGTGACTTGGGGAAATGCGGTCAGAGAATGGCCGCGAAAAGGCGCGAGCGGCGCAAAAAAGCAGAGTTGCCGGAGCTTTGGATTGATTTTGCGACTTCTGCGCCTCTTTGCGGCCCAAAGAAAAAGGGGGCGCCAAAGCGCCCCCGGGGATGGGCAAATGCCGCGGCTCGCTCAGGGCCGCGTCACCACGAGGATCGGCCGCGCGTTCTGGTTGGCGGTCTCCTTGCTGTGGAAGGCGACCTGCAGGTTCTTGTTCGCGGTGTCGCGCAGGATGATCGTCAGTCGGCCGTCCTTGGCCGCCTCGGCTCTCACCGCGTTGGTCACGGGGAGCGTGATCGATTGGCCGACATGCGTCACCTGGAAGCTGCCGATGGAGGCGCCGATCGGACGATCCGTTTTGAAGTTCACCATGGCCTCCACCCAATCGTCATTGTTGCAGACGTGGGCGGTGATGGTCACGGGGTTGCTCGGGCTCACGCCGGTTTCCAGATGGCTGACCACGAGGTTGAGCCCGGCGCCGGCGATGTTTTGCAGGCCGCCGACGTCAAACTTCAGCAGAGCGTGGCGCACAAAGCTCGCGTTGGTCGTGCCCTTGACCACGAGGACGGTGGGCTCGATCGCGTGCTGATTGGTCGTCTCATGGGTGCCACCGCGCACGTGCGCGTCCGCGATCGGATCCTTCGAGTGCGACTTCGACCCGACCGGGCCGGAGCGCAGCGTGATGAGGTCGCGCGGATTGAGCACGTGGATGCCGCTCAGGTTGATCACTCCGTCCACCATCGTCACGGTGCCCAGCGCTTCCTTCACGTTGGCCTTCGAGGTGCGCCAGACGTTGAAGGTGATGTTGCCGGCGTTGGCCAACTCGGGGATGTTGATCCGCGTGTTGTAGTGCTGGGTGGCGCGGAAGGTGTCGTTGCTGTAGGCCGGCAAGCCGGTGTTGTTGGTGATGCCGATGGCCCAGGAGCCGTCCTGGTTGCGCGCCACGGCGGCATTGGTCGCGGGCTTCTCCGGGTCCTTCCACTGCATGCTCGCGGGTTGGTTGCGCACGCGGTTCGGGTTGGTCGTCCGACGGAAGACCGCGCCGGGCTCGAAGGTCTCGGTGAGGCGCTTCAGGTAATGATACTTCAGAAAAATCAGATTTTCGTTCGTGTTGGGATTCCACGCGATGAGCTTGGCGCCGCGATCAGGGTCCCCGGTCGGCGACTGCTGGAAGCCGATGAAGTAGAACCAGTGGGTGATCAGGTGGTTCATGTCGTTGAGGAAACGCGAGGCGTTCTTCACTCCGCGGACGTCATCGCCCAACTGCTCGTTGCCGAGTTCGGAAGATTCCGTCTGCCACCAAGGCTTGTCGTCGAGCACGGGCGTGGTCCAGTCGTTGCCACCGTTGGAGTAGCTATGGCTCGAGACCCCGTGAAGGCGCTGCCAGATCGGGTCGCCACGCAGCAGATTGAGCACGTCGCGCATCTCCTTGTTGGAGTTGTCGGTCTCCGGCCCGAGCAGATGGATCGAGGCGGTTTCGGGACGGGCGTCGAGGCGCTCGCGCAGGCGCGTCATGCCTTGCCGGATCTGCAGCGCCGTCCACTTCGGCGCCGCGTTGCCGACGGCCGGCTCGTTGGTGAAGGTGGTCGCGTAGATGTTGACGTTATGATCGCGCCGCAGGCGGAAAAGGATCTCCGCGATCATGTCGGAGTAGGCGTTGATATCCGGCGGCACATGCGGGCCGCGCGCCGGTGTGACGATGGTGTGGGTGATGCCGCGGTTCGCGAAGGCGGTCAGCTGGCCGGTGTTGATCACGGTGCTCACGAAGGAGTTCACCGCCTGGTCCACCGTGCGCGTGTCGAGATCACTGATCCAGACGCGATTGTAGCGCATGCCCAGATCACGCACGACGAGGTCGGCCAGCTCGAGACGCTTCGCCTCGGGAATCACGTTGTAGCCGCGGAAACTCGCGCCGAGGCCTTGGTAGGCCTGACGCGGCGTCGTGCCGACCTCGATCTGCAAGGTCTCCGGAGTTTGCGCTCGGGCGGAGGGAGCGAGGATCGGCGAGGTGAACGCGAATCCGCAGGACGCGGCGACAAAACCGGCGGTGAAGCGGCTGGCGAGCCGCGAAGACAATGCGCCCGTCAGGACGCGAGGAAGCAATCGCATAGGATACCTTCGTTGGGGGGTTGGGGTTTTGGTCGCCGTGCTGAAAAGGGGAAGCGACCGGGGAGACCCCCTCGCTGCGCGCCCCGGGCCCGCGCCTCAACGCGCCCCCGGCTCTTCCGATAGCACGTCCGAGCCCCGCCCACTCGACCCGGGCCCGCGCAATCCTTTGCGCCGCTTCATCACCTTTTCACCGGGCGGCACCGCCGGAAAACCCGGTCTCTTGCTCGCCGCAAAAGATCGCCGCGACCTGACGCGGCGTTGGCGTCGGCCGCGACAAAGCCGGTCGCCGCGGCGCAGCCGTGCGCGGCCGCTTGCCGACCGCGCGGTCGCCTCCCAAGACCACGGAAAAAAACGTCAGACCGCCGACCGACGCCGACGAAGGGCCGCGCTTGCGAGCACCATCACCCCCACAAGCGCCGCCGCGCTGGAGGGCTCGGGAATGGCGGAAACGTCGAAGTTGTCGAAGGCGACGGCGCCACGGCACACACCCCCACCCTCTATCGCCCCTCGACCTCACGCGCTCGTTCGCTGGCGAGGCGGAAACGGCCGCCGGGCTAACTCGCCTGATGCCCTTGCCAGCGCGCCTCCTCCTGGCGCGGCGGGCCGACCGCATCCCGCAAACGCTCCAAGCACTCCGCGGCGTTCTTCACCCGCAGGCACAAGGACTGCTCCGGCCAGCGCACCAGGATCGAGCCATCCTCCCGAGCCGCCAGTTCCGCGTCCGGCCCCAGCGCATACTCGCGATCCCGCAACACACTGTGGCGCACCAAACGGCCCGGCCGCACGCTGTAGGCCGCCGTGCTGGCCAGCATCCACGCCAGCGCCGCCAGGGGCAAAGCCTGCGCCAGCGCGATCAAAAGCGCCAGCCTCCCCAGCGGCATCACGCCATCCCCCGCCTGCATCGCAAACACCTGCACCAAGGTCCAATAAAGAAGCGGCGGGACGAGCACCGCCCACGTAAGCGAGGAACCGCGGAGTTCGGCGTCGAAGGTCGTCATCCCGCTTGGGTCCGGCCACCACGCGGCGGGGTTCCGCCCGGGCCGGGTGAGAAGCCGGATTTGGGGAAAATCCCCCTCGCTTCCTTTCCGAAGCGAACTCCACCGCTCCCCCGACTCCGATTACCGGCCCCTCATCAGGTCGCGGCCCCTTTCGCCGCGCAGCCCCGGCGAGTAGCTTGCCCGCATACGGCCCCGTCCCCCTGACGGCCGCCGTGGATCATTCGTCAGAAATCCATGTGCAACCCCGCCCGCCGCTCCCAGCGACCCCACGGACGCGAAGGACCGCGGGCCAACTCAGGAAACCAACCATGAACAAGAACAGCTCCCGTCACCTCAAGCCCGCCGCCCTCGCCGTGATCTTGGCCGGCGTGTCTCCCGCCCTCGTGGCCCAGACGCAGGTCTACCGCGATGGCACCACCCGCGACGACCATAACCAGCCCGCACGCCAGGCCGACACCCTCGAGCGGGACCGCACCGCCAACATCGGCGGCCTCCGCGCCGATTCCGACCGCGATCCTCGCGGCAAGAAGGCCAGCGATCTTTTCCGCACCAACGTGCAGGGCAGCGACAACGAGCGCCTCGGCGACCTCCGTGACTTCGTCGTCGACACCCGCTCGGGCAAGATCACCCACGCCGTCGTCTCCAGCGGGGGCATCCTTGGTTTCGGCGCCAACCTCCGCGCCGTGCCCATCGACGCCATCCGCTACAACCACGCCGAGGATCACTTCGTGATCAACATGAACGAAGAGCGCTGGGAACAGGCCCCCGTGCTCACCCGCGAGCAGTTGCAGGACCTCAACCGCGGCACCCGCATCCAGGAGATCGCCGCCTTCTTCGGGCAGCAAGCCGGCGAACGGCAGCAGGACGCGCGTGAACGACTCCAGGACCGCGACGCACCCCAACAGCTCGCCCTCGCCTCCGACATCCGCGGCCAGGACGTGAACGTCGGTGACGACCGCGTCGGCCGCATCGACGACCTGCTCATCAGCCTCGAGTCCCGCCAGGTCGTCGCCATCTTCGACGCCAACCGCGACTTCGCCGGGGTGAACGAAGACTTCCTCGTGCCCCTCGCCCGCTTCCAAGGCTTTGGCCACGATGACGGCCTCGCCACCCAGCTCACCCGGCAGGACTTCGCCAACGCCACTCCCGCGATGGACTCCGGCTGGGCCACCGCGCAACAGCAGGCCGGCCAGCAGCAGATGGGCCAGCAGCAGCAGGGCGGCCAGCAGGGCGGCATCTACCTGTGGCACGACAACTATGAGCGCGCCACCGAGCCCCGCGTCGCCGGCACCCAGCGCGGCGGCCACACCACCGAGCCCGGCCTCGCCGGCACCGGCGGCCGCGACCACGACCGCGACCGCAGCCCCGCCATCGCGGGCCAGCAGCCCTATGCCTCCCCCGGCGGCCTTCCCGGAGCCGGCCTCCCCGGCGCCGGCAACATGGAAGCCGAGCCCCGCGTAGGCGCCCAGCCCCCCGTCGAGGAGGTGCGCCGCGCCGTGCAGCAGGCCGAGGGCGCGCAGATGCAGGGCAACGTGCGCGTCGAGGCGAAGGAGAACCGCATCGTCCTCCGCGGCACCGTGCCGGATCGCGACACCAAGGAGCGCATCGAGAGCCGCGCCGAGAACGCCGCCCGCGGCTGGGACGTCGAGAGCGAGCTCCGCGTCTCGCGCGACCGCGACCGCAACTAAGCCGGCCCCGGCTCGCCTCGATCGATCAGACCACGCTCCCCCGCCCGGGGGAGCGTGTTTTTTTGCGCGCCGTCCGCGCCCCGACCGCTACCGCCACTCGTGCCGCGGGTAGCGCCGGCTCAGCTCCGCCTTCACCTTTGGATACATGTCGCGCCAAAAGCTCGTCAGGTCGTCCGTCACCTGGATCGGCCGGTGATTCGGCGCCAGCACCTGGATCTTCACCGGCACCCGGCCGTGCCCGAGGGTGAACTTTCCTTCGATGCCGTAGAGCTCCTGTATCCGCGCGGACATTACCGGCGGACCTTCCTTGGCGTATTCGATCTTCGCGCGCCGCCCGTTGGCCATCACCAGACGCTCCGGCAGGTAGTCGTCGAGCACCGCGAGCTGCTCGCTCGTCAGCCACTCGCGCAGCACCCGCATGATGTCGTCCTTCGATTTGTCCTTCACCGCCCTCGCCCCCAACTCGCCGTAGCAGAGCTGCTCGATGAGCGTGGCACGGTCGGGCTCCGTGAGCGGATTGACCTCCAGCTCCGGAAACCACTCGGCCATGCGGTTCACCCGCAGGATCCACTGCTCCACGCTCTCGTCCCACGCCTCGATCCGCACGCGGCCCTCCAGCACCTCCTTGGTCAGCAGCGCGGCCGCCTCGCTCAGGGGCGCCTCGTCCCCGCTCACCCTGGCCTCGAGCACCAGATCGCGGAAGCGCCGCTCGCGACGCGTGATCACCCGCTTCATCTCGGTGTCGTAGACCACTCCGCGCGCATCGCGGTAATCTCCCGGGAAAAGCTCCTTCAGCCACGCCTCCTCGATGGCCGTCGCCAGCGAGAGCAGCGTGCTCACCTCGCCGTCGCCGCGACCGATCTCGCTCACCTCCGCCACCACCAGCAGCGGCGCGCGCTGGATCGCGCTCTCGCGCGCGAGAAAACCGCGGCGCCCGTGCACGAGCTCGCAACGCAGCGTGCCGCCATCGAGCCGCTTCGCCACCTGATCCGAAAAACCCGCGAGCACGCATTTGCGCACCTCCACGCCGTCGATGCGCCGCTCGCTGACATCGAGACCCTCCTTCTCGGCGATCTCCAAGAAGGATTGGAAAAGCGGCCCCACCGCGCGCGCCCCCTGCGCATGGATGCCGAGGCGACGACAGGCGTCGATGCCGTAGTTGGCCTGGTCGGCGAAGCGCCAGGCGCGCATGAGCAGAAAAAAGTCGCTCTCGCTCTCCTCGCCAAGGGCGTGCTCACGCGCGTCGTCCACCGCGCGCGGCAGGCCGCGCTGGAGAAAGTTTCGACCCTGCGTGAGCGCCGCCATGAGCGCGACCGGCCGCACGCAGCCGCGCGCATCCGCCTCGAGCAGCATCCGCGCGTAGCGCGGATGCACCGGAAAACGCAGCATGCGCCGCCCCGTCTCGGTGATGGCCAGGCCCGTGCCGCTCCCCGCCCCCAGCGCGCCCAGATCCGTGAGCAGCGTCTCCGCCCGCTCCAGCGCCTTGGTGTCGGGCTTTTCCAGCCAGGGAAAGGCCCACACGTCGTCGATGCCGCTGGCCTTGAGCGTGAGCACCACCTCCGCGAGATCGAGCCGGCGCACCTCCGGCAACTCCTGCGCCGCGCGCTGCGCGTGCTCGCGCTCCGTCCACAGGCGCACGCAGCGCCCGGGCGCGGTGCGACCGGCGCGGCCGGCGCGCTGGTCGGCGCTGGCCCGCGAGATTTTTTCCACGAGCAGCGTGTTGATGCCGCGGTTCGGATCGAACTTCGCCTGCCGGGCCAGGCCGGCGTCGACCACGACGGTCACGCCGTCGATGGTGAGCGAGGTCTCGGCCACGTTGGTCGACACGATGATCTTGCGCGCGCTGGTCCGCGCCACCGCGCGGTCCTGCGCCTCGGGCGGCAGCTCGCCGTGAAGCGGAAACACCACACAGCCATTGAGCGCGCGTTGCTCGGCGAGGGCCGAGACCGTGCGCCCGATCTCGTAGGCTCCGGGCATGAACACCAAAAAGTCCCCCTCGGTCTGCGGCGCCAAGCGCGCGCACTCGCGCGCCGCCACCTCCCACACCGGCTCCTGCTCGAAGTTGACGCTCCGCGGCAGATACTCGATCGCCACCGGAAAGCTGCGTCCCTGCGAGGTGAGGATTTCGCAGGGTTTCAGATACTCCGCCAGGCCCTGCGCATCGAGCGTCGCGGACATGACCACGATCTTCAGGTCGGGCCGGGTCGTCGCCTGGATCTGCAAGGCGCGGGCGAGCGAGATGTCGCCGTAGAGGTGCCGCTCGTGAAACTCGTCGAAGACCAGCGCCGCCACCCCGCGCAGGCTCGCGTCGAAAGACATCTGCCGGAGCAAAATACCCTCGGTGACGAAGCGCACGCGGGTGCGCGCCGAGACGCGGGATTCGAGGCGGATCTGATAACCGACCTCGCCGCCCAGTTCGCAACCCACCTCCTCGGCCACGCGCCGCGCCAGCATGCGCGCCGCGAGTCGGCGGGGTTGCAGCACCACCACTTCGCCCTTCTCCAGGAAGCCGTGCGCCCGGAGCATCTGCGGGATCTGCGTCGACTTGCCCGAGCCGGTGGGCGCCTGCACCACCACGCGTCCCTGCGCGCGCAAGGCGGAGACGAGGGCGGCTTCGAGTTCGTAGATCGGCAGGGCGCGAGGCGTCATCGGGCGGCGAGAAAAGCCGCCACCCCAAGCCGCCCCGGCGGGCTGGGCAAGCCCCGTCCGAGGACGGGCGTCAGATGCGCCCGGTCAGCACCATGATCAACAAGACGATCAGGATCAGCCCGAGCACGCCGCTCGGGCCGTAGCCCCAGCCCCGGCTGTGCGGCCAGGTCGGCACCGCGCCGATGACGAGCAGGAGCAGGATGATCAGCAGGATGGTCGAGGTGGTCATGGTGAACAGGGGGATTGGAAGCGTGGGAAAAGAAATGCGCGCGGCGGGCGGTTCAGCCCGTCATCGCGGCCCGAAGGTCCTCGTCGAAGGGCAAGGTGTTCTCGTCCTGGCGACGACGGCGCCGGTAGAGCGTGGTCTTGTTGATGCCGAGCAGACGCGCGGCCTGCATGAAGCTGCCCGCCTTCTCCACCACGCGGCGGATATGCGCCTCTTCCAGCTCCGCGAGCGTCACGAAGTCGCCCACCTGGGGCTCGAGCGCGGCGGGCGGCGCGGCGAGGTTGGGAAGATCTTCGAGGCCGACGACCTCGCGCTCGCACAGGATCACCGCGCGCTCGATGCAGTTGCGCAGCTCGCGCAGGTTGCCCGGCCAGCTATGCCGTTGCAGCGCGGTGCGCGCCTCGGCCGAGAAGCCCTCGAGCTTGCGGCCCGTCGCCTGGGCAAACTCCTGCAGGAGTTGCTGCGCCATCGGCAGGATGTCCTCGGGGCGCTGCCGCAGGGCCGGCAGGTCGAGCGCGATCACGTTAAGTCGATAGAACAAGTCCTCGCGGAAACGCCCCGCCGCCACCTCGGCCGCGAGGTCGCGGTTGGTCGCGGCGATGATGCGGATGTCCGCCGTGCGCGTCTTGGCCTCGCCGACGCGCTCGTAGCAGCGCTCCTGGAGCAGGCGCAGGAGCTTGGGCTGCAGGGCCGGCGGCAGCTCGCCGATCTCGTCGAGAAACAGCGTGCCCCCTTCCGCCGCGGCCACCAGGCCCGGCGAATCCGCGACCGCGCCGGTGAAGGCGCCGCGCACGTGGCCGAAGAGCTCGCTCTCCAACAACTGGGCCTGCAAGCAGGGGCAGTTGACCGTGACGAAGGGCTGGTCCCGGCGCGTGCTCTGGTTGTGGATGCTGCGCGCGAGATGGGTTTTGCCGGTGCCGTTCTCGCCGAGCAGGAGCACGTTGACCATGGTCTTGGCCGCCTTGGTCGCGACCAGCAACTGGCGGCGCAGCAAGGGGCTCTTGGTCGAGAGTTCGGAGGCCGGCGCGCCGGGACGCGTGGCCGGGACGCCGGCCGCGGGCGGATGCGCCGTGGCGGCGAGGGGAGCCGGCGCCACCCGCTCCGGCGCATGCGCGGGCTTTTCCGCGGCGGCCACGCTCGCGGGCTTCGCGCCGCCGCAGGCGGAGGCGGAGGCCGCGACAATCACGCCGGCCTCGGCCATTTCATCGCCGGCCGGAGGCAAGGCCACGCGGGCGAGCGCGGCGCGGGCGACGTCGATATCGATCGGCTTCATCAGGGCGTCCACCGCTCCGGCCGCGAGCGCATCGGCCACGCGGGCCTCGCGAGAGGTGATCGCGACCACCGGCACGGCGGGCGCGAGCTGGCGCAGGCGCGCCATCACCTCGCTCGCCTCCTCCGCGCGCATCTCCCAGTCGAGCAGCGCGGCGTCGTAGTCGCGCAGGCTGGGCACGCGGCCGAGCTCGGCGAGCGAGCCGACCAAGGAGGCTTGATCCGACGAGGTGGCGAGGCCAAAGGCCATCAGGCGGCGCATGCGCGCCTCGTCTCCGACAAGGAGGATTTTCATGGTGGGGAGTGGACGAGACTCAACCGTTGACGACTTCTCCACCGTTCGGGTGCAGGACCTGACCGGTCATGTAGCTCGATTCGAGGGAGGCGAGAAAGACGAAGGCCGAGGCGATCTCGGCGGGCTCGCCGACGCGCTTCATGGGCACGTCGGAGCCGAATTTCTCGACCTTCTCCGGGGGAAAGGTCGAGGGGATGAGGGGGGGCCATACCGGACCCGGGGCCA
Organism: Verrucomicrobiota bacterium; assembly: GCA_030604905.1. Classification (GTDB taxonomy): domain Bacteria; phylum Verrucomicrobiota; class Verrucomicrobiia; order Opitutales; family Opitutaceae; genus IMCC26134_A. The sequence continues at coordinate 21,748 of JAUVVA010000028.1, read as the reverse complement.
CGCCGTTCACGCGGATGCCGCGCTCGGCGAGCCCCTTGGCGAGAGAGCGGGTGAAGGAGACGATGGCCCCCTTGGTGGAAGAGTAGTCGAGGAGCTTGGGGCTGCCGCGGTAGGCGGTGACCGAGGTGGTGTTGATGATGGCCGCACCCTCGCCGAGGTGGGGCAAGGCGGCGCGGGTAAGGCGGAAGTAAGCGAAGATGTTGGTCGCGAAAGTGCGCTCGAGCTGCTCGTCGCTGATGTCCTCGATCGATTCCTGCGGATGCTGCTCGGCGGCGTTGTTCACCAGCACGTCGAGACGACCGAACTTCTTGAGGACCTTCTTCACGTGCTTCTCGCAGGTGCGGGTCTCGGCGACGTCGCCCGGAAGCAACAGGCAGCGGCGGCCAAACTTCTCCACCGCCGCGGCGGTATCCTGCGCGTCATCGTCCTCCTCCAGATACGCTATGGCCACGTCGGCGCCCTCGCGGGCGAAGGCGATCGCGACGGCGCGGCCGATGCCGCTGTCGCCACCGGTGATCAAGGCCACCTTGCCGACAAGACGATCCGAGCCCTTCTCGGGCCGCTCGGCCTGGGGCTTCGGGTCCATCTCGCTCTCGCTTCCCGGACGACGCGCCTGCGTCTTGGCGGAGCGTTGCTTGCTGGGCTTCTCGGATTTGGTGGGCACGCGTTTACTATGCGCCAGCGCGGGAGCTCTCAAAATCGGGGCCGCCGCCAAGACCGGGTTGGTGAAAACTCCGGCCGATTCACGGGTTCGCCTCCTTCGGCGCGGCGGCTCCGCCCGGGGGCCGGATGGGAGCGCCCGCCGCCAACCCGATGTCGCGGAGACCCGCGCGGGACTACCTTGCGCGACCATGATTCCGTCCACCTCCTCCTTTGTCGCCGAAGTGGTCTCCAACCGGGGCCGCGAAGGCGTGGTTGAATCCTCCGACAACGCGCTGCGCCTCGATCTCGCCGCCGAGCAGGCGCCCACGCCCGAGCATCTCTTCGGCGCCGCCTACGCGGCCTGCTTTCACTCCGCGCTCAAAAAAGCCGCGCGGACCGCGCACGTGGAGATCCCCGGCTCCTCGGTGATCGCCCGCGTCGGCCTGGCCGACGACGCCAGCGGCGACACGTCCCACCTCACCGTCGAGTTGCGCTGCGCCATTCCCGGTGTCGACGAAAGCACCGGCCGCAAGCTCCTCAACCAAGCCCACTCCACCTGCCCTTACTCCCGCGCCGTGCGCGGAAACATCGACGTCAAGCTCGTCACCGATTGAGCCGCGCGCGGGCGTCCTCCCATGCCCGGCAGCTCCACCAAATCCCGCCGCCCGCCCGGGCCGCCGACGACGCCCGAGCCGCCGACCTTCCTCGAGCCGATGAAGGCGCTGGCGAGCGAGGCCCCGCCCGCGGGGCTCTGGCGCTGCGAGATCAAATTCGACGGTTACCGCGCCCTCGCCGTGCTCCACGGCGGGGGCGTCGAGCTTTGGTCGCGCAACGAGAAGCGCCTCGACGCCGAGTTCCCCGAGATCGTCGCCGCGCTGCGCCGGCTCAAGCTCCAGGGCACGATCCTCGACGGCGAGATCGTCGCCTTGGATGAACGCGGGCGCTCGCGTTTCCAAGCGCTCCAGGCCCGCGACAGCGGCGCGCGCCCGATCCTGCGCTACTACGTCTTCGACTTGCCGCGCCTCGCGGGCGAGGATCTCCGCGCGCTTCCGCTCGAGGAACGCCAGGCGCGCCTCGCCCGCCTGCTCGCGGCGGCGCCCGTGCCGCTCCTGCTCTCGCCTTGCTTCGAAACGGAGCCCGCGGTGCTGCTCGCCGCCGCGCGCGAGCAGGGGCTCGAGGGCATCGTGGCGAAGCGCCCCGGCTCCGCCTACGAGGCCGGTCGCCGCAGCGGCGCCTGGGTGAAGTGCAAGGTGCAGGCCGAGCAGGAATTCGTGATCGGCGGCTTCACCCCGCCGCGCGGGGGACGCAGTCATTTCGGCGCGATCCTGGTCGGCTACCACGACGAGCGCGGCCGCCTCGTCTACGCCGGGCGCGTGGGCACGGGCTTCGACGCGCGAGGGCTGGCGGCCCTGCACGCGCGTTTCCTGCCGCTGCGCATCGCGGACTGCCCCTTCCACAACCTGCCGCTGAGCGGCCGCTCACGCTTCGGTCGCGGCATGGACGCGGCCGAGATGCGGCGCGTCACCTGGCTGAGCCCGGAGCTCGTCGCACAGGTGCGCTTCACCGAGTGGACCCAGGAGGGCCTGCTCCGCCACCCGGTCTTCCTCGCCCTGCGCGCGGACAAAGACCCCGAGCAAGTGGCCCGCGATCCGGCGCCATCACGGTAGCGGGCAGGTGGCACGGGCGGGACGCCCATGCCGCGCCAAGCCTTACTTGATGCCGATCAGTTCGACGTCGAAGATCAGCGTCGCGCCGCCGGGGATCGGGCCGGTGCCGCGATCGCCGTAGGCGAGATCCGACGGAATGAAGAGGCGCCACTTCGAGCCCACTTGCATCATCTGCAGGGCCTCGACCCAGCCGGGAATGACGCCGGTCACGGGGAAGCTCACCGTCTCGCCGCGCTGGACCGAGCTGTCGAAGACCGTGCCGTCGGTGAGCGTGCCATGGTAGTGCACCTCGACGGTCTGTTCGCTGCTCGGCTTGGCGCCGCTGCCGGCGCGCAGCACTTCATATTGCAGGCCCGAGGGAGTGACGACCACGCCCGGCCGGGCTTTGTTTTCCTCCAGAAACGCCTGCGCTTCGCCAGCCTGGGCCGCGGCGCGCTCCGCCGCCACCGCCTCGACACGCTCCTGCGCGGTCTCAAAGGCCGCCTTGAGCGCGGCCTCGCTCACACGGGGCTTCATCCCCGCAAGACCGTCCTGGAGGCCGACCACGAAGGAGCCGAGGTCGATTTCCAAGCCTTGACGGGCGAGATTGGCGCCCATGTTGAGCGCGATGCCATAGCTCACGCGTTGTTCGACGGTATCGAGAGGATATTCGGAGGACATGAAGGAAGGAGGGGAACAGAAGCCCGCGGCGGGGCGCGACAGAATTTCGCGGGGGGTCACTCCCGATTCCGCGGGTGAAAACGCCCGTGTTGCTCCACCAGCCGTTTCTCCTCCACCGCCGTGTAGATCTGCGTCGTCTCCAGGTTGGCGTGCCCGAGCATCTCCTGGATCGCGCGCAAATCCGCTCCTCCGCTCAACAGATGCGAGGCAAAGCTGTGTCGCAGTTGGTGGGGCTTCACCCCGCGCGCGATTCCCGCCGCCGCCGCGTGTTTCTGCACCAGATACCACAGGGTCTTTCGCGAGAGCGGTCCCCCGCGCTCGCTCAGAAACAAGACGCTCCCCGTCTTCGCCTTCACCAAGCCAGGCCGGCCCGCCGCCAGATAGACGCGAAGCGCCTCGCTCGCCTTGCCCCCCACCGGCACCACCCGCTCCTTCGAGCCCTTGCCGAAGACCCGCAGGTAACCCTGGTCCAGATCGAGCTGCTGGAGACTGAGTCCCGCCAGCTCCGAAACCCGCAGCCCCGAGGAATAGAACAACTCCAGGATCGCCCGATCCCGCAGCGCCAGCGCATCCCCCCCGCCCGGCGCGGCGAGCAGTTTGTCCACTTCGCCCGCGCTCAGCGTCGCCGGCACGCGCCGGACCCGCTTCGGTCCCTGCAGCAGCGCCGTGAAATCATCCGGCCGGCGCCCCTCCCGCACCAGATGCCGGGCGAAGCCGCGCAGGGCCGAGAGCTTTCGCGCCGTGCTGGCCACCGCCAGTTTCTCGCCGCCCAAGGCATAGAGCCAATCCATCGCCTGCGCCGCGCTCACCTCGCGCCAGTCCCGCACGCCTTTGTGCGCCACCAGCCACGCCGCGCACTGGAACAGATCGCTCTCGTAGGCCGACACGGTGTGCGCCGACCTCCCGCGCTCCAGCGAGAGCACGTTGCCAAAATCCTCCACCTCCGCACGCATCCCCTCGGGCACCCCGGCCATTCCCGGGTCGTCCGCCCCGCCGGGGCCGCCCCGAGCCTTCGCGGGCGTCCCCGCGCCACTCCGGGGATTTTCCACGGGATCGGGTGCGGAGGCTCTGGCGGGACGCGGCATGCGGACACAAAAAACGCCCCGGAGCACGGGGCGTCGAGCGCGGGGATCAATACCGGCGGCGCGGCGGCGGCGGGCGGGGGCCCGGATTCTGTTCGCGGATGCGATAGGTGATGCGCGCCTTCTCCAGATCGTAAGGGCTCATCTCCATCTTCACGCGGTCGCCGGTGGAGATGCGGATGAAATTCTTCCGCAGCTTGCCCGAGATGTGCGCCAGCACCACGTGGCCGTTGGCCAACTCCACCTTGAACATCGTGCCCGGCAGGACCGTGACAATCGTGCCCTCCACTTCGATCGATTTGCCGTCAGAGTCAGACATAGCGGTGGGCGCGGAGGCCGGAGGATATGGGTTGGAACATGCGTGTGAGGTTCGTAAAGGGTATTGGTAAGCCCGATGCGCGCCCCGCTAGTCAAGGCTTTCCTCCCCACACCATCCATCCGCTCCCGAAAGGCCCCATCAAAGCGTCAACGGCCCCACCCGCTTCCGCCACGCGCACCGCGCCCCGGGTGGAAAACGCGTTTGCCTCCCGGCCGGCCGCGCCTCCCTTTGCCCGCGCCATGATCAACTTCTCCGCACCCGATCTTAGCGCCCACCCACCGCGCAGTCCGCGCGTCAAACTCGGGGGCTTCGTCCACCTCCCCCGCCTCCTTGACAAGGCCCGCGCCTCCGCCGCCGGCCGCCTGGGCGAGTTCATCTACCCCTGCCCCCTCGATCAACGCTTCTTCAGCTTCGTCGGCATCACCCCCGAGGCCCTGCTGGCCGAGGTCGCCAAGGGCCGCTCCGACTCCGAGATGCTCGCCTGGGTCTTGGCCAACGCTTCCCCCACCCGCCAGGCTTGGGAAATCGCCGCCTGGTCCGACTACCTGAGCAAGCTCTCCGCCGGCGACGCCAAGCGCCACCGCTTCTTTGCCGAGACCATCGAGAACTACGGCCCGGCCCGCGAGGACATCGTCACCTACTTCGACCGCCTCGACCTCGACGACTACGCAAGCTACGGCGGGAAAGCTTGATGGCATCTGTATGGCTTTTTTTCTTGCCCTCGAGGGCGCCTTGCCATATCTGATATGGCAAGATGAAAATGACCATGCACATCGACGAGGCCCTGCTGGAGAGGGTGATGCGCGAATACGAGTTCCCGAGCAAGACCGAGGCCGTGGAGGCCGCGCTAAAGGAGCTGGATCGTCAGATGCGCATCCGCGATTTCCGCAAAAACGGCTTGGGCTTCAGCCCCGACGAGCTCGCCGACGCCATCGACCCGCTCTACGACGAGAAGCTTGCCCGCAATGTCTACCCGGCCCCGCTCGACGCGGTGGCCGAAGATCCGAAGCTCTACGACGCCGATGGACATTCCGATCCTCGTCGATAGCAGCGTCTACATCCGGCTCATGCGGCGACGGCTCGACCCCGTCTCCGTCCTCTTTGAGCACTACGACACGGTAAACCTCGTCACCTGCGGCATGGTCCGCCTCGAGGTCTTGCGCGGCGTTCGCGTGCCACGGGTGCGCGAGCGTCTCGAGGCCTTCATGGCGGTCATGCAATATGTGCCGACCGACGAGCGCCTCTGGCGCGCCACCGGGGATCTCGTCTGGCGAATGGACCGCGCCGGCCACCCCATCCAGGCCACCGACGCCCTCATCGCCGCCGCCGCGCTCCGACTCTCCGCTTCCGTGCTCACGCTCGATTCGGACTTCCAACGCGTCCCCGGTCTCCACCTGCTCTCCCTGCCTCCCGATCTCGACCCTTGACTCGTTGACCGCCGAACCGCTCCCGCGTGCCCACCTCCGAAATCATCCTCGCCTTCGACGCCCACAACCGGCTCGCCATCCGCTTCACCCCGCAGGGCCGCGAGCCCGCCGACGTCGCCAGCCTGCCGGGCGCGCAACGCTCCTCCCTCGCCTTCGAGCTCCACCACGCCGGCGCGACCCACCGCGTCGTCCTCGCCAGCCTCGCCGAGCCGCCCGCCGACAGCGGCGTAGTGTTTTATTCCTACGACCAGTTGCTCCACTCGCCCGGAGCGAACACCCCGCTGCTCGCCGCGCTCCTCAGCGCCCTCGAGCCGCGCCTCGTCGAGCTACCCTACCTGCACCTCGGCGAAAACGACTTCATCTACAAGTTTCGCCCCGCCCACGAGCGCAACACCTCCATCTACGCCCAGGACCAGCTCTCCCGCGCGCTCTACCAATCCTCGCTCTGCGCCGCGATCAAGGCCCTCGCCCGCCGCCACGAGCGCTCCGCCGCCGAACCCGTGCCGCTCGACTTCGGCGCCGTGCGCTACGTGCTCCCCAGCCACTTCGGCTTCTGCCTCGGCGTGAAAAACGCCATCGAGCGCGCCTACGAGACCCTCGCCGAAAACCCCGGCAAGCGCGTCTTCATGCTCTCGGAGCTCATCCACAACCCCTTCGTCAACGACGACCTCCTCCGCCGCGGCCTCCGCTACCTCCAGTCCGACAAGGGCGTGCCCTTCACCGTGCGCGGCCGCAAGATCACCGCCGATTCGCCCGCCACCCCGGAGGACCCCGCGCGCTGGGACACGCTCCGGCCCGAGGACATCGTCATCATCCCCGCCTTTGGCGCCACCGACGAGGACAAGCGCCGCCTCGTGCGCCGCGGCCTCGCCGTCCGCCCCTACGACGCCACCTGCATGCTCGTGGAGAAAGTCTGGAAGGCCGCCCGCGCGTATGGACGCGATGGATACACCGTCGTCATCCACGGCAAGCACGAGCACGAGGAGACCAAGGCCACCTTCTCCAACACCCGCCGCCACGCGCCCGCCGTCATCGTGCGCAACCTCGCCGAGGCCCGCGCCCTCGCCGGGCTGCTCCAGGTCCGTCACCAGCCCGATGCGCAGGCCCGCTTCGAGGCCGCCTTCGCCGGCCGCTTCACCGAGGGCTTCTCCGTGGCCCGACACCTCGAGCGCGTCGCTGTCGTCAACCAGACCACGCTCCTCGTCAACGAGACCCGCGAAATCATCGAGCACCTGCGCCTCGCCTACGCCGCCGCCTGCGGCCCGGACCAGCCCGGCACCCCCGCGCGCGTCGGCGGCAGCGGACGCACCGACACCCTCTGTTACGCCACCCAGGTCAATCAGGACGCCCTCGGTCGCGCCCTCGCCCAGCCTCTCGACGCCGCCTTCGTCATCGGCGGGAAAAACTCCTCCAACACCTTCCAGCTCTACCGCGTCTGCGAGGAGAAGCTCGGCCGCATGGCTTTCTTCATCCAGAGCGAGGCCGACATCCGCTCGCTCGACGAGGTCGCGCACTACGTCTTCCCGGCCGGCGGCGGTTACGCCTCCGGCGGCCACACCGAGACGCGCCCGCTCTGGCCCGGCGAAGACTTCGCCGCGCCCCGCCGCATCCTCATCACCGGCGGCGCCAGTTGCCCCGACGGCCTCATCCAGGCGGTCATCACCCGCATCAACGCGCTCTTCCCCGCCCACCTCCTCCGTCCGATCGAGAGCGTGCTGGCGGAGCTGGAGCGGCCCTAGGTCCTGGGGGCCGGTGGGGCCGGAGTGCCGGTGGGGCCCATAGGTCCCAGGGGCTATTCCTCACCCCCTCCCGCCGCCCCTCGCATTCCTACTCCCGCGACGCTTTCGCGCTCGCTCGCCCACCCCTGCCCGCGCTCGCTCCTCGGCGACTTTTTTCACCGCCATGTCGGCCCCGCGCCTCTCCCGTCTCCTCGCCCTCGTCACTCTGCTCTTCCTCGGCCTCGCCGCCGCCCGCGCCGAATTCCGCGGCGCGATCGTCATGGACGCCGCCAGCGGCGCCATTCTGCACGAGGAAAACGCCGACTTCGTCTCGCCTCCCGCCAGCGTGACCAAGCTGATGACCTTCCTCGTCGTGCACGACCTGATCGCCGCCGGCCAGGCCCGCCTCGACACCCCCGTCACCGCCACCCTCGCCGACCAGCGCATGGGCGGCACCCAGGTGCACCTCGCCGAGGGCGAGACCTTCAGCGTCGAGGAGCTGCTCTTCGCGACCATGGTCGAGTCCGCCAACGACGCCGCCCACGCCCTCACCCAGCTGGCCGGCGGCCGCGAGGCCTTCGTCGCGCTCATGAACGCCCGCGCGCAGAGCCTCGGCATGCGCAACACCGTTTTTCGCTCCCCCCATGGCCTCCCCCCGGCCAGCCGCCGCACCGAGGACGGCGACCTCACGTCCCCGCGCGACCTCGCCCTGCTCGCCCGTGAACTCGTTTCCCGCACCGACGTCGCCCGCTTCAGCTCGCTGCGCGTCCGTCCCTTCGGCGCCGGCGTCCGCCCCGAGCCCCTGCCCATGCGCAACCACAACCGCCTCCTCGGCGCCGTGGAAGGGTGCGATGGCCTGAAGACCGGCTTCACCCGCGCCGCCGGCTTTTGCCTCGTCGCCACCGCCCAGCGCGGATCCAAACGCGTCATCGTCGTCGTGATGGGAAGCCCGGACGCGCGAACCCGCGACGCGCATGTGCGCCGCTTCATCGAGGACGGATTCGCCAAGATCCCCGCCAACTCCGTCTTCACCGGCCCGCCCGTGGCACTCCGTCCGGTCGCGCCCGCCTCGCCCGTCGCGCCGCAAACGAGCGGCGTCACGCGAGTCGTTCCGGTTTCCCCCGCCGCCGCGCCCGCGGCGACCCCCGCCCCGGCCACGCCTCCCGGCGAGGAGACCGCCCCGACGGTGGAGTTCCGACTGCCTCCGCCGCCAGCGCGTCGCTAAGCACGATTTTTCCGCGGCCAGATCACGGAGAACCCGGCGCGCCAACGCGGAGCCCGGCCCGCGAACCGCGATTACCCGCCCAAGAAACTGCCGCAGATCGCCTTCGGTCGACCCGATTCGGGGGAGACACGCGGGTTAGTCTTCAGAAAGAACAAGGCGCCGCTGGTCGCGCTCGATTTCCTCGCGCAGACACTCCCTCGCAAGGCCCACCAGCCGCCAAAACATGAACCCCACCCCCACCCGCCACGCGGCGCGCCTCCTGGCCGCCATGTCTCTCGTTGCTGTCTCCGCCAGCGCCCAGACCATCTGGACCGGCAACGGCGACTCGAACGCCTCCGGCCTCTGGAACACCGCCAGCAACTGGTCCACAAACAGCGTGCCCGGAACCGGCAACAACATTCGCTTAAACGACGTCACGTCCGGCTCACGCACGGTTACCTCTTCCGGCACCAATGCCGTCGCCAACACGGTCACCTTCAACCAGACGACCAGCACGCCGGGCGTCACCAACACCTTTTCGCTTCAAAACTCCCTCACCCTATCCGCCGCGGGAACAGCCTTTGAGACGAATCTGGGGAGCGGAGTCGGGGTGGATCAGGTGGTCACCACGCTTTCCGGCGACGGTCGCATCATTTTAGGCGCAGGCGGCGCGGAGAATGTGGGTTTGATCAACCGAGGCACCTTCAATCTCACCAACGGTCCGAGCAGCGGAAACGCGGCCGGATTCATCGCGCGTAGCCAGACCGCCGCCAACCGTGACCTCTCTTTCCAGAACTTCGGTGTTCTCAACATGGGATCGGCCAGCGGTGCGATCTCCCTCAGCGACGGCGGTGCGGTGATCGGCGGCTTTGGCACTCAAGAACGCCGCTACGACACGGTCGTGACCAACGCCGGCACGATAAACGTCACCAACGTGGCGACCATCGGAACACTCAACACCGCTTCGACCTCCAACGGCGCAGCTACGCTGACCAACAGCAGCGGCGGCACGGTCAACATCGGTAACGGCTCCACCCTCCAACTCGCCTCACGCAGCAACTCGAACGGCAGCAAGACCTCCCTCGTATCAAACGAGGCCGGCGCCACGATCAACCTCGGCGTCTCCGGCGATGCTTCCAGCAACGGTCGCCTGGTGCTCACCCACCGCACCAACTCCGCCTTTACGGGATCCGCCGACGCTCCTGCCATCTCCAACAGCGGCACAATCAACCTCCACGGCACCAGCCGCGCCGAGTTTGTCCAGTTTACCAACCTCACCGCGCAGTTCGCGTCTTTCGTCGTCACCAACACGAGCACCGGAGTGATCAACCTCAACGATGCCAGCCGCATCGGAAACTCCTCCAAGGATACGATCTTCACCAATGATGGTCTTCTGGTGAAATCCGGAGCGGGCATCAGCGAGATCCAATCCGCAGCCTCCGGCACCAACGCCAACACCGGCGTGATCCACATCCGGGACGGCGCGCTGTCCTTCAGCCGCGGCCTCAACTCCACCAACGGCGACCTGCGCTTCGACCTCGGCGCGGCCGACATCACGGCTGCCCGTCTCGTCGCCCCCTCGCTGACGCTGAGCAACTCGATCCTCGAGCTTGTCTTTACCACCGCGAATCTCGGCAACGAGCGCAGCTGGAACCTCTGGGATGCGACCGTCTCCGGCACCTTCACCTCCGTGAATCTCTCCGGCTCCGGCTTCAGCGGCAGTTACGGCGACATCAGCGCCTTCTCCAGCAACAACTACAACTTCAGCCTCGATGTCGCCACCGGCATTCTCACGGCCCAAGTGATCCCCGAGCCCTCGGCCTTCGCCGCGCTCGCCGGCCTTGGCGCCCTCGGCTTCGCCGCCTCGCGCCGCCGCCGTCGCTAAGTTCGAGCCCCACGTCTTGGCGACGCCCCGCGCCGCCGCTTCACCGCCCCGCCATCCCGGCCCCGCCGGGAGCGGGGCGTTTCATTGGGCGCTGGCGGGTAGACGCCACACCTGCCTCCGGATGTAGCACCGGCCGCCGAACGATGCGCGCTTGTCGCGGGTCGTCTCACCCACGCTTATGGCCGCCAGCTCTCCGCGTCATCCGCTCCCTGCACCTTCCAGGTGCACGTCGGGATTCCGCGACAAGCTTCCGCCGCACCACCTTGCGCGATACCCCGCCGAGACAATCGCGGAGTCCGGGATCAATCGAGCAGGAACAGGTCACCGAGACCCGCTCGACATCTCCACACATCTGACGCGCACCCGCTCCGCGGGACGCTATCCACGTCGTTCCACCCGCGGGCGGTCCACCCACTGGATCGTCAGCATCTCCGGCGCGATCCTCCCATCACGCCCGCGCGGACGCTCGGAGCCGACCATGTGCAAGTAGGTCGACGAGTAGGTGATGATCACCGTGGCCCGACGCTCGGGCAGCAGGGATAGCGGCCCTTGATGAAAGACCTGCCACTGGCCCCCTACACTATAGGCGACCTGGAGATAGGACCTGAACTTGTCGTCGAGCTGCGGCGTCTTCAGCATCTGCGCCCCGGGCGCGAGAGTGGATTGCTCGGCACCAAGCTGCAAAGCGACCGGATGCGGGCTGAAGTTTATCAGCCGGATCGTCCCCGCCGGAAAGGCGTCCGCTGAATTGTCGATCGTGACCACGCGGAAGGGCTCCGCTTGCCCCTGCTGCGGGACGAAAACCAAGGTGAAATCCCGTCCGGTGGCCGGCAGTTGCACCGTGGCCACCTTGCGCCACTCCGGCACATGGGGCGGAGCGCCGGGAGCAGCCCCTTCCGCAGGCGCGGCGGCGGCTTCCCGGGGTGCCTTGGCATCGAGGAAAAATTCAAGCGACCGGGACGTGCCGGGCAACTCGAGGTGCCGTCCCGGCGTGAAGGGCTGCACGTCGATCGGCAGATGCTCCACGCCTCGCAACACATGCAGACCGGCGAAAGGCACCTCGTAGCTGAACGCGTTTACCCGGAACGGCGTTGGCTGCTCGGGACTCGCGAGCAGCGGCCCGCGCACAAGGAGAAGAAGGACCAAGAAGAAGGGAACGGAACGGAGGCTCATAAGCTGTTTTGGTCGAGCCAGCGGAAGGAGATGATCTCAAAACGTCGGCCAAAGTCCCGACTCTCCTGGCTCAGCGAGGCGAGACTGGCGTCGGCGGCATCGGCGGGGTTCACATAGTCGATCCGACGTTGCACGACGGCCTCGCACCAGGCTCTGCCCTCGATCTCGCCGGTCGCGGGGTTGCGGACATCGCCATAGGTGCGAATCACGAAGGTGTCGGAACGCGCGCTGAGCGCGGGCCCGATGGACTGCAGCAGATCGGCTTGGGTCACCCAGCCCGGGAAGTCCACGATGCGGTGCGGCTGGAGATGCGCGGGATCGGCGACGTTGCCGCTGCGGTTGGGCGGAGCCGGGGAATACCGCGCGTTGGTGACACCGTTCAAATTGGCGCTCCGGATGGCTTGGTGCAGGACCCCACCGAGGCCGACGCGCAGATCTCTCGCGCCCGCCGCGGGCGCGGCGGCGTCGTCGGCGGCCGCGATGAGGCGGCGGTTCACGAAATCGGCGAGCGAGAGGAAGGGTCCGCGGGCCTTCACCTGCTCGACGATCTCGGTGGCAAGCGTTTCCAACTCCGCCCGGGTGAGCGGCCGGTGCCCGGCCCACGCGTTGTCGGACACGCCGCCGCCGGCGTTGGCGCTGCCGCTCGTATGCGCGAGCGAGCGAGGAAACGGCGCGATCGCCACGTCGCTGCTGTCGCTGAAGCTGACGCCGAGCATGCCGCCCAAAAAGGCGGTCCACGCCTCGACCGAGGTCGAGTTGACGTTGAAAGCGCCCGCGACGCCGAGCCGGGTCGCCGCGGTGGACGGCGTGGTCGAGGCAACAGTCACCGGAGCGCCCGCGTTCGGAAACGGTGTATGGCGGTGGTTCCGCGTGATGAGGTTTCGATCGTTGAAATCGTTCGAATCCGAGCTCGCGTAAGTGAAACTCGAAAAGTGGAAACGATCCCAGAGAGCGGAATTGAGGAGATAGGATGCGTCGCGATACACGCCGGCCAAGGTCGTGTCGCGCTCCAACGCCTCACGAGCGATGAACTTTGACGCGGCGGAGTTGCCGATCGGGTAAGGGACTTGGTAAGCGGCGGCGGCGGCGATGCGACCCGCGAAGCTGTTGACGGCCGGCACGCTTCCAAAACTGATGTTGAAGCCTTGCGAGCCGGTGTGGAGATAGCCCGAAGCGTTGAAATGCTGGAGCTGGGCGATCGAGTTCAGCGGTTGGCGGGGAATCGTGAACAGGATGTTGGTGTCAATCAGCGGCGGGCCTCCTGCGCCCGTGTTCTTGTAGTTGGTCACCCAAGGCACCGTCTTGTTGTCGGGACGGACGGTGATGCGGTCGTTGACGCCGTCGAAGAAACTGTGGTTGCGCCAGAATCGGCCGTTGGTGAAGAGCGGGTAGCGGGAATGAGAATCCGAGGAATTGAACCCAGTGCCGGAAGCTGCAGGCGTGGTGTTGACCGAAGGCCTCAGATAGGTCGCGCGCATGTTGGTGTCGCCAAAGATGCCCGAGGTCACGTTGTCGCTTCCTGGAGGCGCCGGCGGGCCCAGCGGTCCGTCAAACTGGTCGATGTGCCTCTGTTGGTATCCGTTCCCTCGCGCGATCTCGTCGCTGTTGCCGATCCGAGGCGACGCCCAGGCCGCCGCGGTGTCCACCGCCAGTTCGCTGTTGTAGAACTGATGCACGGTCTCGTGGCCGGAGGGGGATCCGTCCCAAAGGATCGCCAAGGCGCGCAAGGCGCCGTTGACCAGGAGCGCGGGAGACTCGGAATCGGGTCCGACACGCACCACCGGAACACCGTCGCCATCCGTGATGACGTGCCGCAGGCTCACCGCGGTGCTGTAGTCGCCCATTAAATACACGCCATTGGTGGCGAACAGATAGGAGAAGGAGGACGCATCCCAACCATTGCCGCTCAGGCCCGTTTCCAGTGAGTAAGCTCGGGCCCCTCCGGCGGGAAGTGGATCCGATGCATCGACAACGATGCGAAAAGTAACGTTATTTAAGTCGCTCAAGCCCAATGCTGCAAAGCCTGTGTCAGGCGGAGCGGCATCTGGCTCGGGGCGAGCACGCCAGCGGACTGCGTTGTTCGCCACGAAGTTGATGTTGAAGGTGCCATGCATCGCGACCGAGTGCGGGTTGCCGAGCACGAACACCGGGAAGATGTGCAGATGCAGATTGTAAGTTTCGTCCACGCCCGTCGGCACGCGACGGATACCGAAAAACACCTTTGCTTGGAGCAGCACCGGACTAAAGCCGTGGCGGGTCTGTGTCTGCGTGCGCGCTTCGAGCACGCCCGTGCCAGGACCGGTGACCTCCGTCGGCATGCGGGAGTAGGACCAGAGTTGCTCCCAAGTGGGACCGACGGGCGGCAGCGTGCCGGCGGAAGGAAAAGCCGGCATCCAAGCGGGCACGCTTACTCCGGGCTGAACAATCTGGTTGGAGGTGTTGGCCCCCGGATTGTAGCCGGTGACGATCGGGTTGTAGGATTGGCCGAGGGCGGTGCGAAAGGCGCCGAGCGTGGTGCGCGACAGAAGGTAGCTCATGTCTTGGCGCAGGCCGCCGGCGCGGGTGTCGGTGAGAAGGCCGAAGGAATGAGGCGTCACCCCGTGAAAATTTTGACGCCAACTCGCCGGGTTGGCGACCGCACCGGTCCCGATGAAGGGCAACTGCTCGCGGGTCACCAGTCGGCGCAGAACGGGATCGTTGACCGGGAATCCGCTGAGCGCGGCGCCTCCGGCGCCGTTGAGCAGCCGGGGGTTCGCACTTTGGAGCGAGGAAACACGAGCCGCTGTTTCATCCGCGCTGAGGCCGGTGCGATTCAGGAGCTGGCCTTGGGCGGCATAGGGATCGATGAGATCAAGCCGCGCCTTCACGCCCTCGTCGCCGACCCACCAGGCGTAGTGGCCGATGGTGGGATCGGGCCCCGTGGCGTCAAAGCCCGGCACCGAGCCGGCGGCGGCGCGAATCGGCGTCGTGTTGAGGCGGATGCGCCTGTCGGGATTGGCGGCGGAGATCGTGCCGCTTTGCTCCACCGTGTTGGTGTTCACGAGCCACACCACGTCGTTGCCGGCGGCGGGCACGGGCAGGGCGGCGATCGAGGCGGGGGTGACCGGCGGAGCGGCGGTTTCGGCCATGTTCTCGTTTCCGCTGACCAGCCAGCTCACCAGGCGCGGCGAGTAGGCCCGCGTCGGCAGGTCGGTGGCGGTGCCGGCCTCGTGCCGCCACACGCCGGTGATGAACGGCTGCTCATCGCTACTGCCGACTCCGCTGGCGAGGGCGGCGGGCGCGAGATTGGAGGGCGCGGTAACCCGCTGGTCGGGCCCGGCCGTGCGTTGCAGTTCGCCGATGGCGAGGTTGAGCGCCATGAGCGCGTTTTGCCGCGCCTGCGAAAGCTGCTGGGTGTTGCTCGCCACCTGAGTCTCCACGCGCGTGAAGGTCGCCAAGCCCACCAAGATAAGCACGAGGAAGGCCACCAGCACGATGGTGACAATAAGGGCAAAGCCGCGGGCGCGGCGCGGACGAGGAAAACGCATTATTCGGGGGCGGTCGGGGAGACGCGGAAAGAGGGGGACTTTGTGACCTTCGGCCCCCAAATCTGCCCCCGCAAAGGGATCGCCGTTCATTCCGTAGCACGGAGGAAAGCGAGCCGCCTCGCCGCCCGCGAGCGGCCCCGCACAGCCGCGTGCGCCGCGCCCCGGGGAACCTCGATACGTGCATTTTCTGCGCGCGTCCGACCGCCGCTCCCGCCACTCTCCCTGCTCTCCTCCCGTGATCCCGCCGGAAACCCACCTTTCCTACGCATTGGGCTATCTCCAGCTCGGACTTGTCGCCGAGGCTCGCGAAGAGCTTGCCGCCCTGCCTCCGGAAGTCCTCTGCGCCACGCCGGCCCTGGCGGTTCGCCTCGAGATCGCGATGGCGGACGAGACTTGGGACGAAGTCATCCAGATCGCTCCCGAGCTGGTGGGACACGACGCCAGCCTCGAGCGCCCTTGGATCGCCTGGGCCTACGCCCTCCGCGAGCGCGAGAAAATCTCCGAGGCCCAGGAAACCCTCCTCGCCGGCGCCCGCCTGATCAAGGACCCCAGCCCGCTCGTCCCCTACAACCTCGCCTGCTACGCCTGCCTGCTCGGCGATACCGCCGAGGCCACACGTCTCCTCGCGGTCGCCATCGCTCGCGACAAGACTTGGCGCGACATCGCCCGCGACGACCCCGACCTCGCCCCGCTTTTCGTCTCGAAAAAGTGAAAGCCGCGCCGCGCTCCTCCCTTGCCTGATAGCTGCTTTTGGCGTGGCCCCAGCCCGCCCGGCCTGCACACTTCCCCGCTTTCGCCCGTGAATTCCCTCCCCAGCCGCTTCGGCGTCCGCCTGATCTGCGCCGCCATCCTCTTCATCACGTCCACCTTCGCCGCTCGCCTCGCCGCGGAAAACAACCCCGGCATCGTCGTCAACGGCCCCGTGCTCAAGGAGGGCTTCACCTTTCCCGGCACGATCGATTTCGACGCCACCCCCGCGCCCCCTGCGATCCAGTTCGGCCCGGCGTTAGAAGTGCCCTCGGCCACGGGAATCTACGCGCGCCTGACGACGACGCTCGGCGACATCTTCATCGAATTCGTCAACGGAGCCACCCTTGAGAACGGCGGCGTCGTGACGCCAGCCAACGCGACCGTTAACCGGATTCGCTCCTACCTGGCGACCGGCAGCGCGGCGGACGCATCCCCCAACACCTTTGACGGAGTCTTCTTTCACCGCGCCTCGGTCGGGCCGAACTTTTCCATCATTCAATCCGGCGGATTCAAGGTGCAGCCCGGGCTCGAGATCGTCGACGTCGCCCCGAAACCGCCCCTCAAAAACCAGTTCCTCGCCGCCAACACCCGGGGCACGCTCGCGATGGCGCGCACCGCCGACCCGGACTCCGCGACGAACCAGTGGTTTATCAACCTCGCCGACAACAGCCAGGTTTTCGGCACGGACAACACCGGGGGCTACGTCGTGTTTGCCCGCATCCTCGGGAATGGCATCCGCGTGGCCGACGCCATCGGCGCCCTGCCCACGTGGGGCTTCAATCCCCCCTTCAACGAGCTCCCGCTCCGCGGCTACAACGGACAGGGCAGTCCCGCCCTCTCGCAGTTCATCAACGTGAGGACCTTCCGCGAGGTTCCCGCTTCCGCCGTGCCGGCCGGCATCCGCACGCCCAGCATCGTTTACTCGATCCACGAGAACACCAATCCCGCCGCGCTCAGCGCCACCGTCTCTTCCGGCGGCGCGCTCACGCTCCGCCCCACCCGCTTCGGCGGCCGTTCCCAAGTCACTGTCCGCGCCCAGGTGCCCTCCGGGCATCATTGGGACCACGTCATCACCACCACCAAGCTGGGCCCGCCCGCCATCGTAAAAGCCCCTCCCACCACCGCCACCGCCCGCCTCGGCACCATCGCCACCCTTAGGGCCGAGGCGACGGGATGGCCCTTCTACATCAAATGGCAGCGACGCAGCTCGCCCACCGCCGACTGGGAAGACCTCGTCGAAGACAGCTTCGAGGAGTTTACGCCCTTTGTCGGCACCAACACCCGGAATCTCCAAATCTACCTCTACGGAGAGACCACTCCCGAATCCGCCGAAAGCTTCGCGCTCTCCGGCTCCCAATTCCGCTACGTCGTGAGCGGATCGCCCGATTTTGACGCGCCCCGCCTCGAAAGCCGGCCGACCACCTTCACCGTCACCACGTCGCTCGCGTTCCGCGACCGACTGCCCGCGACCACCACCGCCGCCCTCGGGTCCACCATCTCGCTCACCGCCCGCGCCACGCCGGAGACCCTGCCCTACGCCACCTATCAATGGGAGCGCCGCGCGCCCGGCTCCACCGTCTGGGAGCCGCTGGTCAACGCCCGCGCCGCCATCCCCGCCCAAGGCGACGACCCCGCCCAGCCCGCCGTCCTCAGCCCCTATTCCGGTGTCGACAGCCCCACGCTTACGATTCGCCTCAACGGCACCACGCCCGCCAGCGGCACCGGCATTTCCACCGCCGCCACCCTCGCCCTCGACCGCTCGCAATATCGCTGCGTGATCCGTCATGACCGTGGCCTCGGCACCCAATCCGCGGCGAGCACCGCCACCACCCTCCGCATCACCACCCTCCGCGTCGGCTTCTCCGCCCAGCCCCCCGCCTTGGTGGTCGGACACCTCGGCGGCAACGCCAGCCTCTCCGTCACCGCGCGCCCCACCGCCGCCAACACGCCGGTGAGCTACCAGTGGCAACGCCTCCCCGCTGGAGCTCCCCGTGACGCTTGGGTAAACCTATCCAACTCCACCGAGGCCAACCCCACCCGCTACACCGGCGTCCACACGCGCACCCTCACCATCAACCTCGGTGGCGCCGATGTGACCGCGCAACTCGCCGCCCTCGACCTCGATGAGGATCGTTACCGCTGCATCATCACCGTGCCCGCGCTCGGCTCCGCCACCTCCTCCGCCAGCCGCCTCCGCGTCGTCACTCAGAACTACAACCTGGTGACGGCCGAGAGCCATGTGCTCCCCGGGATCGCGCCCGCGGAAGGCCGCAGCTTCTCCGCCGCCGGACTCCCCCGCGGCCTCACCATCGACCCCGTGTCGGGGGCGATCGCCGGCATCCCGAACGCTCGCCCCGGCCTCTACCGCATCACCATCACCACCCGCCAGGACGGCGTGGTGGTCGGCACCCGCGCCCACTACATCGAAGTCCGAGCCCTGACCGGCAACAACGCCGGTGGCTTCGAAGCGCTCCTGCTCCCCGACGAGGATAGCCCCCCGCACGCCAAACTGGTGCTCACCATCTCCGCCAACGGAGCCTTCACCGGCACCCTCAGCACCACCGTCGAGTCCTCCCCGCTGCCCTTCCGCGGCAACGTGGTTCGCTCTCCCTCCGGCGTTCTCAGCCTCGCCAACCCGATCGACATCCGACGCCCCGGCACTCCCTCCGGGCGCCTCTATCGCCTGGCCAATTTCAGCATCAGCGCGGGCGGCGTGCTCTCCGTCTCCCTCTCCGCCCTTGATGGGCCGGGAGCGGAGCCGATCGAACTCGCGGGCAGCACCGTCGGCAAGCGCCTCTCCACTTTCTCACCAGGCAATCCTGCGCCTTGGGCGAGGGTCGCTTCCTACTCCCTCGCGCTCACCCAACCGGAGCCGCTCCATGAGCCTGAGCCCGGCGAGGACGCCGCCGCCCTTCCCGCCGGCAGCGGCTTTGCCACGGCCCCCGTCGACGCTAGCGGCCGCCTGATCATCCGCGGCCGGCTCCCTGACGGCGCCCCCTTCACGGCCTCCCTGCCCAGCGCGACCGATGGCAGCTACCGCCTCTTCGCCCGTCCCTATGGTGCGCGCGCCGGTGCCGTGATCTCCTCCGACTTCCGCCTCACGCCCACCACGGTTTTTGCCCCCAACGGAACCACCTTCACCCGCTACGCACTGGCCGCCGGCGCGGGCGGAGAGACCTACTGGTCGCGCCCCGAAGGCGTGACCAGCCCGGCTGGATACCGGGCCGGCTTCGGGCCCCTCGGCCTCGATCTGCTCGTCCAACCCTGGATCTTTTTCAATGGCACGAACCTAGGTCTGCTCTTCACCGGCACGGGTTCCTCCGCCACCGCCACCATCGGTCTCGCCACCGACGGCCCGGTGCTCTCCAACGCCGTCGCCGGCCCCCCGAACGTCCCGGCCAGCCTCCGCCTCAACTTCTCCAACCTCACCTTCACCTCCGCCGCGTCCGTGGATCCCACCCAGTCCCGGCTCGCCCTGAACGAGCGGACCGGAGCCCTCACCGGATCCCTCGTGCTGAGCGATGGGCGCAGAGTGAACCTCCTCGGTGTCATGCTCGTGCCTTCCCGCGCGGACTACGGCCAATTCCTCCCCGCCGGCACCGTCACCGCCGAAGGGCTTGCCATTATCCCCGCGCCCGCCGGCTCCACCGCCGGCCCCAGCACCGAGCGCTTCCGCCTGCACCAGCCTGGCGCCCGGCCCGCGCCCTGACCCGGGTCCGGACCACACACGCATGCAGCCGGGAAATGATCCCGCCCGGCTGCGCGCGCGAACACGGCACCGCCTCCGCGCGGCCAATTGCACCAGTCAAAAAACGCGGGACTGTGCGGTCGGCCCGCTCTTCTTTGTCTTCACCCCATGCACCTCCGCCTGATGATTTCCTTTCTCACCGCTCCCCTCTTTGCCTTCGCCACCGATCCCGGCGAAGGACTCGCCGGTCGGGCGGGAAATGCGGACGATGTGGCGCAGGTCCGCATCCCCTTTGACCCCGCTCGATGGGAACTCGTCTGGTCGGAGGAATTCGACCGCGAAGGCGAACCCGATCCCGAGACCTGGTCCTACGAAACCGGCTACGTCCGGAACCGGGAGGCCCAATACTACACCTCGAACCGGGCGGAGAATGTTCGTGTCGAGGGCGGCCGCCTCATCATCGAGGCGCATCTGCACACCGATCCCGAGGCGCCGCATCGGATCACCTCGGGCAGCCTCACCACTCTCGGCAAACGCGAGTTCCTCTACGGGCGCATCGCGGTGCGCGCCAAGGTGCCGACCGGCCGCGGCACCTGGCCCGCCATCTGGACCCTCGGTCGCACCGATCCCCCCACCCGCTGGCCGGCCCAAGGCGAGATCGACATCATGGAGTATGTCGGCTTCGACCCCCACCGCATCCACGCCAACGTCCATACCACCGCCTACAATCACAGAAAGGGCACCGGTCGTGGCTCCGCCATCACGATCGATCAACCCTGGACCCGCTTTCACGAGTTCGCGGTCGAGTGGCACGAAGACCGTCTCGAGTTCTTCTGCGATGACGTGCGCTACTTTGTTTTCCGCCGCGAGTCCGATGATATCGCGGTCTGGCCCTTCGCCCACCCGCACTACCTCAAGCTCAACCTCGCGATCGGCGGCGCCTGGGGCGGCCAAAAAGGAATCGACGAATCCTTGTTTCCCCACCGTTTCGAAATCGAACACGTCCGCTACTACCGGCTCAGGCACTAGACTAGGGCGATGTTTCATCCGGAATCATCAACCCGATTTCCGCGATTGGCTTCGGAATTCGAATGGGGCGCGCGGGCTGAATGATCCCGGTTCATCCGAAGCTGGAGCCGGCTTGAGGCGACCGGCACAAGCAGCTCAAGCAACAGGATTGGGCGTCCCCGCCCCCTGTTCCAAACCCACGGGTGAGACGCCCGTGCCACGTCCGCCGCAGGGTGAGTCTTCCACCGGGTTCGCTTCTGTCGTGTCTGGCTTGATCCGTGGCAATCGGTGCTATCCGGGGTTGGATCGAGCTGCGTTGCTTGGGATCAAGCTCGTCCGAAGCGGCGGGCGAGCTCGCCCTGGCTGAGCTCCACCTGCGTCGGGCGTCCGCCGGGACTGGTGTGCGGCGCCCTGCAAGCAAAGAGCCGCGTCACGAGAGCGCGCATCGCGGCGGCATCCACCTGCGAGGGCAAACGCACCGACCGCGCGGCCGCGAGTCGCGCCAGCTGCTCGCGCGCCACCTCCGGGTCCCGCTCCGGCGAACGCCCGTCACGAAAGCCGTCGAGCAAGTCGCGCAGGCAAGCCTCGGCGTCGGCCGGATCGAGCACGGCCGGCACGCCCTCCAGACGAAAGGTCTGACGCCCAAACTCCGCCACCTCGAAGCCATGCTTGGTGAGAAACGCGAGGCGGTCGCGAAGCAGCGCCGCGCCCACCGGATCCAGCTCCAGGACCACCGGCAAAAGCAGGCGCTGCACCGTCACCGCGCCGGCGCCAAACTGCGCCGTGAGCTCCTCGAAGGTGATGCGCTCCTGCGCCGCGCGGCGATCCAGCAGAAGCAGGCCGGCCGGAGTCTCGAAAAGCGCATAGGTGCCGTGGGCCAATCCGATGAAACGCCAGGCCGCGGTCGAGGGCGCGGGGCGCGGCGCCGCGGGCGCGGGCGCGGGCGCGGGCGACCGAGCTGCATTGGGCGCGGGAGCCGGCGCGAGCGCAGGCGCGGG
>JAUVVA010000081.1 GCA_030604905.1 Verrucomicrobiota bacterium | reverse complement strand
GGACGTGCAGGGCGTGCCGTTGCGCACCCGGGTGGCGAGCCTGCGCGAGGTGGAGTGGCGGCGCATGTCGCCCAACTTTTTCGTGCTCTTCCCGACGGGCGTGCTGGAGGGCGCGCCGAAGTTTCACGTGTTGGCGGCGCGGGCGGACGATCCAGAGCTCAACTCGGCGGTGCAGCGCGCGGTGGCGAGCGCTTTTCCCAACGTGTCGATTCTCGATCTCGGGCTCGTGATCGAGTCGCTCGACACGGTGTTTTCAAAGGCGGAGCTGGCGGTGCGTTTTATCGCGCTCTTCACGCTGCTGACCGGCGTGGTGGTGCTGGCCGGGGCCTTGGCGGCGGGGCGCGAGCAACGCGTGCGTGAGGCGGTGCTCCTGCGCACGCTGGGCGCGAGCGCGGGCCAGGTGCGGTCAGCGCTCGTCGCCGAGCTGACCGCGCTCGGCCTGATGGCGGGCGCGACGGGTGCGCTGCTCGCGCTGGGCGGCGGCGCGGCGGTGGCGATCTTCGCCTTCAAGGTGACCCCGGTGCTGCCCTGGACGCCGGTGCTGGCGACGACGGCGGCCGTGACCGCGTTGACCGTCGGCGTGGGCCTGCTCACCCAGCGCGGCCTCCTGCGCCGGCCGCCGCTGGAAGTGCTGCGGGCGGAAGGGTGAGCGTGGCTCAGTGGCCGGAGGGGGCGGCGGATGCGGCCGGCGCGAGGAGGCGCGCTTGTTCCGGGTGCGCGCCGAGCCAGCGGACGGTGCCGGTGGCGAGGTCATAGACGCCGCCGATGACGTGGAGCTTGCCCGCGGCGACGCGCTCGCGCACGGCGGCGCTGCCGCTGAGGATCGAGGCGATGGAGTGGCGCACGTTTTCCTCGACCGCGACTTTCACCAGTTCAGCTCCCTGCGCCTCGGGATGACTCGTCCGGGCGGCGGTGGCGGGCTCGCGGATCGGAGCGATGAGCTTCGGGATGCTGCCATGCACCTCGGCGCCTTCCACGACGGCCGTCACGGCGCCGCAGGCTTCGTGGCCAAGCACGAGGAGAAGCGGGGTGCCGAGGTGGGCGGTGCCGTATTCGATGGAGCCGATTTCATTGGTCTGGGCGACGTTGCCGGCGACGCGGACGATGAAGAGGTCGCCGATGCCCTGATCAAAAACTTGCTCCACCGGCACGCGCGAATCGGAGCAGGAGAGGATGGTGGCGAAGGGCGTCTGTCCTTTGGCCTGCTCGGCGCGGTGGGCGGCGTGTTGGCGCGGGTGCGTGGGCTCGCCCGCCACGAAACGATGATTTCCACGATGAAGCGCCTCGAGGGCGGAGGCGGGATCATGGGCGGCGAAGGCCGCGAGCGGGGCGAGCGCGAGGGCGAGGAGCGCGGAAGCCGGAGGGTAGCGCATGTGAACCACGCTGAGGCCGCGGCTCGAAGGAGGCAACCCTCCACCGGTCAGGGCGCGATGACGCGGAGGCGGAGGAAGCGGCGGGGGCCCTCGGCGGGCACGGAGGCGGTGACGGTTTCGGTGGTGGCGTTCGAGGCGGTGATCTCTTCGGTGACGTCGAGCGCGCTCCACGAATCGGCGGCGAGGGTGTCGCTCCATTCGACGCGATAGACGAGTCCGGCGGTGGCGGCGCGCTTCACGCGGGTGTAGGTGAGCGCGAGGCGCGGGGCGGCGGGTTCCGAGGTGTCGAGCACCGCGGCAGGGAGCTGACCGGCGACGCGCGGATCGGTGTTGAGCGCGTATTCGAGGAGGTTGGGAATGCCGTCGCCGTCGGGGTCGGCCAGGTCGCCCCAGACGGTAGCCTCGAGGGCGGTGTTGCCGAGTTCGGCGGAGGTGAAGCGCGTGCTTCGCCAGGTTGTGAGCTCGGAGGCGTGGGTGACGCCGGTGGCGAGGAGCGGGAGGTGGTGGGGCCCGCCGTGGGGGAGGTTGGCGTGGAGGCGGAGCGTGGCGGAGCGGTTGCCGGTCGCGGAAGGGGTTGCGGAGAGCTGAAAGCTCGCGGTGGCGCCGGGGGCGAGGGTGGCGGGGAGGGTGAGGCCGCCAAGGGTGAACTCGGCGGCGGACGCGCCGGTGAAGCTGGTCGCGGTGAGCGTGAGGTCGGCGCTGCCGGCGTTGAGCACGGTGAAAGGCAGGGCGGCCGTGGTGGCGCCGACGCGTTGGAGGCCAAAGGAGAATTGGCCGAGGCCGTCGGGCTGGCGGTTTGGAAGGGAGGTGTCGGAGCCGGCGGCGAGGGCGAGGACGGGCGCGGCGACGCGCTCAAGCGCGACCGAGTAGGTGCGGGCGGTCGCAGGCTCGGCGGCCTCGAGACGGAGTTCGAGCGTGTTGGCGCCGAGGGCGAGGGGCAGGCGGGCGTCGAGCGGGAGGGCGGTCTGGCCTTGGATGTCGGACGGGGGCATTGAGGCGTTGCCCCAGACGACGAGGCTGCCGTCGGCCTTGAGCGCTTGGCTGGAGCTGCTCCCGGCCTGGATCGCGAGGACGTCGGAGAGGGCGGACGGCGGCACGAGGGTCGCTCCCGTGTGGCTGGTTCCCCAAGCGACGACGGAGCCGTCGGCCTTCAGGGCGAGGGCGTGGGAGCCGCCCGCGGAGATCGCGACCACGCCATAGGTCGCCGTGGCGGGGATGGTCTGGGCGACCGAGGAGGAGCCCCAGCCGACGACGCGACCATCGGCGCGGAGGGCCAGCGCATAGATGGGGCCGGCGGCGACCGCGACCACGCCGCTTTGGGCGTCGGTGGGCGCGGAGCCGACGAGTCCCCAGCTGACGGCGCGGCCATCGCGGCGGAGGGCGACGATCGTGTGGGCGTTCGCGGCGATGCTGACGAGGCCGTGCGCCTCGGCGGGAATGTTGCGCAGGTTGCCGCCGGCGACCTCGCCCCAGACAAGGGGGGCGCCGTTCGTGGCGACGGCGGCGCTGACATCTCCGCCGGCGGAGATGGCGACGGCCTTCAGCTGCGGGGGCACGCTGGCAGCGCCCGCGTTGTTGGCGCCCCAGGCGCTGACGCTGCCGTCGGCGCGGAGGGCGAGGCCGTGATTCCAACCGGTGGCGAGCGAGATGAAGCCGGTGCCGGAGGGAGGAGTGAGGGCGTTCCACGAGGCGATGCTGCCGTCGGCGCGGAGGAAGGCGCCGCCGCCAAGGAAGGGCGCGAAGGTTTGACCGGGGAGGCGGGGGGAGAAGGGGGCGGCCGCGGAGTTTCTGACCGAGAAGACCGCGCCGGGGGCGAAGGCGACGCCGCGGAGCGTGGCGCCGGCGTAGGGGGTGGCGGCGGACGTGGTGTAGGTTTCCGTCAACGGGTCGAAGGCGGGGGAGAGCGCGCCGACGCCGGGGGCGGCGAGGGAGAGCGCGGAGAGGGCGGCGGGGGGCGCGAGGCGTTCGACGCGGAGGTGGTAATCGCGCACCGGCGCATCCACGAGCGGGGCGGGAAAAGCCGGGGGCACGACGGGCGAAGCGCCGCTGGCCAAGGCACCCCACGCGACGAGGGTGCCGTCGCTTTTCAGCGCCACCTGGTGGCGTGGGCCGCAGGCGATGGCGACGACGTCCGACTGCGCGGCGGCGGGCGGGGTGAGGTAGGCGGGGTTGGGGTCGTTGCCCCAGCAGACGACGGAGCCGTCGGCCTTGAGGGCAAGGTTGGCGTATTGGCCGGCGGCGATGGCGACGACGCCGGATTGCGAGGCGAGAGGAGGGGTGTCGGCTAGGAAGTGAACCGCGCCCCAGGGGATGACCAGACCGTCGGCGCGAAGGGCGAGGTTGCGCTGGCCGTAGGCGGCGATGGCGACGATGTCGCTGTGCAGGCCGGCGGGCACGGTGGATTCTCCGGAGCCGTTGGAGCCCCAGGCGACGACGCGGCCGTCGGCGCGGAGGGCGACGGAGTGGTTGGCGCCGGCGGCGACGGCGACGACGCCGGTTTGGGCGTCGGCCGGGATGGTGAGCAGGCCGTTGGTGCTGCTGCTTCCCCAGGTGACGAGGCTGCCGTCGGCGCGGAGGAGGAGGGCGTGGGACTGGCCGACGGCGAGCGAGACGCCGCGCGGGCGGGTGAAGCCGTGGGTCGGCGAGGTGGGCTGGGCGGCGTCGGGCACGGCGGCGCCGGAGAGCACGCCGAGGGCGCCGTCAACGGTGAGGGCGTATTCGCCGTAGCCGCCGGAGAAGACGCCGGCGATGCCGATCCCGGTGCCGGCGGGCAGGGCGGGGAGGGACGGGGCGGAGGGCGAGACGGCCGATTGCATGAGCGCGCCGGTGGAGGAGACGGCGAGGTAGCGATTGGCGCCGGCGGCGAGGGGGAAATCAGGCAAGGGCGCGCCGCCGGAGGTGACCCGGAGCGCGAGGTGGTTGAGGCCGAGGCGCAGCGGGAGCGCGGAGGGTGGGAGGGCGATGGAGGGTGCGCCGTTCAGGCGGAGGCGGAGGGTCGCGGAGTCGGCGGCGGCGGCCGCGGTGACGCCGAGCTCGGCGTCACCGTAGGGGACGCTTTGGGAATAGGACGTCGTCTCGGGGGCGAAGGGGGGAGCAAGCGCGCCGACGGAGGTGGAGAGCGAGAGCAGTCCCGGCTCGGGCAACGCGCGGGTGGCCTCGAGCGTGTAGGTGCGCTCGGGGGCGTGCGGGAACGGCGCCAGCTCGGTGGGCGGCAGGGCGGGGTTGCCGGAGTTGTCGAGGCCCCAGGCGAACAAGGTGCCGTCGTGTTTGAGCACCACATGGTGGCGGGCTCCGGCGGTGATCGCCGCGACGTCGTTTTGCGCGGCGGCGGGGATCAGGTTGTTGGAGGCCGAGGCGTCGCCCCAGAGGACCGTCGAGCCGTCGCGGCGGAGGGCAAGGTTGGCGAAATCGCCGGCGGCGATGGCCACCAAGTCGGTGGCGAGGGCGGGCACGGTGGAAAGCGTGCCGGTGAGCTGGCCCCACTGCACGAAGGAGCCGTCGGCCTTGAGCGCGAGGGTGCGGTTGCGGCGGGCCGCGATGGCGACCACGCCGGAGCGGGCTGCGACGGGCACGTCGAGCTCGCCGAAGCTGTTGCTCGGCCCCCAGCAAACCACGCGGCCGTCGGCGCGCAGGGCGGCGAAGTGAGAAAGGCCGGCGGCGACGGCGACCACGTTGGCGACATCTCCGGGCACTGGGGTGGAGGCGGCGGAACCGGAAGGGACCACGGAGCCGTCGGCCAGAAGCGTGAGCTGCGAGCCTCCGATGGCCGCCGCGACCACGCGCGGGGCCGTGGACCCGAGGGAGGGCGGAGTGGGCCCCGAGATGTGCTGAAGCCGTCCGTCCGTCTTCAGCGCCCACTCGGCGGAGGGGCCGGCGTAGACGGCGGTGATGCCCGACTGGGTCGCGCCAGACAGGGGGTTGAGCGAACCCGACGCGCCCACGCGCCACTGGACGAGGCGGCCGTCGGGGTGGAGGGCGAGGTTGCGCGTGTTGCCGGCGGCGAGCGGAGCGTCGGAGCGCGGCGGCGCGCCCCAGGCGCCGATGCGCAGATCGATCCGGTTGGCGCCGCTGCGGAGGGGCAAGGGGGTGGAGAGCGACCAGGCGAGGTCGAGGTTGAACAGGGCTGGGCCGCCGAAACCCCAGACGACGACGCGGCCGTCGCGGCGCAGGGCTGCGCTGCGGTTCGATGTTGCTGCGATGGCGACGACCTCGGTCTGCGCCTCGGCGGGCACGTTGATCTGGCCGGAGCCGTTGGCGCCCCAAGCCACGACGCGCCCGTCGGAACGGAGGGCCAGCGCGTGGCCCGAGCCGGCGGCGAGCGCGACGACGGAGGACTGCGCCTCTGCGGGGACGGTGGCGATGGCGCCGGTGCCTCCCCAGACAGCGGCCGCGCCTTGGGAGGTGAGCGCCGCGGCGAAGTTTTGCCCGAGCGCGAGATCGACGATTTGGGTGGCAAGCGAAACCGGCGGAGCGGATAGGGAACCCCAGGTTTGCACCGTGCCGTCGGTCTTGATCGCGGCGCGCCGGCCGTAGGCGGCGTAGATGCGGGCGACGCCGCTCGCGGCGGCGGCGGGCAGGGTGGAGTCGCTTCCCCAGGCGATCACGGAGCCATCGTTCTTGAGGGCGAGTGTTTGGGCGTCGTCGGTGGCGATCGCGACCACGTCGCGGGTCACGGCGGCGGGGACGGGGAGAGCGGAGCCCGGGAAACCAGGGGTCCAGGCGAAGACCGAACCGTCGTTTTGGAGCATGAAGACGGAGCTGTTGTTGGTGGCCACGCTTTCCACCCCGAGCTGGACGTCGGCGGGCATGGGCGCGGCAGGGTTGTCGATGAGGAGCGCGGCGCCGGAGGAGCTGACGCCCCAAAAGTTGTTGGAGGAGCCGGCGAAGGCGGTGCCGCGCACGAGGCGTCGGCGAGGGGCGCCGTTGAGGGAGAGCTGAATCGGGCCGATTTGGTCCGCCTCGGCGCGCGCGGTGAGGCGCAGGGCGCGGTGGGTGACGGGCGCGTCGAGGGTGTAGCGGGTGGTTTCGGGGACGAAGGAGGGGGACAAGGGAAGATCCCCCGCAGCCAGTTGCGAGAGAGCGGCGGAGGGGAGCGCGCGGGAAAGCGTGACGCGGTAGGTGTCGCCGCCGCCGGGCGCGGGCCGCAGGAGGCTTAGGGGCGAAGGCGCGGAGCCGGGCGTGTTGCCCCAGGTGACGAGGCTGCCGTCGGCCTTGAGCGCGAGGAGGTGTTCGGGGCCGGCGGACAGTGCGATCACGCCCTGGCGGGCGGCGGCGGGCACGGGCAGAACGCCGGCGAGGTTGTTGCCCCAGACGACGACGGAGCCGTCGCTCAGGAGGGCCGCTGAATAGCCGGAGCCCGCGCCCACGGCCACCGCCGGCAGACCGAGAGCGGGCATGTTCAATTGACCGAAGGCGTTGTCGCCCCAGCCGACCACGGCGCCGTTGGTCTTCAGGGCCAGCGCGTGGTTGTTGCCGGCGGCGATGGCCACCACGCCGGATTGCGCGGCGAGGGGAACGGTGCTTTGGCCGGAGGCGTTCGCGCCCCAAGCGAGCACCGCACCGTTTTTCTTCAGGGCGAGGTTGAACTGTGCGCCGGCGGCGATGGCCGTGACCTCGGACTGCGCGGCGACGGGGACGGTGGCTTGGCCGAAGTTGTCGTAACCCCAGGCGAGGACGCCGCCGTCGGTTTTGAGCGCGAGGGAGTGATACAGGCCGGCGGACACGGCCGTGATGTTGCCCGAGGCGGCGGCGGGCACGTTGAGCACGCCATAGAGGTCGGAGCCCCAGGTGACCAAGTCGCCGTTGGAGCGGAGTGCGAGGACGTGGTTGTTGCCGGCGGCCAGCGCCACGAGGTCGGTCGCCCCGGGCGGAGGCGTCAGGTCGCCGAGCGCGACGTTTCGCCAGAGCGCGGGGCTGCCGTCGTCCTGGATGACGGCGGAAAAAAGGAAGCCGGCCGCGAGGGGAGTGCGGCGGATCGCGTTGTCGGTCGGCGCGAGGACGTGGAGTTCGGCGACGTTGACGCCGGGGGCGAGAAAGCGGGGCGCGGAGACGGGCGTCGCAAGATTGGTGGCTGTGGCGGGCGGCGTGGAAAGGCCCGACGCGCTGGAGCCCCAGGCGACGAGGCTGCCGTCGCGTTTGAGCGCCACGGCGTGGCCCCCACCGGCCGTGAGCGCGACTACGCCGGACAAGGCGGCCGAGGGCGGGTTGGTCAGACCATTGGCCGAATCACCCCAGGCGATCACGCGACCGTCGGCGCGCAGGGCGAAGTGGTTCCCCGAGCGCGACGCGATCGCGACGATGTCGCGCAGGCCGGCGGCGTGGGCGGTGAGATTGTTCGTCGCCGCGCCCCAGGCCACCACGCTGCCGTCGCGTTTCAGCGCGAGGCTGGAGGAGCCGCCGGCGGAGATTGCGATCACCTCGCTCTGAGCGGCAACGGGCACCTGGGTTTCACCGACGAGGTTGAAGCCCCAGGCCAGCACGGCTCCGGAAGCGGTGAGGGCCAGATTATGGGTATGACCGGCGGCGATGGCGACGATCCCGCTCTGCGCCTCGGGCGGCACGGTGTTTTGCGCGCCCCAGGCCAGCACCGCGCCGTTGGCGGTAAGGGCCAGGTTGTGGAAACCGCCGGCGGCGACGGCGACAATTCCCGAGGCGGCTTGGGCGGGAACAGGCTCCGTGACGGCGAGGCCCGTGCCCCAAGTGGCGACGCTGCCGTCCCGGCGTAGGGCCAGCACGTGGGACTGGCCCGCGGATAGGGAAACGAGATCGGTCGCCAGGGTCAGGGACGATTCGATTCCGGCGGGAACCGCGCCCCAACTCACGGCGCTACCGTCGCGCCGCAAGACGGCCGAGAAGCCGTTGCCCGCCGCCAGCGTGGAGCCCGGAAAAAGCTCGCGATAGGAGTCGAACAAGCGGTGCGACACCGACGGACGAACGGGCAGCAGAGCCACGCCGGAAAGGTAGGTCGGAAGAGAGGCCGTGTAATCGAACACACCCGGGGTATAGGCGGGGTCGAGGGAGGCCGCTGAAAGGGAGAGACCGGGAAGCGGCGTGGCAGAGGCGCGCCCCCAGAGGGTGCAGGCGAGAGTCAGAGCGGCGACGGCAAGGCGAAGCGTGACGCGGCGAGGGGCGGCGATTGAAGACATGGCGGTGTTTGCTGAACTACCGAAAAACGCTTAGAGAGCGAGCGAAAGGCTTTCCGCGTCCAAGCGACGAGCTTTTACCCGATCAAGGCTCCGGGGAGCTACCGGAGGCGGCGGAGGAGGTATCCGATAGTCGGCGCTTGGCGGTTGCGGGCGGCTCTGCTCCGGTCGGTCCTTCATGAGCCGAAACGTCGTCACTTTTCATTACACGCTGCGCGACACGCGCGGGCAGGTCATCGATGCCTCGCTGGGCGGTGACCCGGTTTCGTTTCTCGAGGGCGCCGGGCAAATCGTCGAGGGGCTCGAGGAGGGGCTGCGGGGGCTGGCGGCCGGCACGCGCGCGACCATCGGCGTGCCCGCGGCCAAGGCCTACGGCGAGCATGACCCGGAGCAGGTGCAGCGCGTGCTGCGCTCGCTCCTGCCGGTCGAGGGCGAGATCAAGCCCGGCGACCAGTTTCGCGCCGGCTCCGACCAGTTCGCGCCCATTGTCACCGTGGTGAAGGTCGAGGGCGAAGAGTTGCTCCTCGACGCTAACCACCCGCTCGCCGGCGTGGACCTGGAGTTTGAGGTCGAGGTGCTCGGCGTGCGCGAGGCGACCAAGGAGGAGTGCGACCACGGCCACGCCCACGGCGACGCGCGCGGCGAAGGCGGCAACCAAGGCGAAGGCGGCTGCGGCAACCACAACTGCGGCTGCAAAGGCTGAGTGATTCAGCGGGGAGGGTTTTAACCACAGATCTTACAGATGGGCACAGATAAAGACAGTGATGGGATTCACCGTGACCTTAGCTACTCGATCATTGGCGCAGCGATGCGAGTGCTTAATGAACTGAAACCCGGACTGGACGAGAAGATCTACGAAAACGCCTTGGTGATCGAGCTGCGAAAGCGCGGGCACAGCGTGGAGCAGCAAAAGGCTTTCCCGGTCCACTACGACGGCGTGCTCATCGGTCGTCTGATTCCGGATCTGATCGTCGATGAGAAGGTGATCGTCGATCCAAAGGTGGCCGAGGTCTTCACGCCGACGCATCTCGCCAAGATGACGGGTTACCTTGCAATCACCGGCCTCAATCTGGCGATTCTAGTGAACTTCAAACACGCCGAGCTCGGCGTGAAGCGCATCGTCCGCGACTGATCCATCTGTGAATATCTGTGCCATCTGTGGTCCAGATTCGTCTCTTTCCCCCTATCTTTTTCCCATCCCATGAAAGTTCTCGGCATCGACATCGGCGGCACCTCGCTCAAGGGCGCGCCCGTGGACACCAAAACCGGTGAAGTGCTCGCCCCTGGGCATCGCCTCCAAACTTCGGCGCGCCTCTCGCCCGCCGACATGGGCGATGCGCTCGCGCGCATGGCCGCCCACTTCGAGTGGAAGGGCCCCATCGGGGTCGGCTTCCCCGGTGTCGTCCAAGGCCCCTACCTGCGCACCTCCGCCAATCTCCACCCCGACTTCGTCGGTCTCGACGCCGCCGCCGAGTTCGAACGCATCGTCGGCTCCGAGGTCAGCTTGGTGAACGACGCCGACGCCGCCGGCCTCGCCGAGGCCGCCTTCGGCGCGGGGCGCGACGTCAAGGGCGCCGTGCTCATGCTCACCTTCGGCACCGGCGTGGGCTCCGCCCTCCTCATCGACGGTCTTCTGTATCCAAATTCCGAATTCGGCCACCTGAAGAAGGACGGCCAATCCTGGGAAAAATTTGTCTCGGGCGCCGCCAAGGAACGCCGCGGCCTCGACTACCCCGCCTGGGCCGCCGAGGTGAGCCAATACCTCCGCGAACTGGAGGACCTCGTGTGGCCCGACCTCATCATCGCGGGCGGCGGCATCAGCGCCGACCACGACAAGTGGTTCCCGCACCTCCAGATTCGCACACGTATCGTGCCCGCCCAGTTCCGCAACGACGCCGGCATCGTCGGCGCCGCCCTCCACGCCGCCCGCGCGCTTTGAGCCACCGATGAGCGCCGTCCGCCCGCCGGTGCTGATCGTGGGGCAGGGCCTCGCCGGCACCCTGCTCGCCTGGGAGCTGGAACGTGCCGGCCGCGCCTTCGAGATCGTCGATCCCGGCCATGCCGCCGCCGCCTCGCGCGTGGGCGCCGGCCTCGTCAACCCCGTCACCGGCGAACGCTGGGTCGCGGCTCCGGGTTGGGCGGAAAAATCGGCCTTCGCCCGCGCGACGTTTCGCGACCTCGAAAGCGCCTGGGGCCTGCCGCTTGTCACCGATCTCCGGATACGCCGCCGCTGGCGTAATCTCGCGGAGGCGGAGCTGGTGCGCGCCAAGACGGAGCGCGGAGAACTCTCCCCTTGGCTGCGCCCGGAAGGGCTTTCGCCCGACTTTGCCGAGATCGACGGCGCGTGGCGCGTGGATCTGCCGGCGCTTATCGCCGCCGGCCGCCGCCGCTGGCTCTCCCAGGGTCGCCTGAGCGAGGCAAGCGTCGCCCCGGGCGATGCCGCCGTCGCTGCCTGGCCCGGCCCGGTGATCTGGTGCGTGGGGGCTGCCGAGACGCGACTCCCCGAGCTGCGCCCGGTGGGCGGCGAGACCCTTGAACTGGCCGTTGATCCCGCCGCCGCCACCCGCGGAACCTGGCGCACGGATGTGGTGCGCCACGACGGTGTGTGGATCCTGCCGCTCGGCGCGGACCGCGCCTGGGCCGGTGCGAGCTTT
This sequence comes from Verrucomicrobiota bacterium, assembly GCA_030604905.1. Lineage (GTDB taxonomy): Bacteria > Verrucomicrobiota > Verrucomicrobiia > Opitutales > Opitutaceae > IMCC26134_A. The sequence continues at coordinate 6,779 of JAUVVA010000081.1, read as the reverse complement.
GTGCGCGAGGAGGCGGAGCGGGAGCCGCGTCGCGAGGCCCTGCGCGCGAGCGTGCGTCGCCAGTTGGCCGACCTGTCGTGGCGCGAGGTCGCGGTGCTTTCCGGCCAACGCATGACCACGCCCGACCGCGCGCCCCGCAGCGCCTGGCTGCCCGGCCGCGAGGGTCGCGAAGGCGTGTTCAACGGCCTCGGCTCCAAGGGCGCCCTGCTCGCCCCCACCCTCGCCCGCGAGTGGGCCGGGCGCTTGTAGCGACCAGGTCAGCCGCCCACCGACGCCCAAACATTCGTCATTGGTCATTGGTCATTCGTCATTTCATCGTCTCCGACGATGACGACTCCTCCCCTCGCACCCCTCACCCTTGCCGAGGCGGCCAACGACGACGCGCTTCTCTCGCGCTTCCTCGACGCCATGGCCGCCAAGGGGCTCGAGCTCTACGCCGAGCAGGAGGAGGCCGTGCTCGAGCTGCTCGCCGGACGTCATGTGATCCTGAATACGCCCACCGGATCCGGCAAATCCCTCGTCGCCGCCGCCGCCCACTTCTTCGCGCTCTCGCGCGGCAAACGCTCCGTCTACACTTGCCCGATCAAGGCGCTCGTGAACGAGAAGTTCCTCGCCCTCTGTCGCGACTTCGGCCCCGAGCGCGTCGGCATGATGACCGGCGACGCCACCGTAAACCCCTCCGCCCCCATCCTCTGCTGCACCGCGGAGATTTTGGCCAACCAAGCCCTCGCCCGCGGCGACGAGGCCGACCTCTCGGTGGTGATCATGGACGAGTTTCACTACTACTCGGACCAAGAGCGCGGCGTTGCTTGGCAGGTGCCGCTCGTCGCCCTCGCGCGCAGCCGCTTCCTCCTCATGTCGGCCACGCTCGGCGACACCCGCACGATCGAGCGCGAGCTGGAGCGCCGCAGTGGCGTCTCGGTCGCCGTCGTGCGCAGCGAGCGCCGCCCCGTGCCGCTTCACTACGAGTGGTCCGAGACCCCGCTTGCCGAGCGCGTGGAGCAACTCCTCCTCGAGCGCCGCGTGCCCGCCTACCTCGTGCATTTCACCCAGCGCGCCGCCGCCGAGACCGCGCAAAACCTCACCAGCCTCGCCATCTGCACCAAGGAGGAAAAAGCCGCCCTCGCCGCCGCGCTCGAGGGCGCGCGCTTCACCAGTCCCTACGGTCGCGAGTTGAAACGCTGGCTGCGCCACGGCATCGGCGTGCACCACGCCGGCCTGCTCCCGCGCTACCGCATCCTCGTCGAGCAGCTCGCGCAGAAAGGCCTGCTCAAGGTGATCTGCGGCACCGACACCCTCGGCGTCGGCATCAACGTCCCGCTGCGCACCGTCGTTTTCACCCAGCTCTGGAAATACGGCGGCACCAAGGCCGCCACCCTCAGCGTGCGCGACTTTCGGCAGATCGCCGGTCGCGCCGGTCGCAAGGGCTTTGACGACATCGGCCACGTGGTCGTGCAGGCGCCCGAGTGGGTGATCGCCAACCTCCGCGCCGAGCAAAAGGCCGCCGCCGATCCCTCGAAGAAAAAGAAACTCGTCAAACAATCCGCCCCCGAAGGCGCGCTCGGTTGGGACAAAAAAACCCTCGAGCGCCTCCAGACCGCGCCCGCCGAGCCGCTCGTCTCGCGCTTCCAGGTCACGCACAGCATGCTCCTCCAGGTCCTCGCGCGCGAGGCCGACGGCTGTCGCGAGATGCGCCGCCTCATCGCCGACAGCCACGAGACCGACACCAAGAAAAAAGCCCACCGCCGGCGCGCCTGGCAGCTCTTCCGCGCCCTGCTCGAGCGCGGCATCGTATCCATCATCCCACGACAGCCCTCCGGCCGGCGCCTGCAGGTCAACCTCGCCCTCCAGGACGATTTCTCCCTTCACCAGACGCTCTCGCTCTACCTGATCGACACCCTGCAAAAGCTCGACCGCGAGTCACCCGACTACGCGCTCGACGTGCTCACGCTTTGCGAGGCCATCGTCGAGGACCCCGAGCAGATCCTCCGCGCGCAGGTGAGCCGGGCCAAAGGCGAGGAGCTCGCCCGCCTCAAGGCGCAGGACGTGCCCTACGAGGAGCGCATGGAGAAGCTCGAGCAGATCGAGCACCCCAAGCCCCTGCGCGATTTTCTCTACGACACCTTTAACGCCTTCGCCGCCGCGCACCCCTGGGTGGGCAACGAAAACGTGCGCCCCAAGTCGATCGCGCGCGAGATGCACGAGCGCTTCATGGGCTTCTCCGACTACGTGCGCGACTACGGCTTGGAGCGCGCCGAGGGCCTTCTGCTCCGCCACCTCATGCAGGTGTGGAAGGTCCTGGCCCAGACCGTGCCGCAGGCCGCCAAGACCGAGCCCGTGCTCGAACTCGAGTCGCACTTCGAGGAGCTGGTCCGCGGCATCGACCGCAGCCTGATCGACGAGTGGGAAAAGCTTTCCTCCCCTGGGACCGCCGGGCTCCTGCCCGGCCTTACCGACTCGGCCCCCGAGAAAAAACTCGGCTCCGCCGCCGCCCGCGACCTCACCCGCGATCCCGCCGCCCGGCGCCGCGCCGCGCGCACCGCGATCCATCTCCTGCTGCAAGACGCCGCCGCGCGCGATTGGGAGGCGGCCGCCACGCGCGTCCTGCCCGACGACGCGCCCGACGAGACGCTCGCCGCCGAGGCCAAGCGACTCGAAAAACTTTTCGCCGCGCACGCCGCCGCCCGCGAGCGCTTCCGGCTCGACCCCGCCGGCCGCGCCGCCGAGCACACGCACTTCGACGAGGCCGCGGCCGGCGCGGCCGAGTGGCGCATCGCGCAGGTGCTCATCGACCCCGCCGAGGCCAACGACTGGGAAGCGCGCTTCGTGGTCGATCTGGCGCAGACCCGCGCCAGTGCCCGTGTCGCCCTCCGCCTAGAGACGGTGGCGGAGATCGGCTCGTGAAGGAGAGGGCGTGACCTCACGCCCTCTCCTTCCCTCTCCCCCGCCCCTACAAGAGCCCCGCACCGGCCCGCGCCCGCCTCCACGCGAGCGGGGTCATGCCCGTGCGCGCCCGGAAGACCCGGATGAAATACGAGGGCTGCGCGAAGCCGCAGGCCCAGCCCACCTCGGCCACCTGATACTTGCCCTCGGCGAGCAGACGCTGCGCCAGCGCCACGCGCTCGCCCGTCACCCAGGCCACCACAGAGCTGCCTGTCTCCGCGCGGAAGCGCCGCGTGAGATGATCCGGCGAGCAACCCGCCGCCTGCGCCAGCCAATCCACCGAAAGCCGCGGATCCGCCAGGTGCGAACGCACCACCGCCCGCGCCGCCTCCACCATCGGGGAGAAACGCCGCGCCGCCGGCCCCGCGCGCCGCGCCTCCTCCGCCACCACGCGCAAAAACACCCGCACCAGATCCACCGCCACCTCGCCGGCCGGCCCGCGCTCGCCGCCCGCCCAGGCCCGCTCCGCCTCGTCGAGGTAGCGAAACGCGTCGCGCCCGCGCTCGCTCGGCACCGAGACCACCACGAGCGGCGTGATGCGCCGCCCGCCCGCGCCCGCCGGCCCCGCGCCCGCCGCATCTTTCGGCGCGTGGGCCCGGATGAGCGTGAAGCCGCTCCGCCCCTGGCAGGCCACCGTTATCTCGTAGGGCGTGGCCCGATCGAGCGGCGTCTCCGCGTGCGGCACCCCGCGCGGCATCAGGCCCACCTCGCCCGCGGGCAATTCCCAGCGCTGCTCCGGGCCCTCGAAACGCGTCGCCCCGCCGAGCTGCACAAACAACTCCGGCGTTGGGTGAAAATGCGCCCGCGGCCAGCGCCGGTGCAGCCCCACGCTGCGCGCCCGCCGCAGCCGCGCCGGCTCCGCCGCCAGCCACTCCGCCGCCGTGGCAAAACGCAGCGCCAAGTCCGCCCGCGCTCGCGCTTCGCCCCCCTCCTCGCTCTCTCCCCCTTCGCTCGACCTGGCTTCGGTGCGCATCGGAAAAGTATTATTTTTTCCCGAAAATGCGACACGCCGCCCTTGGAGCAAGCCCCGGCTTTTGTTCTACTCTCTGGAGTCGCGCCACCTTTCGCCTGCGCGCTGTCCCACTCCCTTTACCCTCGCCATGTCCACCTCCACCCAAACCGCCATCCGCGTCACCGTCTGGGGCGAATATCGCCACGAGAAAAAGAATCCCAAGGTCGCCAAGCTCTACCCGCAGGGCATGCACCAGACCATCGCCGACGCGCTCACGCGGCTCGGCGGCGGCGACTTCGCCGTGCGCACCGCCACGCTCGACGAGCCCGAGCACGGCCTCACCGACGCCGTGCTCGACGCAACCGATGTCCTCACCTGGTGGGGCCACATGGCGCACGGCGACGTGTCCGACGCCGTCGTCGCCAAGGTCCGCCGCCGCGTGCTCGAGGGCATGGGCCTCATCGTCCTTCACAGCGGCCACTACTCGAAAATCTTCAAGGCGCTCATGGGCGACACCTGCTCGCTCACCTGGCGCGAGGCGACCGACAAGGAGCGCCTCTGGGTGACCTGCCCCTCGCACCCCATCGCGCGCGGCCTGCCGCCCTACATCGAGCTCCCGGCCGAGGAGATGTATGGCGAGCCCTTCGGCATCCCGACCCCGGACGAGTTGATCTTCATCAGCTGGTTCACCGGCGGCGAGGTCTTCCGCTCCGGCGCCACCTGGCGGCGGGGTAACGGGAACATCTTCTACTTCCGCCCCGGGCACGAGACCTACCCCACCTACCACAATCCCCTCGTGCAGCAGGTCATCGCCAATGGCGTGCGCTGGGCCCATTCCGGTCTCCGCATCAAAGACCAAGCCCCCAACATGAAGCCCCTCGAACCCCTCCCGCCCGACCCCGAAGCCGCCGAGCGCCCGACCGAGGGGCACAAGTAAACCGCCGAGTCGCAAACCGTCGAAAGTCGCAGGTCCCAGGTTGAACGTCGCCACCCCTCGCTTCGCTCGCCTCCCAAGATCCGCTCTCCTCGCGCTCCCCTGGGCGCGCCGCTGACGACCTTTCGACTTTCGACCTTCCTCCTTCGACTTCCCCTCCGTCCCCCTTCCATGCCCTCCGCCAAGCCCGCCAAAAAAGCCGCCCCCGCCCGCAAAATCAAAGCCTCCGCCGCGCCCAAGCCCGTCCGCGTCGCCATCCTTGGCACCGGCGGCATGGCCAACCGCCACGCCGACCTCTACAAGGAAATCCCCGGCGTGGAGCTGGTCGGCGCCTGCGACATCGACCCCGCCCGCGTGCAGGCCTTTGCCCAAAAACACGGCATCCCCGCCGCCGGCTGTTTCACCGACTTCGCCGCCCTGCTGCGCGACTGCCCGTGCGACGCGATCTCCAACGTCACCCCCGACGCCTTCCACGCGCCGCTCTCGATCAAGGCGCTCAAGGCCGGCAAACACGTCCTCTGCGAAAAACCCCTCGGCCTCGACCACAGCGAGACCCGCCGCATGGTCTCCGCCGCCAAGAAGGCGGGCACCGTCGCCATGGTGAACTTTTCTTACCGCGACTGGGCCGGCCTCCAGGCCATCGCCACCCGCGTGCGCTCGGGTGAGATCGGCGAGATCCGCCACGTCGAGGCCAGCTACTTGCAGACTTGGCTCAGCTCTCCGATCTGGGGTGACTGGCGCACCACGCCGGCCTGGCTCTGGCGTCTCTCCACCAAGCACGGCTCGAAGGGCGTGCTCGGCGACGTCGGGGTGCACATCGTCGACTTCGCCACCTTTGGCGCCGGCGTGCCCGTGAAAAAGGTCTTCGCCCGACTCAAGGCCTTCGCCAAGGCCCCCAAGAACCGCATCGGCGACTACGTGCTCGACGCCAACGACAGCGCCGTGATGCAGGTCGAGTTCGCCAACGGCGCGCTCGGCGTGATCCACACCACCCGCTGGGCCACCGGCCACCCGAACCGCCTCGCGCTCAAGCTGCACGGCACCAAGGGCGCCTTCTCTTTCGACTCCGATCTCGGCACCGATGTCTATAAAGCCTTCGTCGGCGCCGACATCGCCCAGGCGAAGTGGGAGGACGTGAAGGCCGACCCCACGCCCAACAACCACCAGCGCTTCATCGCCGCGATCCGCGCCGGCGGGCCGGAGCACCCCGAGGCGCAGCCCGACTTCGCCCGCGGCAGCCAGATCCAGCGCGTGCTCGACGCCTGCTTCGAGTCCGAGGCCGCCGGCGCCCCCGTCCGGGTGTAGGGCATTTTCAATCAAGCTGGAGCCGGATTGGAGTGGCATGGGCGTCCCGCCCATGTTCCGCACCCACGGGTCCCGCGACCGCGGGATGCCACGTCAAATCCCGGCACCGCGGCTGGGAAGGGGAAAGGCCTCACTGTTCGGCGTGTTCTCGCGCGAACGCATGGCCCTGCGGCCCTGCCGTGATCAGCGACCGTCCGCGGCGGAGGCTATTCACGACGCCTCGGGGCAAAAACACCGCGCTTTTGCCGCTTTTGCCCCGGAAACCGCCCGTTTTAGGCTGGTTTTGGCCAAAAATCCGGCCCTCGCCCCCGCCCGCTAGGAGCCAGACGAGCGTCCGTTGCCCTCTAACAGAGCCCGCTAGTTAAGGCAAAAACCGGCCGATTTAACCAAAATTCCGGCCTCTTTTTACATTTTTCCCCTGATTTTCGGCCAAAATCGCCTCGAAAATTGGGGTTTGCTTTCGCCCGGGCCCCAATCATTGAACGCGGACTCATCCGGCACGGTCTAAACCCCCGTTCACCGCACTTCAACTCAACCCAGGCCCTCCCTTGGACCTCAAACAAATCAAGCAACTCATCGAGCTCATGCAGCGCTCCGACCTCACCGAATTCGCGGTCGAGGAGGAGGGCTTCAAGATCAAGATCG
>JAUVVA010000013.1 GCA_030604905.1 Verrucomicrobiota bacterium | reverse complement strand
TTCCCGAGCGTCAAGTCGCCCAACCCCGAAAACGCCGAGGCGCTCGCCCTCGCGGTGAAACTCGCCGACGAGAAGGGCCTCGATCTCGTGATGGCCACCGACCCCGACTGCGACCGCATGGGCGCGGCGGTGCGCGGCAAGGACGGCAAGATGCATCTCCTCACCGGCAACCAGATCGGCGCGCTGATGACCGAGTATCGGATTTCCCGCTACAAGGAGCTCGGCATCATCCCCAAGGCCGGGACCGACAAGGCCGCGCTCGTGAAAACCTTCGTCACCACCGCGCTCCAGGACGAGATCGCCCGCTCCCACGGCGTGAAGGTCGTCAACACCCTCACCGGCTTCAAGTGGATCGCCGCCAAGATCCGCGGTTACGAGGACCAGCTGCGCGCCGGCTACCTCGCCAAGCACGGCGTCGCGCTCGACTACAACGCCACGCCCTTCGCCAGCCGCGCCAAGCTCCTGCAGGAGTTCTCCACCTTCTACCTCTTCGGCACCGAGGAGAGCTACGGCTACCTGGCCAACGACCTCGTGCGCGACAAGGACGGCAACTCCGCCTGCCTCATGCTCGCCGAGCTCTGCGCCCACGTGAAGAGCCGCGGCCTCACCGTGCCGGAGTATCTCGACGAGATCTACCTGCGCACCGGCTTCTTCCTCGAGGGCGTGATCAACCTCTACTACGAGGGCGCGAGCGGCGCGGCGAAGATCAAGCGCATCCTCGAGACCTACCGAGCCGAGCCGCCCAAGGCCTTCGGCGACGTGGCCGTGACCAAGTTCGAGGACTTCGGCCGGCAGGATATCCGCGACGCCGACGGCGAACTCGTGCCCAAGCAGGACCTCTACCTCGTGACCCTCGCCAACGGCTACACCTTCGCCGCGCGCGGCTCGGGCACGGAGCCGAAGATGAAGTTCTACGTCTTCGCCAAGGCCCCGGTGAAAAACGCCGCCGAGCTCGAGGGCGTGAAGGCCGCGGTGAAGGCCGAGCTCGACCGCGTGAAGGCCCTGATCGAGGCCGACGCGCAGAAGCGCGCGGAGAGCTGAGGTCGGCTGAGCCCCCGCCGCCACGCCGGCGCCTTCGCGCGGTCCGCGCTCTTGCCTCCGGGCGAGGGCGCGGCTTGCTCTGTGCCCGTGTCGCTGGTCGATCATCACGTCCATCTCTACCCGTCCGAGCTGAACCGCGATCCGGCGGCCTGGGCGGCGGCGCAGGGCGAGCCGGCCTGGGCGCGCATGTGCGTGCGCACGCGGCGCGACGGCTCGCCGGTGCAGGAGTTTCCCGAGGTGGACGAGTTGCTGCGCGCGATGGACGCGGCCGGCGTGGCCCGAGCCGTGTTGCTCGGCTGGTATTGGGAGCGGCCCGAGACCTGCGCCTGGCACAACCGGGCGATGGCGCGCTGGGTAAACGCGCACCCGGACCGGCTCGAGGCCTGGGCGACGGTGCAGCCGGGGGCGCCGGCGGCGGAGATTCGCGCGGAGCTGCGGCGGGCGCGCGACGAGGGGCTCGCCGGGCTGGGCGAACTCTCGCCGCACAGCGTCGGCGCGAGCGTGGAGAGCGAGGGGATGCGGGCGGCGCTCGCGCTCGCCGAGGAGTGGCGCTGGCGGGTGAATCTCCACGTCACCGAGCCGCGCGCGAAACCTTATCCCGGCAAGGTGCTGACGCCCGAGGAGGATTTTCGCGCGCTGGCGCGGGCCTGGCCGCGGGTGGAGTTTGTGCTCGCGCACTGGGCCGGCGGCTATGACGTGCGCGATCTGCCCAACGTGTGGGTCGACACGGCGGCGGCGCCGCTGATCTACGGCGAGGCCGCCTGGGCGATGCGCGGCGTGAGTGTGCGGCCGGAGCAGGTGTTGTTTGGCTCCGATTACCCTTTGCGCCTGCGCCCCGGCCAGTCGGCGGCGGAGGGCTGGCGGGCCTTTGCCGAAGAGGCCCGCCAGACGCGACCCTAGACAGATCCTGCGGCTCGCTTACTTGGCGGTCGCGGCGGCGACGGCTTTGACGAAGGCCTGGGCCTTGGCGGTGATGGCCGCCCAGTTTTTCTCCTTCAGCGCCTTGGCCTCGACGAGCGAGCTGCCGGCGGCGGTGGCGAAGGCGCCGGCCTTGATGAACTCGCCCACGTTTTCGGCGGTGACACCGCCCGTGGGCACGAGCTCCACCTGCGGGAGCGGGGCCTTGAGCGACTTGATATAGGCGGGACCGAAGAACTCGGCCGGGAAAACCTTGGCGGCATCGGCGCCCATCTCCCACGCGTTGATGACTTCGGTGGGCGTGAGCGCGCCGGCGAAGATCGGCACCGAGTAGCGCTGGCAGAGCGTGATCACATCGGGGCGGAGCGCCGGGGTGACGATGAACTTGGCCCCGGCGAGGATGCCGGCGCGGGCGGTCTCGGCGTCGAGCACGGTGCCGAGGCCGAAAAGAAAATCGGGCAGCTCGGCGCTGGCTTTCTCCAGCATGCGGATGGCGCCGGGCGTGGTCATGGTGAGCTCGATGGAGGTGAGCCCGCCGGCGGCGAGGGCCTTGGCGCAGTCGAGCAGACCGTCGGGGTTGTCGGCACGGATGAGGGCGACGACCTTTTCGGTGCTGAGCTTTTGGAGGATGGCGGCTTTTTTCATGGAGGGGAGCGGAGGGGGAGAGTCGGAAGGGGAGTCAAGCGGGGCTTGCGGGGCGGGCAATCCCGGCCGCTCGGCGAGCTTTTTCAGGTCAGCACGAAGCCGCTCGCGCCGGGGCGGCTCCGTGCGGGCCAGGGGAGACGAGGGAGACGCCCAAAACACCCGCGCTTTGGGCTGTCGCGCGGGGTGGCCTCCTCCTTAGCCTGCGGGGCATGTTTCGCCGAGTCTGGGCACAGCAGTGGTTTGTCTGCCTCCTGCCGGTGGTCTTCGCGCTGGCCTGGGTGGCGCCCGAGATCGCCAGCCGCGGGGGCTGGCTGCGGCCCGAGCTGACGACGCGCCTCGGCGTCGGCTTGATCTTTTTGATCCAGGGTCTGCTGCTGCCGACGGCGGCGATACGCGCGGCGCTCGGCCAGACGAGGCTGCACGCGGTGGTGCAGGGGATGACTTTCGCGGGGTTCCCGCTGATCGGGCTCGCGGCGGCGCTGCTGTTCGGGCGCTGGCTGCCGGAGGAGCTGCGACTGGGGCTGGTGTTTTTGAGCGTGCTGCCCTCGACGATCTCGTCGGCGGCGGTGCTGACCGCGGCGGCGGGCGGCAACACGGCCGGCGCGATCTGCAACGCGGTGCTCTCCAGCCTGCTCGGCGTGGTGCTCACGCCCCTGTTGCTGGCCCTGGCGCTCGGGTCGCAGGGGCTTGCGGCGGGCGCGCAGGGGGGCGGGATCGACGTGGGCCGGGTGCTGTGGGAGTTGATCCGCTTGATCGTGCTGCCCTTTCTGGCGGGGCAGCTGCTGCGGCGTGGGATCGGGGACTGGGCGGCGGCGCGGAAGAAGGGACTGGGGACGCTCAGCACCTGCCTGATTTTGTTCATCGTGTTCGCGGCTTTTTGCGATGCGGCGCAGGCGGAGGTGTGGACGCGGCACGGCGTGCTGCTGCCCCTGGAGGCGCTGGCGATCGCGCTGGGGCTGTTTGTGCTGGCGACGGCGGCCACGCGCGGGCTGGTGCGCGCGGCGGGGCTGGCCCCGGGGGACGCGATCGCGGCGGAGTTTTGCGCGGTGCAAAAGACGCTGGCCTCGGGCGTGCCGCTGGCGGGGGTGATCTTTGGCGGCGACCCGCGCACGGGCCTGATTTTGTTGCCCCTGTTGATCTATCATCCCCTCCAGCTCTCGATCCACGGGGCGCTGGCGGCGCGCTGGGCCAAGCGCGCCGGGTGAGGAGGGCGGCTCAGCCTCGGCCGAAGAGGTCGGCGATGATGTCCTCGAGCGGCACGTCGGAGATCGAGATGTCGGCCACGGGGCCGGCGGCGAGGATGCGGCCGGTGATCGACACCACGTCGGCGGAGGGCACGTGGAGAATGACCTCGCCGTCCTCGGTCGCCTCGGCCTTGCCGTCGGCGAGCTCGGTGAGGCCGGGGAAGGGGACCTGGAGCGGGCGGAAGCGGACGATGCGTTTCTTGCCGCCGACGGACTCGAGGCGCTCGAGCGAGCCGTCGTAGATCTTGCGGCCCTTGTCGATCACGATGACGCGGTCGCAGAGCTCCTGGATGTCGGCCATGTAGTGGCTGGTGAGGAGGATGGTGGTGCGGTGGCGGCGGTTGTAGTCGCGGAGGAAGGCGCGGACGGCTTTTTGCGAGACGACGTCGAGGCCGATGGTGGGCTCGTCGAGGAAGAGCACGCGCGGCCGGTGGAGCAGGGCGGCGATGAGCTCCATCTTCATGCGCTCACCGAGGGAGAGCTCGCGGACCATGGTGCCGAGCTTGTGGCGCACGCCGAGCAGGTCGACGAGGTCGTCGAGGGTCTCGCGATACTGGGCGGCGGGGAGGGAGTAGATGTGGCGGAGGAGGAGAAAACTTTCCTGGGCCGGGAGGTCCCACCAGAGCTGGTTTTTCTGGCCGAGCACGAGGGCGAAGATGCGCCGGTAGGCGCTCTCGCGGCGGGAGGGGTCAAAGCCGGCCACGCGGGCGCGCCCGGAGGTCGGGTAGATGAGCCCCGAGAGCATCTTGAGCGTGGTGGTCTTGCCGGCGCCGTTGGGCCCGAGGAAGCCGACGAACTCGCCCTCGCCGATGGAAAAGCTCACGTCGTTGGCGGCCGCCAGCTCGACGTATTCGCGGTGGAAAAGCCCGCGCACGCCGGCCCAGAAGCCGGGCGGCTTTTTGTAGGTGCGGAAGACGCGGGTGAGGTTCTCGACTTCGATCATCGTGGGGGTCGATGCCGGCAGGAGGGCGGCGACTTGTCGATAAACAGGTGTGTCGCCGGCTTAGCGGCAAGAGGGAGGCCAAGCCGGGGGTTGACTCGCCCGGGGGCACGGCCTCCTTCTCCTGTCTCACGCAACGAGAATCGGGGTGTAGCTTAGCCTGGTAGAGCGCCTGGTTTGGGACCAGGAGGTCGTAGGTTCGAATCCTATCGCCCCGACCATTCTCGTCCTTGGGCGCGCGGGTGAGCCGGCTTGGGCGCGTTTTTTTCCGTGTGTCGGAGGCCGTCGTGCGGCGAGGCTGTCCGCTTTTTCCCCCGAAGACCATGTCCCTGGAGTTGATCGATTCGCACACGCATCTGGAGAGTTTCGACAAACGCGGCGAGACCGAGGCCGTGTTGGCCCGGGCGCGGGCGGCGGGGGTGACGCAAGTGGTGACGATCGGCACCTCGACGGAGGACTGGGCGCGCTACCGGGGCCTGGCCGAGCGGCACGCGGGCGCGGTCCACTACACGGTCGGGCTGCACCCGTGCTCGGTGGACGAGCGTTGGAGCGAGGAGCTGGCGGAGCTGGAGGTCTTTTGGCAGGGGACGGGCGCGCGTCCGGTGGCGCTGGGCGAGTGCGGGCTGGATCGCTTTCATCTGCCGAAAAACGATCCGGAGCGGGCGGCGCGGATCTTCGGGTGGCAGCGGGCGGCCTTCGCGGCGCAGTTGCTGGTGGCGGAGCGGCTGCGTTGCCCGCTGGTGGTGCACTCGCGCGGGGCCTTCCGGGAGTGCGTGGAGATGATCGACGCCAGCGGCGTGAGCTGGGAGCGCGTGGTGTTTCACTGCTTCACCGAGGGGCCGGCCGAGATGGCGGAGTTGCAGCGACGCGGCGGGCGCGGGTCGTTCACGGGCGTGCTGACCTACAAGAACGCCGGGGCGGTGCGGGAGGCGCTGGTGGCGCAGGGCGTGGAGCGGCTGATGTTGGAGACGGACGCGCCCTACCTGACGCCGGAGCCGCATCGGGGAAAGCCGAACGAGCCGGCCTTGATGCGGCACACGGCGGAGGCGGCCGCGGCGGCGCTGGGGCTCGAGCTGGCGGAGCTGGCGGCGCGGACGACGCGCGGCGCGCGGGAGTTTTTCGGGCTGTGACGGGGGTTACTCGACCAGGAAGGGGAGGTTGTGGGTGGCGGCGCGGCCGGCGTGGTCGCGCACCGTGACGAAGACGCGGTAGCGGCCGGGCGGCGGCGCGATCAACTCCGCGGCGGGCGAGGCGGGGTCGCGTTGCACGATCGACTCCGGGACCTTGGCCGGGCGCGCCTCGCGGTCGCCGCCTTCGCGCCGGTCGCGGCTCTCCTCCCACACGCTCCATTCGTAACGCAGGGGCCGCCCGGTGGCGGTCGAGGCGGTGACGCTCAGGGGCACGCGCCGGCCCGCGGAGAGGGGGCGCGCGAGGACCGGAAGGTGCAGCGGCTCGATGCCGGGCCCGCGTTCGGCGGGCCAGCGTCCGGTCCAGGCCTGGTGCAGGTAATCGATCGTCGCGGTGGGGGACCCGTCGTCGAGAAAGAGGGCGAACCAGGTGTGGGTGGCCTCCTGCTTCCAGCCCCAACGGAAGGCGAAGCCACCGAGGCACCAGCCTTCCCGCGCGGCGATGTGGCGGCGCCAGCCGTCGAGGATCATCTCGCCTTTCTGGGTGCTGGTCTGCTCGAGCTCGACACCCCAGGCGCTGCGGCCGCTCTCCCAAGGGCCGCGGGCGCCAAACTCGGTGATCGCGTAGGGGATGCGGGGACCGTGATCGAGCATGCGTTGGTGCACGCCGCCGAGGCCGCCGTAGGAGTTGATGCCGAGGAGATCGAGGTCGGGGCAGAGGTCGCGCACGGCCTCGAGCTTGTGCGAGGCGGCGCCGGCGATGACGGTGAGCACGGGGCGCGGATCGAGCTCCTTCACGAGGCGGGCGAGGTGGTTGACCTCGCGCCAGACGGCGGGGTTGCGCCCGTCGCCTTCCATCTCGTTGCCGACGGCCCAGAGGAGGATGTCGGGATTGTCGCGGTGGGCGAGCACGGCCTCGACGACGGCGCGGCGCTGGCGCTCGACGCGGACGGGGTCGGCGTAGTCGAAGCCGTGGCGCTCGTGGCCGACCCAGAGGCCGAACATCACGGCGAGTCCGGCCTCGCGGGCGCGATGCAGCTGGTCCTCCACGCCGGTGGCGCTGTAGGTGCGGACGATGTTGCCGCCGATGGCGGCGAGCTTGCGGTAGTCGCCGTCGCCGCCGACGCCGTGCATGAAAAAGGGCCGGCCGTCGCGCAGGAGGCGCCATGAGCCGGGCTCGCCGACGATCTCGACGCGGGGGAGGGCGGAGGAGGCGGCCGGGGCGGCGGCGACGAAGGAGGCGAGGGGCAAGCCGGTGGCCAGGAGGGCCGTGAGCGCGGCCCGGAGGAGGGAGCGGGGCATGGGGAACTTACTCGGCTTGAATGTGGCGGTTGCGGATCTCGCCGCGCGCGAAGATGGCGACGTGGCCGTCGGCGAAGAGGAGCTTGGCGGCGCTGTCGTTGCGGAGGCGGTAGCGGATGGAGCCGGCGCCGAAGGTGGTGTCGGAGTTGTTGTTCGCCGTGATCGCGACAGGGTCGTCGAGGGTGGAGGAGGCGGGGTTGTAGACGGTGTTGATGCCGGGCACGTTGATGGCGCGGGCGAGGGAGTTGCCGTTGGCGGGATCCTGCCCGGCGTCCATGACCATGACGAGCTCGGCGGGGCGGCGGAGCTGGCCGATGCGCATGGGCGGGTTGGTGGCGGGCTGGTCGCTGCGGGGGAAGAGCCGCGGGTGGGCGGAGAAGTGGAGGGTGCCGGCGGGGTTGGTGATCCTGGCGAGCGGATCGGTGAAGATCGGGTGGCGCTGCACGCCGCCGCCGTAGTCGGCGCGCAGGCCGGAGGCGATGTAGCCGGCGCTGAGGCGGAGGGCCCAGTCGGTGACGGCGGCGCCGCCTTCGTTGTATTCGGTGCCGTAGGGGAGGAGGTCGCGGTTTTGGGCGGCGTAGAGGTGCACGGCCGCGCCGATCTGCCGGAGGTTGGAGACGCCTTGCGCGACGCGGGCGGACTCGCGGACCTTGCCGACGACGGGGATGAGGATGCCGGCGAGCACACCGATGATGGCGATGACGGTGAGGAGCTCGATCAGGGTGAAGGCGCGCGGGCGGGCCGGGGGAGCGGGTGGCGGGGCGGGGTGCATGGGGCGGGGAGAGGGGGAGGGGATCGGGGGGGCGGGGGCTGGGGCGGGTGCGTGGCCGGGAGGGGCGCGGTCCTCAGGGTTGGACGGTCACGAAGAGCTCGGCGACGTAGAGGGTGTTTTCGCCGGGGGAGGACCAGACGGGGCCGGAGGTGTCGCGGAAGGCGACGGCGAGGCGGAGCTCATCGGCGGCGAGATTGAAGCGGCCCTGGGAAATGGCCTCGGAGAGGGGCCAGTCGAAGCTCAGCCACTCCTCGTTGCCGTGGGCGGTGAAGGCGAAGCCGAGCCAGTGGCCGGGGGCGGACTCGAGGCGGACGACGACGGGGCCGGGCTTGGAGGCGGCGACTTTGCCGCGGATGCGTATCCGATCGGGGGATACGCCGGGGGGCAGGCGCTTGAGGTCGGTGGCGAGGCCGGCGAACCAGTTTTCGGCGTCGCGCGGCTCGATGGCGAGGAAGGCGGCGCGGAGCCGGGGGCGGCCGGCGAGGGTGAGGCCGGTGCGGTTGGCGACGCGGCCGCGGGTCTGGCCGATGAAGTTTCGCCAGCCGACGTCGGAGAGGTTGGCGGCGTCGGCGAAGCTGGCGCCGCCGTGGGGCGTGGGCGTGGCGGCGGGCGTGGCGGGAAGATCGGCCGGGGCGAAGGCGAAGAGCGCGAGCGCGGCGACGAGAAAGCGGGCTATGGACGGAGGGCGCATGGTGGGGCGGGCGCGGGGCCGGGCGTCGGAGGGTGCGGTGAGAAGATCCGGGACGGAGGGGCGACGGGGAGGGCGTGCATCACGCCCGCAGCGGGCGGGGGCGACGGCGGGCGGCGGCGGCGCCGAGGGCGAGGGCGCCGAAGAGGGCGGCGGCGGAGGCGGGCTCGGGGATCACCTGGAGGCTGACGTTGTCGATCGCGATGATGTTGCTCGAGTCGTTGCCCCAGGTGCCGACGTTGGCGAAGGCGAGCACGAGGTTGAAGGAGGTGGCGTTGGGATTGAAGGTGCCGAGCGAGTGGGTGGCCTGGGAGAGCAGGCCGCCTGCCACGATGCCGTTGGTCTGGGTGAGGGTGGTGCCGGAGATGGTCCAGCCGATCCAGTTGTTGGCCGAGGACTCGATGCGGAGGGTGACGTCACCGCGGGGGCCGACGCTGCCGCCGGCGTATACATTGGCGGTGAAGGAGAGCAGCGAGAGGTCGAGGGTGGGGAGGGCCGTGCCATAGGTGTAGCGCAGGCCGCCGAACCAGCTGCTGGCGGAGTCGGTGGTGTTGAGGTTGATGTGGGCGACACGTTCGGTGTTGAAGATGCCGCCGGTCGTGGTGCCCGAGCTGACCACGGTGGGGGCCGGGGTGCCGCCGCTAAAGGTGCTCCAGCCGAAGGTGGATAGCGGGGTGGCGGAGTTGGGGGTGTTGAAGTCCTGGAAGTAGAGGACGGTGGCGGAGGCGGGGGAGGCGAGCAGGGCGAAGCCGAGCACGACGGCGGCCGGGTAAGCGTAGGGCGGGCGGAGTTTCATTTTGGGGCGAGGTTGATTTGAAAGCGGCGGCGGGAAATCAGGGCGGAGGCGCGACGGTGGCGCCGGGGACGAGCCTGCCTTGGTGCAGGATGTGCCGGACGGGCTGGCCGGGGTCCTGGATGCGGTTGAAGAGGCGGCGAAAGGCGGCGACGCCCATCTCGCGGAGGGGATTGCGGATCGTGGTGAGCTCGGGGAGGCCGGGGGGCAGGGGGGTGCCGTCGAAGCCGGTGATGGAGAGCTCGGCGGGCACGCGCGCGCCGCGCTCGGCGAGGAGGCGCTGGACCATGAAGGCCTGGTGGTCGGCGCCGCAGACGAAGGCGGTGACCCGCTGCTGGTCGCGGATGCGGAGGATCGCGTCGGCGAGGGCCTCGTTAGGCGTGCGGGGGCCCGAGAGCACGTTGAGCACGGCGTCCGGGAGGAAGGGCAGGCCCTGCTTGGTGAGGGCTTGGACGTAGCCGGCGAAGCGCGCGTAGATCCAGGAGGGCTGGGCGCCGCGGTAGACGCGGTTGACGAAGCCGATGCGCCGGTGGCCGGCGGCGAGCAGGCGGGCGACGAGCAGGTCCATGCCGTGGGCCGGATCGGTGTCGATGCAGTCGAGGGAGGGCTCGGGGTATTGGTGGACGAGGGAGACGACGGGCATCTCGCGGGCGAGGGCGGCGACGGACTCGGGGGCGTGTTGGTAGATCAGGATGGCGCCGCGCCAGAGGCGGTCCCGCCAGCCGGAGGGGCGCGCCTCGGGATCGGCGAGGGAGGCGGCGGCCTCGGGGTGGATGAAGTGGGTGTCGAGCACCGTGTCGCGCGCGGAGGCGGCGTCGCTGAGCCCGGCGAGCATTTCCTGGCCCGCCTCGGGGTGGGGACTGTGCGCGAAGGACTGGGTGGCGATGAGCACGCCGATGGTGGCCACGCGCTGCGGGGCGGCGCGGCGGCCGCGGTTGTGCTCGCGCATGCGGTAGCCGAGGTCGTTGGCGACGGCGAGCACGCGGGCGCGGGTCTCGGGGTGGATCGCAGGGTGCCCGGAGAGGGAGCGCGACACGGTCGAGCGCGAGAGGGAAAGCGCACGGGCGATCTCTTCTTGGTCAACGGCCATGTGTGCAGTTATGTGCAGGGATTTGGGCTGGTCAAGAATTTGTGCACAAAAATGCACGCAAGTGAGGGCGAGGCGCTTGGGCGGGAGCGTGGGATTTGGGCTGACGGGGCGGGTGCGGGCGTGCCCAACTGGTCGGATGGCGCTTGTCACCAACCCCGTCCTTCCTGGCTTTCACCCCGATCCGTGCATCTGCCGCGCGGGCGACGAGTTCTTCCTTGCGACCTCGACCTTCGAGTGGTGGCCGGGCGTGCGCATCCATCGCTCGCGCGACCTCGTGAACTGGGAGCACGCCGCCTACGCGCTCACCCGCCGCGAGCAGCTCGACATGCGGGGCAACGCGCCCTCGGGCGGCGTGTGGGCTCCCGCGCTGAGCCACGCCGACGGCCGGTTTTGGCTGATCTACTCCGACGTGAAGGGCTTTAACGGCGCCTTCAAGGACGTGACCAACTACCTCGTCACGGCCGAGCGCGTCGAGGGGCCTTGGTCCGATCCGGTGGTGCTCAACCGGAGCGGCTTCGACCCCTCGCTTTTCCATGATGAGGACGGGCGGAAGTGGTTGCTCAACCAGCTCTGGGACCCGCGCCCGGGGCGGCATCCTTTCGCCGGGATCGTGCTCCAGGAATATGACGCGCGGGCCGGCCGTCTGCTCGGCGAGCCGGTGAACATCTTCCGCGGCTCCCCGCTGCGGGTCACCGAGGGGCCGCATCTCTACAAGCGCGACGGCTGGTATTGGCTGGTCACGGCCGAGGGCGGCACGGGGCGCGAGCACGCGGTCACGGTCGCGCGCTCCCGTGCGATCACCGGTCCCTACGAGGTGCATCCGCAGAATCCGATCCTCACGGCCGATCAGCGCCCGGAGCTCGCGCTGCAAAAAGCCGGGCACGGCTCCTTCGTGCAGGGGCCGGCGGGCGATTGGTATCTGGCGCACTTGTGCGCGCGGCCGCGGGGCGAGCACGGACGCTGCATCCTGGGGCGCGAGACGGCGCTGCAGGCGCTGGACTGGCCGGAGGGCGACTGGCCGCGACTGCGCGGCGGCGGCAACTCGCCGGCCGAGACCGTGGAGGTGCGTGGCGCGGGCGACGCGACCGGTGCGGCTGGCGAGGCGCAGGCGCAGCCCTACCGTCCTCGTTTTCGCGACGAGTTCGACGGGGCCGCGCTACACCCGGAGTGGAACACGTTGCGCGAACCGGCGGAGGAATCGTGGCTCTCGCTCGCCGAGCGCCCGGGCTGGCTGCGCCTTCGCGGGCGCTACTCGCTGCGCTGCGATTTCGAGCAGAGCTTGGCGGGCGTGCGGCTGACGCATCATCGATGCGTGGCGCGCACGCGGCTCGATTTTCAACCGCGGGGCTGGTGGCAGACGGCCGGGCTCGCGTGGTATTACTGCGGGATGCAGCACATCTACCTCGAGGTGGGCGGCGACGACGCGGGCGGGCGCGTGCTGCGCGTGCGCGTGACCGATCTGGCGAAAGACCTGGGCCCGGCGATGGAGATCGCGCTGCCGCCGAGCGGGCCTCTGCGGCTGGAGGCGCGCATGCGCGACGGCGAGTTGCGCTTCGCATGGGCGCCGGACGGCGGCGAGTGGCAGGCGGTGCCGGGGGTGTTTGACGCCACGATTATCTCCGACGAGCGCATGCGCGACGGCGACCTGTGGGGCTTCACCGGCGGCTACGCCGTGCTCTGCGCGCAAAACAGCGGCCCGGGCGAGGCGCCGGCGGATTTCGATTGGTTTGAGATCGTGAGCGAGAACGAGAGCGAGAACGAGGTATAAAGGTCTAGGCACCGAGGCTCCGGGGCTGGCTGTGGGGACACGGAGAACACGGAGCGCAGACACGGAGAGCACGGAGCAAGCCGCGAAGAGCAGCCGACGCGGCGCCTTGGCCGGAGCGCAGCGCGCGGCCTAGGCGCCGGATCGACCTTGGGTTTGGAAAAAGCGGCGCGCGCGCTCGGTGCGCGGGGCGTCGAGCAGCTCGGCGGGCGGGCCCTGCTCGACGATCTTGCCGGCATCCATGAAGACGAGGGTGTCGGCCGCGGCGCGGGCAAAGGAGACATCGTGGGTGACCACGACCATCGTGGTGTGCTCGGCGGCGAGCTGGCGCATGACGGCGAGCACCTCGCCGGTGAGCTCGGGGTCGAGCGCGCTGGTGGGCTCATCGAAGAGGAGCACGGCGGGCTCCATGGCGAGGGCGCGGGCGATGGCGGCGCGTTGCTGCTGGCCGCCGGAGAGTTCGCCGGGGTGGGCATCGAGCTTGTCGGCGAGGCCCACGCGGACGAGGTGGCGCTCGGCGAGGGCATGGGCGGCGGCGGGCGCGAGGTGGCGCACGACGCGCGGGGCGAGCGCGACGTTTTCGCGGACGCGGAGGTGGGGGAAGAGGTTGAACTGCTGAAACACCATGCCGACGCGGGCGCGGTGGGCGTTGAGCGCGTGATCGTGGCGCGGGTCGGCCGGGCGGCCGTCGAGGAGGACCTCGCCGGCGTCGGGCACGACGAGAAAGTTGAGGCAGCGCAGCAGGGTGGATTTGCCCGAGCCGCTGGGGCCGAGGATGGCGGTCACGGTGCCGGGGCGGATGGCGAGCGAGACGTCGTCGAGCGCGGCGAGGGCGCCGAAGCGTTTGGCGAGGCCGCGGGCCTCGAGGACGGGCGGGGCGGCGTCAGGCGGCATGGCGGCGGAAGCGGCGCTCAAGGCCGCGGACGAGGAGCGCGATGAGGAGGGCGAGCGCGAGGTAGAAGAAGGCGACCATCGCGTAGGTCTCGGTGTAGCGGAAGGTGGCGCTGGTGAAGAGGCGCGCCTCCTGGGTGATGTCGCGCACGCCGAGCACGGAGACGAGCGAGGAGTCCTTGAGGAGGCAGATGAGGTCGTTGCCGAGGGTGGGGAGCACGCGGCGGAGAGTCTGCGGCAGGAGCACGTGCCGGAGGGCCTGGCCGCGGGAGAGGCCGAGCGCGCGGGCGGCCTCGGCCTGCCCGCGGTGCAGCGAGGTGAGGCCGCCGCGCAGGGTCTCGGCGGTGAAGGCCCCGTAGGCGAGGATGAGGGCGAGGACGACGCGCGCCATCATCGGCACGTCGGCGGGGCGGAGCTGCGGGAAGAGGCCGAGCGCCTGCGCCGCGTCGATGGCGAGCGGCACGAGCACAAAGGTGACGGCGAAGATCTGCACGAGCACGGGCACGCCGCGCACCACCTGCACGTAGAGCAGGGCGGGCTGGCGCAGTAGGGGATTCTCGGATACGAGGCCCAGCGCGGCGAGCAGGCCGAGCGAAAGCGAGAGCGGGGCGGCGAGCAGGGTGACGAGCACGGTGACGCCGAGGCCGGAGAGCAGGCGCCGGAAGATGTCGACGTAGAGCTCGTCGGTGACGAGCTGCCAGCCGAGCACGGCGGCGCCGAGGAGCAGGGCGAGCAGCCACCAGGGCGCGCGGGAGAGGGGCGAGCGGTTTTCGCGGACGAGGGCGCCGTCGGGGCCGATCATGGGCGGGGTGGGGCGGGGGCGAGGGCGGGGTGACGAGCGGGCTCAGCGCGGTCGCGGCGGTCTACTCCGGGGCGGCGGGCGGGGCGGCGGTCTCGGAGAACCAGCGCGCGTTGATGCGCTCGAGCGTGCCGTCGGCGCGCATGGCCTCGAGGGCGGCGTTGACGGCCTCGCGCAGCGGGGAGCCGCGCGGGAAGATGAAGCCGAGCTCCTGCTCCTCCAGCGCGTCGGCAGTGAGGCGGAGGCGGCCTTGGTGGATGCGGACGAAGCCGTAGCCGGTGATGTCGTCGACGATGACGGCGTCGACGTCGCGGGTGAGCAGGGCCTGGATCAGCTCGCCGAAGCCGTCGAAGGCGACGACGCGCCGCGGGCCGACGAGTTTTTCGGAGGCCTGGTAGTTGGTGTTGCCCTTTTGCGCGCCGATGCGGGTGTCGGTGCGGGCGGCGAAGCTCGCCATGTCGCTGAAGCGCGTCTCGTCGGCTCGCACGAGGAGGCGTTGGCGGATGGTGAGGTAGGGCGTGGAGTAGTCCACCACCTGCGCGCGCTCGGGGGTGATGGTGATGCCGTCGCCGGCGATATCGAACTGGCCGGTGGCCACGCCCTGGATCAGGGAGTCCCAGGCGACCTCGCGAAACTCGGGCCGGAAGTTGAGGCGGCGGCCCAGCTCGCGCAGGGCGTCGTAGTCCCAGCCGACGGGCTCGCGGGTGTCGGTGCGGAGGTAGCTGAAGGGCACGTAGCCGTTTTCGAGGGCGACGATGATGCGGCGGCCGCCGAGATCGGGGAGGCCCTCGGGTCCGGTGCCGTAGGGGGTGTCGGCGCGCCGGGCGTCGCGCGAGCAGGCGGCCAGAAGCAGAAGCGGGAGTAGAACGAAGAGGCGGCGGAGGCTGGGCACGAGGCGCGACCATGCAGGCGGCGTGCCGCACGGCAAGCCGGGTGGGCCGCCTTTTGTGGGGCCGAGGAGCGGGTTAAGCGCCTCGGCGCGGCGGCCGCTGAAGTAGGTGGCGGGGACGGCCGGGCGCGAAAAAGCCGGGGCGCGAGGCCCCGGCTTTCCCTGATCTTTGGACGGATGGCGAGCGGCCGGAGGGGCCGCGTGTGTTTCCCAAGTTTTAGCGCGTCTGGGTCACGCGGTCGGAGTCCGCGAGGAGGTTGCGGAGCTGGTCGCGCGACATGTCGATGCGGAAGTTGTCGCCATCGCGACGGAGCTGGCTGGCGGGGATGGCCACCATGTCGCCGCGGGCGCCGAGGGCGCGATCCGGCTGCACGAAGACCTTGGCCTCGCCGCTGCCGACGCCGGCGCTGGCGCCCCACTGCTGCTGGTCGCCCTGGCCGATCTGCACGCCGCCCTGGATGCCGGTGCCGGCGCGGTTCTGGGTCTGGGCTTGAGCCTGGGGCTGGTTGCGCTGGCCGGTCTCGGTGCGCTGGGTGCGGGCCTGGGTGCCCTGCTGGTCGCGCTCGGAGAGCTGCGGCACGACGGAGCTGAGGCCGATGTCGCGGATGCGGCCGACGTCCTGGCCCTCGCGGTCGACGATGCGCTTGCCGATGATGGAGCTGGCGGTCAGGCGCTGGTCGACCTCGTTGGAGGAGAGGCGCTCGATCTGGCCTTGGCCCATGCCGGCACCGGCGGCGCCGATCTGCTGCTGCTGGCCGTGCTGGCGCTGCTGCTGGCCGTATTGCTGCTGGCCCTGGCGCTGGCGGTCGTCGTCGCGGCCTTGGCCGAGGCCGGCGGCGCCGTCGCGGGTGGTCTGCTGACCGGGGGCGTAGTGGGGCGAATTGTGGCCGGGGCGGCGGTCGATGGCGCCGGCGCCGGAGGGGGTCTGGGTTTCGCCGGAGGGCTCGGTGGCGCGCCAGCGCTCCTGGCGCTCGCGGTCCGTGTCGCGGTTGGTTTGTCCGAGGGCGGTCAGGGGCAGGAGGGCGCCAAACGCGATCAACGAGGTGAGGTGTTGGGTTTTCATGGTGTGGTTCTGCGGAGTGGGGACGAGGATCGTCCTGGGGGTTTGGGCTTTCGGTTGATGGCCGCGCCGCACGGAGACGTGGGCTTGACCGTGAGCCGAGACGATAGTCCGCGTGGGTTGGTGCTGCCATGGGGCGAGGGCTGGCGGAGGCCGGGGGCGCGTTTGCCCGGTGGGTGTCCGGCCAGCCCGGGCGCGAATTTGGGCCGAGCTCCGCGGGGACCGGGCCCGGAGCCGGGGGATCGGGGAAGGTCCCAGATCCAGCGCGGCTCCAGGCGCGGGCATTGAGCGGATTTCGCTGGGCTTCGCGGGGTAGCACCGCGGGCCAAGCGGCCGCTGCTTCAGGCTAGGAAGCTGCGCGTCTACTTAGACAAGTGGGCGAGGGCTTGGCGGGCGGCTTGTTCCTCGGCGGCTTTTTTTGAGGCGCCGCGGCCTTCGCCGAGGCAGTGTTCGCCGAGGTGGACGCGGGAATGGTATTCGCGGTCGTGGTCGGGACCGCCGCTCTGCTGCGTTTCGTAGCGGAGGGGGGCAGCCTCGGGGAGGGATTGCACCAGCTCTTGAAGGCGTCCTTTGGGGTTGTCGACCACGCTGCCGGCGGCGAGGCGGGGTTCGAGCGGACCGTAGGCGGCGAGCACGAGCGCGCGGCTGCGCTCGAGGCCCGCGTCGAGATAGAGGGCCCCCACCAAGGCCTCGAAGGCGTCCTCGAGATTGGAGGGGCGGGAGCGTCCGGCGGGGGTGTCTTCGCTGCCGCCGAGGCGCAGCGCGGTGTCGAGCCCGAGCTCGAGAGCGAGCTGGGTGAGGCAGCGTCCCTTGGTAAGGATGGAGCGGCGACGGCTGAGCGCGCCTTCGGGCTCGGCGGGGAAGAGCGCGTAGAGGGCGTCGGTGACGATCAACTGCAACACCGCGTCCCCCAGGAACTCGAGGCGCTGGTTTTGCGGACCGGCCCCTGGGTTTTCGTTGAGAAAGGAAGGGTGGGTGAGGGCCTCAAGCAGGAGCGCGGGCCGGGCGAAGCGGTGGCCGAGGCGGGCTTGGAGGGCGTCGAGAGGCTGGTCCATGCGGTGGGCGGAGGAGCGAGTCAGTCAGCCAAGCGACGAATGCCGGCTTGGTCGAGCAGCGCGAGGTGTTGCGCGAGGCTGCGGCCGGCGAGCACGAGGTCCGGCGCGAGCTCGCAGAGCGGCGCCAGCACGAAGGCGCGCCCGAGCATGGCGGGATGGGGCAAGGTGAGGCGCGGGGTCTGCAGCGCGGTGTCGCCGTGGAGCAGGAGATCGAGGTCGAGGGTGCGGGGGCCCCAGCGCTCGCGCCGCACGCGACCGCGGGCTACCTCGATGGAGAGCAGGGCGTCGAGCAGCGCCTCGGGGGCGAGGGTGGTGGAGAGGGCGGCGGCGGCGTTGAGGTAGTCTTGTTGCCCGGCCGGGCCGAGCGGGGGCGTCTCGTAGAGCGAGGAGCGGGCGAGCAGGCGCGTGCCGGGCAGGGCATCGAGCGCGGCAAAGGCGGCCTCGAGGTGGGCGCGGCGATCCCCGAGGTTGGAGCCCAGCGCGACATAGGCCTCCGCCGCCGCCGAGGGGGCCGGGGCGGGGGCGGGGCGGGGCGAGTTTGCGGAAGAGGATGTGGCAGGGGGGAGCAAGGACGGCGGCGGCGGAATGACGAATGACGAATGACCAATGACGAATGACCAATGACCAAGGCCCAATGACCAAGGCCCAATGACCAGGGACGAATGACGGATGACGAATGAAGCGGGCGGCGGCGAACGGCCAACTACCAACTACCAACTACCAACTACCAACTACCAACCACCAATGCCCAACGCCTAGTTGCGGGCGAGGGTGGTGGTGATCGAGATGCCGTCGTGGATGCCGGGGATGGGGGCCTGGGGTTTGTGTATCGTCACGGTGGCGGACCTGACCCGGGGGTGGGCGGAGAGGACGGAGGAGAGGAGGTGGTTGGCGAGGGTTTCCACGAGGGCGAAGCGCTCGTTGACCACAATGTCCTGACAGAGTGAATACACGTCGGCGTAGTTGACGGTGTGCTCGAGCTCGTCGGTGGCGGCGGCCTGGGCGATGTCGACCACGAGATCGAGGTCGATGATCCATTGTTGCCCGAGCGCGGCCTCCTCGGGTGCGACGCCGTGGCGGGCGTGGAAACGCATTTGCTTGAGGCGGATGGTGGCGAGCATGGCTAAGTGAAGTGGCGGGCGCCGGGGTCAAACCGGACGGCGCCGACGCAAGCGCCGCGTGCCAGAGGGGGCAAAGACAAACGAACGCGCGTCTTCCGTCCGCCCAAGGGCGGAGAGGCTTTACCTGTCTTGCGAGCCGATAGCGATCCGGGCCTACGGGGGCGGACCTTCGCGCGCGGGGCGACTAGGCTTCCTCGCGCACGGGGTTGGTCAGCGTGCCAATCCGCTCGATTTCGATGGAGACGGTGTCGCCGGCACGCAGCCAGCGCGGCTCGGGCTTCTGCGCCATGCCCACGCCGTGGGGCGTGCCGGTGAGAATCACCGTCCCCGGCAGCAGCGTCGTGCTGCCGCTCAGGAATTCGATCAGCGCCGGCACGTCGAAAATCATGTCGTCGGTGCTCCAGTCTTGCACCGCCTCTCCGTTGAGCAGGGTGCGGATGCGCAGCGCGTTGGGATCCGGGATCTCATCCGTGGTGACGAGGCAGGGACCGAGCGGCGCAAAGGTGTCGAAAAACTTGCCGCGGCACCACTGCCCGCCGCCTTTCTTGAGCTGCCAGTCGCGCGCGCTGACGTCGTTGGCGCAGGTGTAGCCGAGGACATGGTCGAGGGCACGGTCGCGGGTGACGTTTTTGCAGGCCTTGCCGATCACGACGGCGAGTTCGCATTCGTAGTCCACCTCGTCGCTGCGAAGGTGGGTGGGGAGGAGTATCGGTTCGTTCGGGTGTTGGAGGGTGTTGACGCCTTTGACGAAAAGCACGGGCACCTCGGGCGGCTTTAGACCGCTCTCGGCGGCGTGGCGGCGGTAGTTTAGGCCGATGCAGAGAATGGAGGACGGCACGAGCGGCGCGAGCAGGCGGGCGACCTCGGCTCGTTCGCCGGTGGGCCGGAGGTCGGCGTAGAGATCGCCCTCAAGGCGGAGGGCGGAGCCGTCGGGCTGCAAGGCGGCGTGGTGGATGGTGCCGCGGGGGTCTTGGTAGCGGATGATTTTCAAGGGAAGGGGGGAGCTTGGTTGTAATCGCTCAATCAATACACGGCCCGGCCGCCGGAAAGGTCGAAGGTGAAGCCGGTGCAAAAGCTGTTTTCGGGCGAGACGATGAACTCGGCCATGGCGGCGAATTCCTCGAGCGTGCCGCAGCGTTTCATGGGAATTTTTTCCGTCATGTAGCGCACCTGTTCGTCCGGCATGGCCTCGACCATCGGCGTGCGTATGACGGCCGGGGCGAGCGCGTTGATGGTGAGGCCGGTGCCGGCGTATTCCTTGCCCTGGACCTTGGCGAGGCCGATGACGGCGGCCTTGGAAACGGAGTAGGCGGCCATGCCGGCGTTGCCCTCTTTGCCGGCGATGGAGGCGATGTGGAGGATGCGTCCGTAGCCGCGGGCGAGCATGTGGGGTATGACCGCGCGGGAGGTGAGGAAGCAGCCTCGGACGTTGAGGTTCATGACGCGGTCAAAGTCGGCGAGGTCCACCTCGTGGCTTTTGCGGTTGGTGAGACCGGTGATGCCGGCGCAGTTGACGAGGATGTCGATCCGGCCTTGCGAGGCGGCAAGCGCGGCGAAGGCGGATGCGACGGCGGGCGCGTCGGTGACGTCGAGCCGGAGCGTGTGGCAGGTCTCGCCGATCTCGGCGCGGGCCTGTTCGAGCTTGGCGCTATCGAGGTCCACGAGAAGGAGGTGGGTGCCGTGCGCGGCGAGGCGCTTGGCGAGGGCGAGGCCAAGACCGCTGGCGCCGCCGGTGATGATGGCTACGGGAGAAGAGGACATGGTGGAGAGCGGGGTCTAGATGCGGTAGGCGGAGATGACCGCGGGGTCGGGCTCGATGCCGAGGCCCGGCGCGGGGTTGGGGGCGAGGTGGCCTCGCTCGGCGCGCGGCTCGCCGCGGAAGACTTTCCAGAAAAGCTCGTTGCCGGTGTCGGGCTCGACGTCGGGGAAATACTCCACGAGCGGGCAGTTGGACTGGGAGACGATGACGTGGAAGTTGTGGGCCTCGTTGGAGTGCGGATAGACGGGGAGGTCGGCGGCCTCGGCGAGGGCGCAGATCTTCTTCATCGCGGTGATGCCGCCGACGCGGTTGGCGTCGGGCTGAAGGATATCGGCGGTGCCGAGCTCGATGAGCTGCTTGAAGCCGTGGATGGTGTATTCGTGTTCGCCGTGGCTGATGCGTGTCTCGGATTTTTGGCGTAGCTGCACGTAGCTGCCGAGGGCGTCGGGCGGAAAGGGCTCCTCGATCCACGACAGGTGGTAGGGGCGGAGGCGGCGCTCCATCTCGGCGGCGTAGGCGAGGTCCCAGCCCATGTAGGCGTCGGCGGCGAGTTCGATGTCGTCGCCGACGGCCTCGCGCACCGTGCGGATGAGCTCGATGTTTCGGCGCATGCCCTCGGCGCCGTCGGTCGGGCCGAAGCCGAAGCGTTGTTTGAGCGCAGTGAAGCCCTGGGCGACGTAGCCGCGCGCCTCGGCGGCGAGCGCGTCGAGGTCCTCGAGGGCGTAGAGGCGGCTGGCGTAGGCGCGGACGCGGGGCTTGGTGCGTCCGCCGAGCAGGTTGTAAACGGGCTGCTTGAGAAATTTGCCCATCAGATCCCAGCAGGCGATGTCGATGGCGCTGATGGCGGCGACGACCACGCCCTTGCGCCCGAAGCGGACGGTGGAGCGATACATCTTGTCCTGCAGCAGCTCCACGTCGAAGGGCGATTCGCCGAGGACGAGCGGGGCGAGGTAGGTCTCGACCACGTCGCGGCCGGCGGAGGTGAAGCCGCCGATGCTGCCGTGACCGACGAGACCCGTGTCGGTGCGCAGTTCCACAAGCGCGAGCGCGGCGGGGCCAAACCAGGCGCGGGCGGCGTCGCCCGGGCCGCGGAACTTGGAGGTGGGAGTGCACAGGTTTCGCTTCAGGGTGTCGGGCTCGCGGGAGAAGCGGAGGTTGGTGACGCTGATCTCGGTGATTTTCATGCGGGGAGCGGGGCGGGCGGAGATCAGGCGACGCGACCGTCGGGGAAGCGTTCCCAGTTCTTCGGATCGTAGAGCGGCACGAAAACGTCGGCTTCGCGGAAGCGGGCGTAGGCGTGGTGGCACTCGATGATGCTTTCGGCGATGCCGATGGGGATGTCCTTCTCCAGATTCTCGAGGTGGAAGGCGGCGTCGGAGAGGATGACGGTGCCGCGGGCGGTATCGACCTCGACGGCGAAGGAGGAGCGGTGGTGCCCGCCCACCCAGCGGCAGCGGATGCCGGGGAGCGGCTCGTGCAGGTCGTCGAGCAGGAGGAGGCGGTCGCGGGCGGGCCCGAGCAGCCAGAAAAAGTCCTCGTCGGAAATGCAGCCCTGGCGGGGCACGTGGTGGCGGTAGTCGTGGGCGATGAGATCCTCGATCCAGCCGCGCCTGGAGAAGCCGAAACGGGCCTTGGGAAAGAGTCGCAGGTTGCCGGTGGCGTAGAGTTGTATCGGGGAAATCAATACGAGGTCCACCCCGGCCGGATCGATGCCGGCGGCGGGGAGGGCGCGGGCGGGGCGCCACTCGTCGGGGCGTTCGAGAACGGCGCGGGGGCCGAGGAAGTCGCCCCAGGCCTTGGCCAGCGGCGCGATGTCCTCGGGGAAGCCGGTGTTGAGCACGACGGTCTTGCCGCCGCCCTGGATGACGGCGGTGAGAAAGCGGAGCGTCGTCCAGTGGGCGAAACGCTCCATCCAGAAGACCTCGGGCGCGGGCACGTCGATCTGGGCGGTGGGAAAGATGCGGACGGTGTATAGGGGGGAGGAAGAGGACATGGTTCGGGGCGGGGGGACGGGGAAATCTCAGAGGTGGTGCACGAACTCGCCGCCATCGACCAAGATGGCGGCGCCGGTGATGTAGCGGGCCTCGGGACGGGCGAGGAAGGCGACGAGGCCGGCGACGTCGTCGGGCAGGCCGATGTAGCCCACGCAGGTCTGCCGTTCGAGGTTGAGGCGGTTTTGCGCGACGGAGAGGTAGTCGGCGTTGATGGGGGTCTCGATGGTGCCGGGCAGGACGGAGTTGCAGGTGATGCCGTGGGGGCCGAGGCAGACCGCGAAGGCGTTCATCATCGAGATCTGGCCGCCCTTGGTCGGGCAGTAGTGGGCCTGCACCGTGCCGCCTTTGAGCGCGGAGATGGAGCTGATGGCGATGATGCGGCCGGCGGTCTTGGTCTCGACCATGAGCTTCGCCGCCTCCTGGGTGCAGAAAAAGCCGGCGCGGAGGTTGGTGTGGTGGGTTTGGTCCCAATCCTCGGGGGTGATCTCGTGCCACTCGCGGAAGGGGCAGATGCCGGCGTTGTTCACCAGCACGTCGATGCGGCCGTGCCGTTGGCGGATCGTGGCGAAGAGCGTGCGGATGGCGGAGAGATCGGCGAGGTCGGCGATCGCGAGTTCGCCGCTGCCGCCGGCCGCGTGGATGGCGGCGAGCGTGGCGCGGGCGCCGGCGTTTTCCGAGCGGGCGTTGACGAGCACGTGGTGGCCTTCGGCGGCGAGGCGGCGAGCGAGGGCGGCGCCGATGCCGCTGGAGGAACCGGTGACGAGGGCGACGGGCTTATCGGTGGGGTTCATGGGGGCGGGGGAGCGGGGTGATCAAGCGGGCGTCGCGCAAAGCCCTCGGCGGTGAGGGCGTCGAGCAGACGGCCGATCAGGCGGTCGAGGTAGTCCGTCTCGGCGGGGTGAAGCGCCACGGTGGGTTCGCGGACGCGGGCGGAGGGGAGCACGCCACGGCGGACGGAGAGGGTTTTCTCGCAGTGGTGGAAGTGCTCGAGATTGCGGAGGCTGAACTGGATGTAGGGGAGCAGCAGCGCGTGGAGGCGGTAAACGCGGGCGTGGGCGTCGGCGAGATGGGCGCGCCACACGGCCTGGAAGACATCCGCCAAGGGCAGGCCGGGCATGACGCCGGCGATGCCGCCCGCGAGCTGCTCCTGAAGATACAGGCCGCCCCAGCCGGAGAGCACGCGCACGCGGTCGCCGTGCCGCTCGCGCAGTTCGGCGCAGGTGTGGGCGATGGCGGGCTCCTCAAGCTTGAGGTAGGCGAGGTTCGCGCATCGATCGGCGACGCGCCCGACGGCGGCGGCCGTGAGCGAGGGGCCCGCGGGGTTCCAGTCCTGGAGGAGTACGGGCAGGCGAGTGGCGCTCGCCACGGCGACGGCATGCTCGATGAGGGAGGGCTCGGAGGCGGGAAGGGCGCGGGGGAGGGCGGTGGCGACAAGGGCCGCGCCTTGGTCTTCGGCGCGCCGGGCGAGTGCGGCGGCATGACGCGCGTGGCCGTGGTTGCACTGCACCACGAGGCCCACGCGGCCGCGCGCGGCGGTGGAGGCGGCGGCGATGAGGCGGTCGCGCTCGGCGCCGTCGAGCTTGTAGAACTCGCTGCCAAAGGCGGGCAGACAGACCAGGGTGACCCCGCAGCGGTGGGCGAACTCGATCTGGCCCGCGAGGGCTTCCGGAATGATCTCGTCGTGCTCGTCGAAGGGCGTCGGCAGCACCGGGAGCACTCCGGGAGCGGGAGTCGTTGCGGCGGGAAGGGGAGCGAGGGGCGGAAGCGGCATGGGGCGGGTGTGGCCGCGCGAGGCGGAGCGAGGGGCGGAGGGGAGCGCCGGAGTTTCTGTTCGCGGGGTCGGTTTTGGTGTTTTTCGGGTTGCAGGCAAGCGCTTATATAAAACGATACATACATGATGATGAAAAAGCTCCTTCTGACCTTGGCGTGCGGGGTGGCCGGTCTGATTTGCTCGGGGGCGCGAGGCGCCGCCGAGCCGGCGGCCGCGCGCGAGACGCTCAAGGTCGCGGCGGTGCAGGTGATCGCCGGTGCCTCCGGGCGGACGCCGGTGGACGATGTGGTGCACTACATCGGGCGCGCCGCGGCGGACGGCGCGCGACTGCTGGTCCTGCCGGAATACCATCTGGGCCGGATCGCGGTGCCCGGGCCGGAGACGCGGCGGGTGGGCGAGGCGGCGCGCGCGGCCGGGATGCACGTGGTCGTAGGCAGTATCGAGGTGTTACCGGATGGTCGCTACTTCAACACGGCGCTGCTTTTCGATTCGCGGGGCGAGATCCTTGGCGCCTACCGGAAAACGCACGCGGCGGTGGGCGAGCCGCCCTACTTCTGGCCGGCGCGGGGCGACGAGCTCGAGGCGAACATGGAGTTGGGGACATCGCTGCCGGTTTTTGCGACCGAGTTTGGCAAGGTGGGGTTGTTCACCTGCTACGACGGCTACTTCCCGGAGGTGCCGAACGTGCTCTCGTTGCAGGGAGCGGAGATCCTGATCTGGATCAACGGTCGCGCGGGCGAGGTGGAGGATTTCATGGTGCGCACCATGACCTACCAGACCTACACGGCCGTGGTGGCCACCAACACCGCGCATGGTCACGGCACGATCGTGGCGCGTTTTCCGGCGACGGTGCTGGCCCGCGCGGAGAAGCCGGAGACGGACTACATCACGGCGACGATCGATCTGACGGACTTGAGGCGTTTCCGAAAAAACAGCCGCGTGTTTCACCAACGGCGTCCGGAACTCTACCGCGCGCTCGGCGAGGCGCACCGGCCCTGGGAGGCTTATTCGGCGCGCCCCTGAGTCGGTGCGCCGGGAGGAGCGGGAGGCGGGGGCAGCGCGGCGCGCGCCTGCTCGACGATCCATTGAACGATGCGGTCGGTGGCCTGCGCGCCGTCGGCGGCGTTGGCGACGTCGGGGCGGGTGTTGTCCGGCATCGCGATGCCGTGCCACGGATGCGCGGGGCGCTTCTCGAACCACCAGCCGCCGGGTGCCGGGGCGCGCGGCGGCGAGAAGTCGTCCGGGGAAAGGCCTTCGGGCGAACGGGCGAGCGCGGCCATTTCCACGGTGTCGGGGTGGAGCGCGAGTTGCAGCGCGGTTTCCCAACGACCGGCGTGGTCGGCGTGCGGGTCGGGCTCACCCACAAAGGCTTCGTAATCTACGAGCGCCAGCACGCGTGCCTTGCCGCCGCGGGCGGCGTGGCGGCGGGCGGCTTCCTGGCAGAGCGGATGATTCGGGTAGTGGCCGCTGAGGAGCACGATCACGCGGGCACCGTTTTTCTCCGCGCCTTCGAGCAGGACGCGGAGGATATCAAGCAGCGTCTCGGCGGGCAGCATGAAGGTCCAGGGGAAGTCCATGTGTTCGCCGCCGCTGCCGAGGGCGAGCGGCGGAAGCACTACCCCGCCGGTGAGGGCGGCGGCGCGCCGCACCAGCGCGTCGGCCTTGAGGGTGTCGAGCCCCACGGGGAGATGGCGTCCGTGGTATTCGAGCGCGCCGACCGCGACGTAAACGATCGGGCGCGCGGCGAGGGCGGCCTCGAGTTGGCCCGGGCGAAGTGCGGCGGCGTCGGGCATCGGCGGATCAGGGCTGGGCGGGCGTGAAGACGTAGGTGCCGGGGCGGTCAAAGACGCGCGTCTGCTCCGGCGATGAGCTGAGCTGCCAAGACCGTGGGCCGTGGATCGGCAGCGTTTCCGCCGGCCAGGTGTGGACGTGGAGCGTGACGCGCTGCGGCTCGGTCGTGACATCGAGCCGGGCGCCGCGGTAGGCGAGGCCGCGCAGCGTGATGGATGGCGCGGCGGAGGGCAGCCGCGGCTCGATATGGAGCGCGGTGGCGGAGGGCTGGAGGCCCATGAAGCCGAGGGGCACGATGGCGGGGAGCAGACTGGTCTCGAAAAACTCGTGGTCGATGCCGATGGCGCCGGCGGTGTTGCCGCCTTGGAGCGCGGAGCCGCCCGGGCCGTCGGCACTGTAGTAGGCGCGGTAACCGCCGGCGGCCTGCACACGGTCGTCCCAGGCGAGGATCGACTGGAGGCGGGCCCAGGCGTCGTCGGCGCCGTAGTGATGCAGCCGGGCCCAGAGGTCGTAGAAGGAGAAGCCGAGCACGGCGCCGCCATCCTGGACCTGCCCACCCCAAGGCGTAAGCTCGGGCATGTTCCAGGCTTGGCCATACCACCAGATGTTGCGCTTGGTGGTGGCGCGGGGGGCGAATTCCCAGTGGTAGATGTCGGCTCCGGTGGAGGTGTCGCTCTCGATCACGCGACGTCCGCTGATCCAGTCGAGGATGCGCCGGGCGCGCTCGGGCGGGGCGGTGTCATACCAGATGGCGTCGAGGTTGAGGAAAACGAAGCCGTAGTCGTGCCGGGCGCCGTCGCGGTCGATGACACCGAAGTAGCGGCCTTTGTCCTCATCCCAGAATTTCTGGTTGAAGGTGTCGCGCACGCGGGCGGCGAGGGCGCGCAGCGCGGCGGGGTCCTCGGCGTAGGGGCCGAGCGGCACCTGCCAGCCGGGATTTTGCAGCGCGGCTTCCTCCAGCTCGGCTACGGCGAGCAGCGCGGCGTGGAATTGCTGGGTGGCGTAGGCGTCGTCCCAGCCGAAGGGGAGCAGGTCGAAGTAGTTGTTTCCGAGGCCGCGTCCGGGGGCGAAGGTCTTGCGGCCTTCCGCGTCGGGCACGAGCGCGGAGCGGCCGTCGTTGCCCGGCCAGGGATTGCGGATGTGGCCGAGGCGGGCGCCGCCCATCTCGACCATGAGCTGGCGCAGGGCGAGGCGCAGGCGTGGGAGCTGTCGTTGGAGAAAGTCGAGGTCGCCGGTCCAGGCGAAGTAGTGGCGGCTTGCGAGGATGAAGATGGGGTTGTTGTGCTGCTTGCGGGTATCGTAGGTGGTGAAGATCGAATCGATCCGCAGCGTGAGATCGGCGTCTTCGCCGGGCGCGAGGTGGAAGCGGAGCCGGGTGATTTTGCCCTGCCAGAGCGGGTGGCTGTGCAGCGCGACCATCATGTGGTGCGCGCCGCCGGAGAGCGCCTCGTGCTCCTCATGGCGCCAGCGGGGCAGGTAGGCGCGTCGTTCGGCCGAAAACTCGGTGTCGCCTTCGCGCAGCCACTCGACGAAGGCGAGCTGGCGCTCGGGCGCGGGGAGCGAGCGGCTCCAGCGGATTTGCAGGAAGGGGCACTGGTCGGCCTCGAGGGTGACATCGGGCGGCGAGGTGAGGGTGGGGGAGCGGCCGGTAACGCGCAGTTCCCAGGCCTCGCCCACGATGCCGCGTGATTCGAGGCCCAAGAGTTCCCAGCTCTCCGTCGCGCGCGCGCCGAGATGGCGCTCGGCGCCGGGGGTGGCGCGCATCAGATGGGTGAGCGGCGTCCACTCGGGCAGCGCGTGCTGGAAATGCCAGCCGGCGGTCAGGCCCTGGAAGCGCCCCGTGACCCGCCCCTCCTCGTCGTGCGCGGGGATCTGGATCCAATAGGGGAAGGGCCAGCCGTGGTCGTGCGTGTGGGAAAAATGCTGGTGGGTGTGGACGTAGCCGTCGGGCGAAATCTCGGCGCCGAGCAGGTCGGCGCGGTGCGTGTCCTGGATGCCCAGGCCGCGACGCTGGTCGCGCGCGCCGTGCAGCCAGAGGTCGGCCTTCGTCAGATACTCCTTGTTGAACATCACCTTGTCGTTGTGAAGACGGTGGGTGAAGTGGTGATGGAGGAAGCGGTTGAGGGAAGCGGCGGCTCCCGGGGCGGCGGTGATCTCGAAAGCGGGGAAGGGCGGCTCGGGCGTGGGGTTCGCCGCGGCGGGCAACGGCAGGGCAAGGGCGCAAAACGCGAAGGAAAGAGCGCCGGCGGGAAACAAAGAAAAGCGGGGCATATGTAACGATTTATAGGAAATGATTTTCTTTGGTGTCAAGTGGTGCGGGAAATGGCGGTTGCCAAGGGCGGCGGGGGCGTGGCGTGATGCGAGGAGCGCCGGAGTGGCCCCGATGGGTCGAGCAGCGCGCACTTTTTTCCGCGAAAGCAAATCCACGCCATGCCTGTATCCCTAAAAGACGTCGCGAAGCACGCCAATGTTTCGCCGGCCACGGTGTCGGGAGTGATCAACCGTCGGAGTTATTGCTGGGCCTCGGAGGAGACGGCGGCCCGCGTGATGAAAGCGGTGGAGGAGCTCGGCTACCGGCCCAACCGCATGGCGCGCGGCCTGCGCCTGAAGGCCTTCATGACGGTCGGGCTGATCGTGCCGGATCTCACGAACCCCTTTTATGCGGCGCTGTCGCGCACCCTCACCGAGCGGCTTGAGAAGTCGGGCTATGCGGTGGTGGTGGAGGACAACATGGCCAGCCTCGCGAACGAGCAGCGCAGCTTCGAGCGGATCTTCGAGCGGCAGGTGGACGGCGTGATCGCCTCGTTGATCGATCCGGCGGGCTGGGTCGCCCGGCAGGGCAAGGCGCCCGCGTCCAAGCCGGTGCTCTTGCTCGGCGGCGCGCCGGACGCCACGAACTCGGACGTCATTTCCACCGACTTCAAACCCGGCCTCACCGAGGCGGTGCGCCACCTCGTGGAGCTCGGGCATCGGCGGGTCGCGTTTTTCGGCGGCCATATCGGCGGCGTGGCGATGGGCACCTCGCGGCTGCGTATCGTGACGGCGGAGTTGAAGAAGCACGGGCTTACCCTGCCCGAGGAGCTGCGCCTCAGCTCCGACATCACCTTGCACGGCGCCTACGACGCCTTTGACAGCTTCCTGCGTCGGCACGACCGGGCGATGTGGCCGACCGCGGTGGTCGCGCTCAACGACTGGCTGGCCATCGCGACGATGGGCGCGGCCAAGCGCCACGGCCTGCGCGTGCCCGAGGATCTTTCGGTCGTCGGGGTGGATGACATCGAGCTGGCCCGCTACCTGCCGGTCACCCTCTCCACCCTGGCCCAACCGCTCGAGCAGATGGCCGACCGCGCGGTCACGCTGCTGCTGCAAAAGATCGAGGGGAAGAAACGCCGCGCACCGGTGCACGAGACGCTCCCCGTCGTGTATGTGCCGCGTGAGTCCACCGGCCCGGCCAGACCGTCACGATAACCAGTCCAGGTCTCTTGACGCTTGACGTCCGCTTGGTATATGTAACGATTCATATAGGCTTGGAGTCCGCTTTCGTTTCCTTCCCCGCAAACCCCTTCACCCCTCGTCCATACCAGTCCCCATGAACCGCCACCCTTACCGCGCCGGCGCCGACCGTGCGGCGTTTACCCTGATCGAGCTGCTGACCGTCATCGCCATCATCGGCATCCTGGCCGCCATCATCATCCCGACGGTCGGTAAAGTGCGCGACTCGGCGAGAAACTCCCAGTCGGTCTCGAATCTGCGCCAGCTCGCGATGGCCGCGCAGGTGTTCACCAACGACAACGGCTTTCTTCCCGGCGGCGTCACCCGCGAGTGGTGGGTGGACATCGGCCCCTATGTCTCACCCGCGACCCCCTTCCAAGAAAACGGAGGCAACAATGTCTGGTTCGCCCCCAACCGACTGAACGCCGCACCCAATGTCGAGGGCGGTAATCTTGGAACCTATGGGATGAACCGCTGGCTCTTCACCCGTGCCGGAACCACCTCGACACCGCTCCGGGTGAGATTGGAGCGCGTCGGGGATCCGAGCCGGAAGTCGATGCTGATGGAGGCGATGTGGGTGCCGCCCGGATACTTCACGATGGGGGAAACGGCTCATTACATCTACAACGCCTATCGCAGCTTCCACCCGATGAACGACCGGGACATCGCCGTGGCCTTCGTCGACGCGCACGTGAAGCGGATGACGATGAACTCGATCCTCACCGGCGACAACGCCAACGACTCCTCTCTCTTCTGGGGAGTCATGGCCTACGATTAGTCGCCCTCGACGCGGGCTCTTCCCCGGCCCGCTCGCGTCCGTCTCTCGTGTCGCTTCCGCCCGTCCCTTGCCCCGCCCCATGAAGTTTACGCCCCGAATTTTCGCCCTGATCCTGGGCCTGGTAGCCCCGCTCTTTGCGGCGACCGACGACCTTTCCGACAACTTCAACCGCCCCGACGGCACCGCGCTGGGCCAGACCTCCGGCGGCGCCTATCCTTGGGTCGTCTCCGCCGCGCCCGACGGCACGCGCCCGGTGCTGGCGGGCGGACAACTGCGCTTCCAAAGCACCCGCGCCGCGGGTGGCGCGAGCACGGGCATCGGGCCCATGGCGGTGAGCATCGGCCGCCACTTCATCGAGGACGTGCGCATCGCCTTCGACCTCACGATCGACGCCACCAACGGCGCCGACGACCAGTGGGTGGGCGTCACCTGGAGGCAGATCGGCACCGGCTTCGATCTCAGCGGCTACGCGGTCATCATCCGCCCCGACGGTTTGCTCACCTTTTTCAGCCCGGGGCTCGGCTCGGTGTTGTTTCAGGGCAACATCGGCGCCTTTGTGGCCGGCCAGGCGCGCCGGATCGAGGTCGAGAGCGTGGGGAGCCGGCACCGTATCCGCGTGAACACTACGTTGCTCGCCGAGGTCATCGACGCCAGCCCCGCCTACGCGCACACTTCGTTCGTGACGCTGCATCCCGACACCGCCACCACGCCCGGCACCTTTCGCCGCGAGATCGACAACCTGGTGGTCACCAATCTCCGCGAATTCGGCGCCGGGTTCCCGACCTTCCGCTCCTCCGATTCCACCACGACCGATCGCCTCAACCGTCTCTTCCGCTACCACTACGGCTACGTGCTCAATCCCGGCCCGGTGCGCGGCGTGCAGCAGACCAACTGGCGCGAGTGGAACGCGCTCTCGACCGTCTTCGTCGATACGGCCGCGCATCCCTCCGGCCCGCACGACATCAAGGCGGAGCTTCGCGCCAACCTGCTCGCCATCCCGCTGGATGACGAGGGCTACGTCTTCACCTACGATCCCAATTCCCCCGGCGGCAATTTCTTCCCCACCATCGGCTGGCCCTTCCCGACCTACGGCAACTCCGGCACCGAGTCCGACCGCGAGCTCGGCCGCCGCGGCAAGGCCTACCTTTGGGACCAGCGCACCGATACCGTGAACTGGACCGCCACGGGCTCCAGCTCCTCCACGCCCGGCGTCGGCGGCTGGCGCGTGCAGGGGACGGGGCCGGTCACCGTCACTTCGCCGGCCATCACCGGCAGCGGCACGTTTCTCAGTCCCTGGAGCCCCTATCGGCCCATGGAGACCTTCCACTCGCCCTACCTCGCGCTGCTTGGCGTGCCGGCGGAGTATGAGGTGGAGGTCAACTGGCGCCTCCAGGGTGACACCGGCTGGCCCACGGGCAATAGCGTCATTTCCCCGCCGCCGGCCGCCTCGCCCGCGACCAATCGCTACATCCCCATGCATCGGCATGCGAACTGGTATGGGCCCTCGGCAACCAACCGAAACGTCGTGCAGCTCCGCCTCATCCTGCGTCGCCCCGGCGGTGGCCCGGTGGACGTGACCCTGCGTCGCCTCCAGTCGCACTACGACACCCGCCACGCGACCAACAACTCCAACTTGGTCCTCGGCTCCGCGCGCTACTACAACTGGACCGGCGACACGGACTTTCTCGCCGCCAACCTCGGCCGCATGCGCGCCGCGATGGAGCATCTGCACACCGGGCTCGCCGGGACCTCGCTCGGCCTGCTCCGCGTGAATTACATCGGCCATGACGGACAACCCAGCGCGTTCAACTCGGGCTGGGGCCGCGGCATCGGATCCAACTACTACGATCTCCTGCCCTTCGGCCACCACGACGCCTACAGCACCGCCTACTATCTGGGCGCGATCGAGGCCATGGCCGACATCGAGGAGCGCGTCGCCGCGCTCGGCGGTTTGAGCCTCCCCGCGCCGGCCCGTAGCGCCGCGTCTCTGCGCGCTCTCGCCTCCGGGGTGCGCGATTCGGTCAACGCCTACTTCTGGAATCCCACCACCGGTCGCTTCGTCGGCGCCGTCGATACCGCCGGCACCGCTCATGACTTCGGCTTCACCGCCGTGAACCTCGAGGGCATGTTCTACGGGTTCGGCACAGCAGCGCAGCGCGCCAGCATCTTTTCCTGGCTCGACGGCGGGCGCACCGTTTCGGGCGACACGAGCACGGGGAGCGACATCTACGGCTGGCGTTTCGCCCCGCGCTTCAGCACCCGCAAGAACAGCACGTGGTATAACTGGATTTGGCCAAACAGTAAGCGCACCCAGCCCTTCGGCGACCAGATCCAGGACGGCGGCGGCGTGCTGTATCTGAATTTCTACGACGTCATGACCCGCCTTGAGCAGCAGGGAGCGGACGCCGCCTACCAGAAGCTGCGCGCTGTCACCGACTGGTTCGCCGAGGTGGAGGCCGAGGGCGGCTACCTCGCCTACTACGCCACGCGCCCCGGCATCGTGCAGGGAGCGATCGTCAACGGCGAGGGCGAGGGCGGCCTCGGCCTCCACCTCGAGTTTACCGAGTCCACGATGGTGCCGGCGGCATTCCTCTACGGCTTCCTGGGCGTGAACGCCCGCCCCGACGTGCTCGAGATCGGCCCGCGCCTCCCCTCCGATCTGGAGTGGGCGGCGGTGGACAACATCCACTACCGCGGATCCTCCTGGGATGTGCGCGCCGAGCGCGTGTCGGAGCGCATCGAGATCACCCGCCGCGGCCCGGGCGCCGCGACCGTCAACCTGCGTTTCCGTCACCTGCAGCCCAACACCCTCTACACCTTCGGCGCCGCCACGCAGTTCGAGACCGACGCCCAAGGCCAGGCGCAGTTGACCGCAAACTTCCCGGCGGGCGAGACCCTCGCCCTGCGACCCTACGAGGAGCCGCCGGTGCTGGTCTTCGACCGCGTGCTCTTCCGCGACAACTTTGCCTCCGGCCTCACGCCGCCCGCCTCCACCGCCAATCTTGGCGCCAACCAAGGGCTCGCGGGCGGTCGGCAGACGGGTGAGCTTCCCGAGACGGTCAGCCCCGCCGGCTGGTCCTGGACCGTCTATGGCACGACCAGCTTTGGCGCCGACAACGGTTGGGACCTCCGCGCCCAGGCCGGATGGCCTCCCGTGCAGCCGGTGGATCCGGACACGCTGCGCTTCCGCAACAATACCCCCAACCAATGGTCCACCGTGACGCCCAACATCGGCTTCCCCTCCTTTTTCGCCGAGGGCGCCTATCGCGTGCAGGTGCAGATCGTCCACGCCCACATCGAGACCTCCGGAAGTCCGATCAACGACCGCTGGGCCGGCCTCTCCTTTGGCGCGCAGCCGGACATCCGTTTCCCCGCCTTTGCCGCCAACGGCGGAGTCATCGTGTATCCGGGCGGGGCCTACACGGTGTTTGCCAACGCCGCCGCGATCGCCTCCGGCTCCGTGCCCGTGCCGCCGAGCGGCGTCTTCGCGCTCGACCTGCGGGTGCGCGACGGTCTCGGCACCCTCGCGATCAACGGCACGACGGTGGCGGAGAACCTGAACTTCTCCGCGATCAACCCGGCGTGGATCGGTCTTACCGTGCTCAGCGGCACGAACCCCGTGGTGTTTTCATCCACGCAGGTGCGCTTCGACAATTTCACCGTCTCGACGCTCGGAGAGTTTTCCGGGCATCGCTTCGCCGCCTGGAGCGGCGAGCGTTGGGGCGGCTTCCTGCAAGGCGCGAGCGGCCCGACGGA
Organism: Verrucomicrobiota bacterium; assembly: GCA_030604905.1. GTDB lineage: Bacteria > Verrucomicrobiota > Verrucomicrobiia > Opitutales > Opitutaceae > IMCC26134_A. Next base: position 18,813 of record JAUVVA010000013.1, on the reverse strand, counting down.
CGATCCCGACCGGGCGGGCTGGCCCAATCTGCTCCGCTACGCGATGGGCTTTGGGCCGACCGAGAAGGTGCCCACCGGCACGATCCAGCTCGAGCGGGTCGCGCTGCCGGGCGCGGGAGGGACGGCCTTCGCGTTCACGTATCGGGAGCGTCTCGACATGTTGGATTACGTGGTCTTCCCGCAGCGCTCCACCAACCTGCAAGACTGGCAACCGGCGCAGCCGGGCGAGGTGGAGCTGTTCTTCGATGTCGCGCCGGGCGAAGCCGGCGAGGACGGCGTATGGCGCGAGCGCATCGCCATCGATCGCGACGAGACTCAGGGCACGCCGAGACGATTCTATCGCCTGCGGGTCGAGCCGCGGCCCTGAAGCCGCGGCTCGCGGGCTTGGGGCTTTGAGGGAGGGGTGGCGTCCCTCCTGGAACGGCGGGCCGAGTCGGGCTGTGCCAGTGACCGCGCCGCCGCGCGGCGCGCCTCCGCTCAACGCACGGTGAGATCGAGCTTGAACTCGATCGCGCCGCAGAAGCCGGAGAAGGAGTTGATCAGCTCGTTGCGCCGCGCCTCGTCGAGGCTGCTCATGAAGGCGTGGGCCGGGCCGCTCGCGCCGGGGTTGGCCAGGATCGAGCGCAGGATCGAGGCGCGGCTGTCGCGCGTGAGTTCCTCGTGGTCGATGCTCCGTCCCGTCGCGACCTCGAAGATCTTCGGGGCCCACTTGTGGCCGAAGCCGACGTGGAGCTGCTCGTCCACGCAGTCCACCTCGGGGAGCATGGCGCTGCGGGGATCGTCGGTTTTGAGGAAGAAGGGGATGCTGCCCTTCTTGCGCGTGAAGCTGCAGGCCTCGCCCACGAGCGTGAGGCCGAGGAAGTAGTCGGTGAGCGAGGAGGTGCGGTCGGCGCCGGCGCACCACTCGAAGTCGCGGATCGGATCGTAGCCAAGCTCCACCAGGCGGCGCAGGCCCATGCGCGAGTGGCGGCACTCGTCCCAGGTGTGCCGGGCGAAATCGACGAAGAACTCAAAGGGCATGCCCGGCATGCCATGGAAGATCTCGCACATCGGATCGACGACCTGCCACTCCGTCGCGTCGTGATAGACGATCTCGAGCAGGGTGCCGTGGGTCGGGTTGCCCTTGTGCTCGTTGGGGATGTCGGGGCGCAGTTTGAGGCGCGGGTCGTTGCTGCGCTTTTCCGGGAAGGGGCCGGCCGGGGCGGCGATGGGATTGGCCGGCAAGGTGGGCGTGGCGGCGTCGCGGCCGAAGGGCACGAGGCCGTTCACCGCGCGGAGGCAGGCGTCCACGTGGGACCGGTAGAGCGCGGCCTGCGCCTCCACGGCGCCGCCGAGCGGATTCTGCTCCAGAAAGCGGCGGCCCCACTCGATCAACGCGTCCTTCTCGGCAAGCACGCCGCGCAACACGTAGAGGGTGGGGGCGTCGTAAACGGTGTCGCAGCGCTCCTGGTAGGTCCGGTAGGCGCGGGCGAGGGCGGGCAGCACGCGGTGGAAGAGCGCGCCGACAAAGGATGCGCCGTGATCGGCCGGGCCGATGGCCAGCAGGAAATCGCGCACCGCGGGCGGTGGCGGCAGCTCGCCGTTTCCGCCGGGCAGCTCTTCCCAGCGTTCGCGCAGGCGGCGCGCGTGTTGCATGCCTTCGAAGAGCACGCGCGGCAGCTCGATCTTCCACTCGAGGTGGCCGCAGGCGGGGATCCAGCCGGCGAGCAGGCGGGCGAGACCGAACTCGAGGCTGATGAAATGGGCGAGCCAGGCCTTGTGGTCGCGCGGGCGGAGGTAGCCGGCGGCGTCGCCCCAGAGGCGGTTTTCCTCCTCGGCGCTCACGCCGTGGGGCAGGCCTTTGATGCGGGTTTCTTTGCGGATGATCGGGGTGGCGGAGGAGACCATGGGGAAGGGGTGTTTGAGCTTGGCATAATACTACCTTATCGGGCCCATGCGGGGATTGCATGAGGTCGGCGGAGTTTTGTATGAATCCGGTATGCTGCTTGCCGAGACGACCGTGAGCCAGGATGAGGTGCGCCTTTCGGCCGCGCGTCCGCTGCGGGTGCAGTCGGTGCGGGTGGCGAGGACGGTGCCGCCGCACGACCATGTTTTTTACGAGCTGTGCGTGGTGGTGGAGGGGCGGGCGCGGCACCGCACCGACGCGGGCGTGGAGGCGCTCGAGGCCGGGTCCGTGATCGTCGTGCCGGTGGGCGCGGTGCACGCGATCGAGCGGCCGGAGGCGCTGCGGGTGGTGAACTGCTATTACCTGGCGGAGTGGCTGGCCTCGGATCTGCGCGAGCTTTGGACGCAGCGCGGGCTGGTGGATCGTTTCTATGCGGCGCACCTCTTTCGGGCGCCCGAGTTTCGCCGCCCCCGGGTGTGGCGAGCCGAGGCGGCCATTTTTGAACGGATTCGACGCAGCCTGGAGGATATCGCGAGCGAGCTCGGGCGCGAGCAGCCTCTGCCGGTGTATCTCCGGGCGCTGTTTATCTCGCTCCTGGTGGAGATCGCGCGGTCGGCGCCGGAGGGCGAAGCGTCGCCGGGCGGCGCCACGGACGCCGATGCTCCTCGGGCTTTCCGGCGCGAGGTGGTGTTTGCGCTCGATGAGGTCGAGGCCTGCCTGCGCGAGCGGCGGCCTTTCGGGGTGGCGGAGGCGGCGCGGCGGGCGGGGCTCTCGGCGGATCGTTTCTCCCGGGTGTTTGCGGAGGCGACGGGGTGGTCGCCGGGAGATTATTATCAGCGGCGGCGGGTGCAGCGCGCCTGCGGTCTTCTGCTCGATCCGCGGCAGACGCAGGCGGACGTGGTCTTCGCGCTCGGCTACAGCGACGCCGCGCACTTTCACCGCTATTTTCGCCGGATCATGGGCGAGACGCCGGGCGCTTACCGGAAGCGTTTTTTCGCCGCGGGCGCCTGATCAATTTGCGCCCGGTTCGGCGCGGCGCGCCTCGAGCAGGCGGCGGTTTTCATCCGCCCGGGCGCGGGAAATGGGGTAGCGGGCCATGAGCGCGATGGCGAGGCCGAGGCCGAGGACCTGCAGGCCCACCATCATCGCTTTCATCGTGCTTGCGGTGTCGGGCGCTAGCCCGGACTCGCGGGCCGTCTCGGCGTCAAAGCCCGACAAGGCGAGCAGCGCGCCGCCCACGCCGGCCGTCACGGCCTGGGCGAGTTTGAGCGCGAAGCCTTTCACCGCGCTGAACATGCCCTCGCGACTGCGGCCGGTGGCAAGCTCGTCCTCGTCGCAGATGTCGGCGAGCATCGAGTCCACCATGAGCCAGCAGCCTTGGAAGCCGAGGTAGCCGACGATGGCGGCGGGGAACATGAGCCAGGGCCAGCGCGGATCGATGGCGAACCAGTTGAACACCGCGCCGCCAAGCGCGAGCGAGAGGCCGGTGATCATCGCCCGGCGTTTGCTCGTGAGGCGCGAGACGAAGCTGAGGAGGGCGATGCTGCCGTAGGAGACCGCGACGCCGAGCGTGACGAGCCAGCCCTGGAAATTGCCGAAGGCCACGCGGTCGCCGTCGAAGACGTGGTAGATGATGAGGAAGGGCGTGATCGCGTTGGCCGAGAAGAGCGCCAGGATGATGATCAGGTAGGCGACGAACAGGATGAGGAAGGGCCGGTTGGTCAGCGTCTGCCGCAGCGCGGGCAGGATGCGCAGGGGCGGAGGGCCGGAGGCGGCGGGCGGCGCCTCGCGACAACCAAAGACCGGCATGAGCCCGGCAATGACCACGATCACGGCGAGGCCGGCGCTCACCATCGTGGCGCCCGCGGCCTCGTTGGGGAACCAGTCGAGGTTGGCCAGTCGGTAGAGCCAGCCCGCGATGACCGAACCGACGAGACCGATATACATGCGCCAGGCCATCACGCGCGTGCGTTCATCGTAGTGCGGCGTGAGCTCCATGCCGAGCGCGGTGTAGGGCACGACGAAGCAGGTGTAGCTGATCGCGAGCAGGCTGCCCATCAGCGCGAGGTAGAGAAAGGGCAGGTTGGCATACCAGACGTTGGCGACGGTGTCGAGGCCGGGCGGGGTCCAGAGCAGCGGCAGCAGGATCGCGGAGATGATGACGCCGAAGAACATGAAGGGGCGGCGTCGGCCCCAGCGGCCGCGGGCGTTGTCGGAGAGGTTGCCGATCCAGGGATCGGTGATCGCGTCCACGAAACGCGGGATGAACAGCGCCGCGCCCGCGAGCAGGGGCGGCATGCGGAAGTAGTCCACGTAAATGATCAGCCCCAGGGCGACCAGGGTGTTGAACATGAAGTTGTCCGCCAGTCCGCCGAAGCCCCAGAGCACCCGCGTGCGGAGGGGCACGGTCTGGGGGACGGGGCGCAGGGCGGGCGTCATGGGCGGAGTCAGCGGCGGATCAATTCGAAGCGCACCCGGCCGAAGGAGACGAGCGAGTAACGATCCACCCAGCCGGCGACCGCTTCGCCGCGAGCACGGCGGAAGATCCAGTCGTTCTCCCCGCCGCGCGGCGGCGGGAGGGCGCTGAACTCGTCGGGGCCGACCTGGCAGAGCTCGCCCTCCGGATGGTGGTGCGGCCCGAGCAGGTTGCGCATCGTGCCGAAGAAGGTGACGGCGAGGGTGGAGCCCTCGGCCGCGTCGGCCGGCAGCGCGATCTCCAGCGGATTTAGCGCGAGGCGGCCGAGGCGGCGGCGGTCGAGGCGCACCTCCGCGACCGGGCAATCGAGGCCCGAGGCGCGGAGGAACCAGGTGCCGTTCCCGGCGAGTCTCGGCAGCCGGCGGCGCCAGCGCAGGCGGCCGACGTAGAAGGGCAGCCCTTGACGCACCGTGTCGCCGGCCGAGAGGGGGGCGGGATCGGTGATCACGAGGTCGTCTCCCGCGAGCGAGTGGGTGGTGATCGGCGGCAGCCCGAAGGGTTTCCAGAGCGACTGCACGGCGTGCTCGCGCAGGAAGCGTCCCCGGACGGAGAAGTCGCCCACGAGGTAGATCGACTCGATCTCGGTGCCGTAGCGGGCGAAGGCGTCCTCCACGCGCGTGCGGTCGCCGTGCTGGAATTTCGGATACACGATCTCGATCACGTTGCGGCCCGGGCGCACGTGCCTGGCGAGGTCGATCGGGTGCCAGCGGAAGTCCAGCCAGGTGGCGTCGGTGTTGGCGCGCACGGTGCGGTCGTTGACGGTGATGCGCGCGCGCTCCGGATACTCCACCACGAGGCGCATGCGGCGGTTGAGCGAGAAGTCGCGCACCTCGAAGGCGTATTCGAGCGAGAGCGGGCCGTCATAGTGGATCGAGTTGAGATAGTCCTGGAGGCCGATGACGGGCACGGGGGCCTCGCTCCAGGGCCCGTCGCCGCGGCGAAAGCGCGCGTAGTCAAGCGTGCAGGCGTTGTCGTCGAGGCGATCCACGGTCCAGTCGTCGTCGGCCAGGGGCAGGACGGTTTTGGGGGCGGAGCGCAGCCCGCCGCGGGGCCGGACGGTGGCGGGCGCGGGGGCGCGGCGCAGCCAGAGGAGGCGGTCCTCGCCGGGGGCGAAGGTGAGCGCGGTGGCGCGGCCGCCCTCGGCGGGGGAGGAGGCCAGCGGGGCCACGGTGCCGTCCGCGGGATCAAGCGCATCCACGCGGGCCCAGGCGCCGCGCAGCAGGAGGCGGGCGTCGAACTCAGCGCCGAGGCGCTGGTTGTTGACCAAATACACGAGGCGGTCGCCGTCGGGCAGGTCGCGGACGTGGGCGAGGATTTTTCGCCTCCGGGCGGGCGCGAGGCCGGGCAGGTCCAGCGGAGCCGGCGCCACGCGATCGAGCGCGGCCCGGAGGCGGTCAAGGGGAGTGCGGGGAAGGCGGGCGAGGAAGCGGCGGAGGCGGGCCGAGGGCTCGCCCTCGAGCAGGCGCGGCGGCCGGCCGACGCAGTGGAGCACGCCACCGGCGGACTGGAAACGATCGAGCAGATCGAGCGTGCTGGCGGCGAGCGTGAGCATCGTGGGCAGGAGCACGATGCGGTAGGACATCACGCCGACGCGCAGCACGGGCCGGCCCTCGGCGTCGGCACCGAGCGCGCCGTCCTCGGCGAGAATGGTCTCGTCGCCGAGGTCGAAGCCGCGCTGCGCGGCGAGCAGCGTGTCGATCGCGGCGTTGAAGTCGGCGTCCACCGCGTCGATGGCGCGGCGGGATTCGGGCGCACCGGGGTCCATCTCCCAGCCGAGCAGGCCGGGGAAGCGGGCGGGGTCGAGGCGCGAGCGCCAGGCCGCGAAGGCGGATTCGCCGGGGTGGAGGAGGAGGGTGTCGGCGACGTAGCGCCCCTGTTGCAGCGCGCCGCAGAGGCGGCTGAGGCGGTCGTCGAGGTGGCGGTTGTGCGGCCACCAAGGCTGTTGGTAGAAGATGTTCTGCGGGTAGTCGCGCTTGCGACAGCCGGTCATCGTGTAGAGCGAGAGGTGGGGGTTGAGGAGATTGACCCCCAGCGCGAGCTGCGAGGCGGCGATCCAGTGCCGGTCGAGAAAGGTGAGCGAACCGCCGGTGCAGCCGTAGAGCTCGCTCAACATGCGGGGCTTCGCGAACTGGTTCACGACACTCTGGCACTGCTTCATCGTCGCTGCGTGGTCGGCGCGGCGACCGAGATGGTCCACGCCGGGGAAGTGTTGCCGGCGGTAGTTTGGCATGATCATCACGCCCCAGGTGAGCTGGCCGTAGAGCGTGTCCTCGAGCATGTAGTGCCCGGTGAGCGCGACGCCGCGCTCTTCGCACCAAGCGCCGAGCTGCGCGCTGAAGTTTCGCTCGAAGAGCTGGTTCAGGACGCGGAAGTAGTGGATGCGAAAACGCTCCGCGCCCTTGCCCTCGCGGTAGAGGAGGTGGAGCAGCGGGCGCGGGTCGTAGCCGAAGCGCTCCTGAAACGCCCGCAGGAACTCGGGCGTGTAAGGCATGGCACCCTCGGGCAGACGAATGCGAAAGATGGCGCAGGGTTCGTCGGTGAAGGCGCCGACGATGGTGTCGCCAAACTCCCGCGCATAACGTTTGTGGTAGGGATCGTAGGCGTCGCGCAGGAAGCGCTGCATCGCCTGCCGATGCATGAGGCCGGCGTAGCAGGTGCCGTTGAACCAGTCGTGGCCGAGCGGAGCGGTCCACACGTGCATCTGGAGGCCGGCCTGCGGCGCGCCGATCGCCTCGCAATCGGGCGGAGAGGCCTCGCCCGCCGGGCGGGCGACGAGGGCCTGCAGGCGAAAGGCGGGATCGGCGAGCGGCACGGTGCCACCGCTGTAGCCGCTGGGCCATTTGTCCTCGTCGTAGAGCCAGACTTTGATGCCGCGCTTCTTCGCGTGCGCGATGGTGGCGTCCACGGCGCGAAACCACTCCTTGCCGAGGTAGGGCGTGGTGAGGCCGATGCGGCTGTGCACGAAGACACCGCCCCAGCCGGCGGCGACCATTTCATCGATCTGGCGGCAGATTTCCGCCGGCTCCATCTTCTCGTTCCAGCTGTAGAAAGGCACGGGGCGGTCCAGCGCGGGCGGACGCTCGAAGCGGGCGAGGTCAAAGCCGGAGACGGTGGCGGCGGGGCGGGGAGTGGGGCTGAGCATGGGAGAAGGGGGAAAGCGGCGGGGCGGGGAGGCGCAGGCGGCCCGAAAAAATAGGGAATTGACCTGGCAATATAAATCGTTCCATATGGATTCCGTTCCCTTCACCAAAATCAACCCCAAAAACCGAAAATGACCTCCCGCACGCTCACCTCGACCCTTGGTCGGGCCGCCGGTCTTTTTGCGGCCGCATCGCTCACCGCGACGACGGCTTTCGCGCAATTCTCCCAAGTCCTCTTCACCGACAATTTCCTCACCGCGATAAGCGCGCCCGGCGACACGACGGATCTGAACACGAACATCGGCTCGGCCGGCGGCCGGCAGGGCGGATACCTCGTCAACACGGTCAATCCGGCGGGTTTTGGTTGGAGTGTCTCCGGCAAGGCCTCGTTCACGACCGGCAATGGCTGGGATCTCCGCTCACAAACCAATTGGCCGCCCTCTGGCGCGGTCGATCCCTACACGCTGCGCTTCCGTGATAACGAAGCCGGCCAGTGGAGCACGGTGACGCCGAACATCGGCTTCAGCTCCTTCATCGTGGACAACAGTTACCGCATCCAAACGCAGATCGTCCATGCCCACCTCGATCTGAACGACCCGGTGAAGAACGACCGTTGGGCGGCGATCTCTTTCGGGGCCCAGCCCGCCACCCGTTTCCCCGCCTTCGCGGGCAACGCGGGCGTGTTGATCTATCCATCGGGTTCGGTGGCGGTTTTTTCCGATGGGAACCTGATCAACACCGCTCCGATCAGCGTCACGGTGCCTGGCAACGGTGTGTTTGAGGTCGATCTGCGAATCATCAACGGGCTCGGCTCGCTTTTCGTGAACAACAGTCTCGTGGCTTCGTCGCTCGACTTCAGCGGGATCACCCCCGCGTGGATCGGGTTGACCGCGCGGGCGGGCACTGAAGCGGCCGTTTTTAGCTCCACGCAGATTCGTTTCGACAATTTCGCGGTCTCGACCGTGCCCGAGCCTTCGGCGGCCGCCGCGCTCGCCGGGGCCGTGGCGCTGGGCTTGGTCGGCGCGCGCCGCCGCCGAGCCCGGAGTTGATCTTTGGGGTGTTCAGAAAAAAGACGCGGCCGCTTCTTGGGGAGCGGTCGCGTTTTCTTTGGTGGCGTGCCGGCGGCGGAGGGATTAGTCGCGGGTTTGGAGCGCGGCGCTGAAGCAGTCTCGGGCGAAGTCACGCAGCACAAGGGCCTGCGCATAGCGATCCGTCTCCTCGATCAGCGCGCCCGAGGCGTCGGGAAAGCGGCGGGCGTAGGAGTGGATGCCGCCAAGTAGTTCCGGGGCGAAGATGAGCACGTCGCCATCCTTCGCACGACGGAGAAAACCGGCCATCGCGTGTGTCCATAGATCGCGGAAGTGACCAACGTAGTCGGGCAGGTCCGCGGGATCGCGTTTTGTCCAGTCGGTGGGCACGGGCATCTGCATGTTGCCGGAACTCGCGACGCGGCCGTGCAGAAAAGCCACGCCGTCGAAGATCGGTCGCATGAACTCGAGTTTCGCGCGCCAGTCGCCGTAAACCATTTCCTGGCCGCAGTAGTAGTGGGAAAAATCGGCGTTGAAGCGCAGTTCGGGGAATTTTTGCGCCAGCCGCACCGTCCGCCAGAGGTCCTGCGTGATCGTCGCGCGGTGGGTTTCGACAAAGACGGGGAATCGGTGCTTTTCCGAGGAGGTCAACAGGGCTTCGACGAGGCGATACACCACGTCATCGTCTTCGAGTCCGCGGCCGACGTGAAGCGTGAGGCACTGGTCGCCTCGGTCTTGATGGCGCTTCACCAAGAGATCGGCTTCGGTAGGTAAGTCGAGCCGTCCGGTGCCGCAAAAGGGCAGGGCGGGGCGCCCGGGATCGGGCACTGTGGAGGTGAGCTGAAGACCCTCGAAGCCGTCGGCGGCGAGGCGGGCGTTGCGGTCCGGGGCGTCGGGGCCGGGGCCGCGGGAGTCGGCGCGCAGGCCGACCAAATTGTCGAGGTTGAGGTAAACGCGAAGCTTGGGAGCTTCGGTGGAGCCGTCATTGAGCAGCATGTGCAAAACGAGGCGAAGCCATGCGGCGGCTGTCGAGCGGGAATCCGTTCAGTAGAAGACCTTGCGGTCGAGCGAGCGGTATTGGATGGCCTCGAGGAGGTGCGGGGCCTCGACGCGCTCGCTGCCGGCGAGGTCGGCGATGGTGCGGGCGACCTTGAGGATGCGGTCGTAGGCACGTGCGGAGAGCGAGAGCTGCTCCATCGCCTGCTGGAGCAGGTCGCCGAGCGTGGAGTCGAGCGGGATGTGCGCGCGGATCTGCGCGTGGCTCATGCGGGCGTTGCTCGTGACCGAGGTGCCCTTGAAGCGGGCGAGCTGGCGGTCGCGGGCGGCCTGCACGCGGGCGGCGATGGCGGCAGAGGGCTCGCCGGGGGCGGTGGAGCGTAGTTCGCTGATGGATACGGCCGGCGCCTCGATGTGGATGTCGATGCGGTCGAGCAGGGGGCCGCTCACACGCGCGCGGTAGCGCTGGATCTGCGAGGGCGAGCAACGGCACTCGTGCTTCGAGTCGCCGAGGTAGCCGCAGGGGCAGGGGTTCATGGCCGCCACGAGCATGAAGCCGCAGGGGAAGGTGGTTTTGCCGGCGGCGCGCGAGACGGTGACGGACAGGTCCTCGAGGGGCTGGCGAAGGACCTCGAGCGCGGAGCGTTTGAACTCCGGCAGCTCGTCGAGAAACAGCACGCCGTGGTGGGCGAGCGAGATTTCTCCGGGCCCGGGGACCGTGCCTCCGCCGATCAGACCGACGTCGGAGATGGTGTGGTGGGGCGAACGGACGGGGCGGCGGCCGAGGTGGCGCGCCTCGCCGAGGGTCTGCCCGGCGGCGGAGTGGATGGCGAGGATCTCCAGCGACTCGTCGAGCGTGGGCGCGGGCATGATCGAGGGCACGCGCTTGGCGACCATCGATTTTCCGGACCCGGGCGGCCCGATCATGATGAGGTTGTGGTTGCCCGCCACCGCGACCTCGACCGCGCGGCGCAGCGAGTGCTGCCCCTTCACGTCCGAGAAGTCGCCGCCGGGCTCGGGGGCGGCGCGGCAGGCGGAGACAGCCTCGGCGTGGGGGAGCGGGGCGATGTCGGCCTCGCCGGCGAGGAAGCGGGCCGCCTGGTCGAGCGATTGTATCGGATAAACCGATACGCCTTCGACCAGCGCCGCCTCGGCCGCGCTGGCGGCGGGCAGGAGCAGGCCTCGGCAACCCAGCGAGCGGGCGAGGCGGGCGAAGGCGAGGGCGCCACGCACGGGGCGGGTGGCGCCGGAGAGCGCGAGCTCGCCGGCGATCAGGTAGTCGCCGAGCGCGGGCGCGGTCACCTGCCCGGTCGCCACGAGGATGCCGAGCGCGATGGGGAGGTCGTAGCAGGGGCCCTCCTTGCGCAGATCGCCCGGAGCGAGGTTGATGGTGGTGCGGGCGCGGATGCCGCCGTAGCCGGAGTTGGCGATGGCGGAGAAGACGCGGTCGTCCGATTCTTTCACCGCGGCGTCGGGCAGGCCGACGAGGATCAGTTTAAAATCTCCGGATTCGCCGTGGTTGACCTCCACGTGCACGGGCATGGCCTCGATGCCTTGAAGCGCGGCGGAGAGCAGGGTCGCGAGCATGCGGATCCGGGCGGGTGGGGCGCTCAGGCGCCGGCGGCGCAGCGGGCGACATTTCGCTCGATCGCTTCGAGGTAAAGGTTGCGGCGGGCCGGCGGGGGCAGGGCGAGGTGGCGGTAGACGCCGCCAAACTCGTTCTCGAGGCGGGGGCGCACAAAGTCCTGCCAAAATGCGGTGGTGCCGGCCACCAGTCGCTCCGCCGAGGGAAACATGCGCTTCGCTCGCGGCACCCCGCTGAAGTCGTCCGCCTCTTCGAATTCGGCGAAGAGAAGGGGCAGTTTTTCGACGTAGTCCGGGGCGGCCATCTGTCCGACGAAATCCGCCGTCGCCACCATGCAGGCGGCGAGGCGAGCGGTCTCGTTGCGAAAGCGAGCGGTGCGCGGGTTGCCGCCCAGTCCGGTGCAGGAAATCATGGTGACCGTGTCCTCGATCTCCTCGCGCGTGAAACCGAGTGGCGGCAGGAGGGAGGCCGCCAGCGCGGAGCTGCGCAGGACGTGGGAGTGCGTGTATTTGGCCCCGGTGCCGTGATCATCGCCCCGGGCTTTCAGAAAACCGGTGTCGTGAAAGAGGATCGCAGCGAGACCGAGCGCGAGTTCCCGAGGAGGAGAGGAAAGCCCCTCGGCGCGCAAATAACCCTCCACTTGGGCGACATAGCAGCGGCTGGCTTGGGCGGTATGCGCGAGATCGTGATAGCGCAGATCGATAGGGAGGTAGTTCCAAAGCCGTCCGGCAAAGAGACTTCCGACTGTCTCGATCAGTTCCTCCGCCAAGAGCGGCTCAAAGCCGACCCGTCGCGCGGCGCCAAGAACCGACTCCAATCCCTTAACTCCTTCCAGCGGAGAGGCGTCCGCCCGACCGAGGTGATGAAAAGGTGTCAGGGATTGCACCATGCACCGGCGTAATGATTTGCGTGAGGCAGCGGCAAGCCCAATCTCCGGCGGCTTTTCGCGCCAATGTTGATCGGGCTTACAGGTGGGATCGGTTGCGGGAAATCCGCCGCCGCCGCGGATTTCGCGGCGCTTGGTTTCCGTGTTCAGGATACGGATCGGATCGTTCGCGAGGAGGTGCTACCCGCCCCGGAGGTGGTGGAGTGCGCGGTGGAGCGTTGGGGGCGAGAGGTCTTGCTCGATCCCGCCGACGCCGGGCCCGCCGCGCGTCTGGATCGCGCGAAGCTGGCGCAAATCGTCTTCGCCGACGCCACCGAACGCCGCTGGTGGGAAGGCGTGGTGCACCCTCGGGTAGGGGCCCTCTGGCGCGGGCGGGTGGCGGCCGATCCCGGGGCCGAGTGGGTCATCGAGGTCCCTTTGCTCTTCGAGGCACGCCTCGAAAAAGGGTTTGATTTCATCGTCTGCGTGGGCGCGAATCCCTCCGTTCAACTGGCCCGGGCCGTCGCGCGAGGTATGACACAAGCGCAGGCCTGCCAGCGCATCGCCTCCCAATTCCCCTTGGCCACCAAACTCCTATCCGCCCACGCCGTGCTCTGGAACGACGGTTCCCGCGACTTTCTTAGCGCCCAAGTCGAAACCTTGGCCGCCCAGCTCCGAGCCGCGGACTGACGTCCGCACGGCAGGCTCCGTGGCTTGAGGCCCCGCGTTCATCGCGCTCCCGAGTCCGCCCCGCCTCGCCCCGCCGCTCGCGCGTTTCGCCCGGCTGCATCCCCTCTTTTAACCAACACTCTCTTCTCATGGACGAACTGGATCTCTCCGCGGACACCGTGCCCGCCAAGAAAACCCGCAAGGCCCCCGCCAAGCGCACTCGCGCCCGCGCCGCCGAGGCCGATGCGCCCGAGGCGGTCGTGCCCGCGCCGGCCGAGCCTGGTGCCGAGGCCCCCGTGGCCGAGGCGCCCGCCGATGCCCCGGCGGGCGCCCGGCCCAAGCGCGTGCGCACGCGCCGGGGCAGGTCTTCCGGTGCCGAGGCTGGCGACGCCCCCGCTGCCGTCTCCGCCGAGTCCGGTGCGGATGCGTCGGATCTCTTCCGCGAATCCTCCGCCGACGCGATTTCGGCCGACGATCTGCCGCCTGCTTCGGCCAACCAAGAGGGGCGCGCGATCTACTCCTTTTCTCCCGACTCCGACGCTGATTCCGATTCGTCGTCCCCCTCTTCGGCTGGTGATGAGCGTCCCGTTTTTGTTCCCGCCGGACGTGCCCGCGACGCCGCGACGGATGCCGGCCCGATCGAGGGGGCTTCGAGCGCCGATTCGACTGGCGCGGGGGAGGAGGGCAACGCGTCCGCGGGCGGTCCGCCTCCCGCCGGCGCGTCCGCCCACTCCGACCAGCCCGGCGGCGGCCCCGGCAATTTCAAACGCGAGGACAAGAAATCCTGGTGGGAGCGCAAAAAAGAGAAGAAACGCCAGAAGTGGCTCGAGCGCCAGGCCGCCGCGGCGGGTGGCGGCGGCGGCGGCCCGGGCGGTCCCGGTGGTGGCCGCCCCGAGCGCCCCGAGCGCGAGCGCAACCCCGCCCAGCCTCCGCCCCCCTCGCTCCAGCCCCAGCTCGGCGCGCTCCCTTCCGACGAGCGCCTCGCCGATCCCACCGCGCTCGACGCGCTCGCCGACGAACTCGCGAAGGACGCCGAGCCCCTCGACCTCACGGCCGTCCACGCCGCCGCCCCCGGCGACCTCGCCCAGCGCCTCCGCGCCCTCGGGGAGACCGTGACCGGCATGCCCCCGCGCCGCGCCCTGGTGGAGCAGCTCTTCGCCTGGGCCGTCCGCGGCAACCGCGCCCTGCGCGAGACCGGCGTGCTCGACCTCACCGACGCCGGACACGGCTTCATCACCCACCGGGTCAACAGCTACCGCCTGTATCCGGAGAGCACTTACGTGCCCGCCTCGCTCGTGAAGCGCCACGGCCTGCGTCGCGGCCAGGCGCTCGACATCCTCGCCCAGGCGCCCAAGCCCGGAGAGCGCTGCCCCTCGGCCGTGCGCATCCTTTCGGTGATGGGCACGACCCCGGAAGAAGCCCGCAACGTCACCGTCTTCGAGGAGCTCACCCCCTACTACCCGACGGCCCGCATCCTCGTGGAGGCGCCCGAGATCCACAAAGACATCTCGATGCGAGCGGTGGACCTCCTCACGCCCATCGGCTTCGGTCAGCGCGGCCTCATCGTCGCCCCGCCCCGCACCGGCAAGACCGTCCTGCTGCAAAACATCGCCAACTCGGTCTCCAAAAACTACCCCGATGCCACGCTCATCCTCCTCCTCATCGACGAGCGTCCCGAGGAGGTCACCGACTTCAAGCGCCACACCAAGGGCGAGGTGGTTTCCTCCACCTTCGACGAGTCGCCCGAGAGCCACGTGCACGCCGCCGAGATGGTGATCGAGCGCGCCCGCCGTTTGGTCGAGACCGGTAAACACGTCGTCATCCTCCTCGACTCCATCACCCGCCTCGCCCGCGCCTACAACGCGCTCGCCGGCAACGGCGGCAAAACCATGTCGGGCGGCATCGAGTCCAACGCCCTCCAGCGCCCCAAGCGCTTTTTCGGCTCCGCCCGCAACATCGAGGGCGGCGGCTCCCTCACCATCCTCGCCACCGCGCTCATCGACACCAACTCCCGCATGGACGAGGTCATCTTCGAGGAGTTCAAGGGCACCGGCAACATGGAGCTCCACCTCGACCGCGGCCTCTCCGACAAACGTATCTTCCCGGCGATCAACATCGACCGTTCCGGCACCCGCAAGGAGGAGCTTATCTATCACCCCGACGAGATGCTCCGCGTCTACGGACTCCGGAGGGCCATGCAGGGAATTCCCCCCGTGGAAGCGATGGATATGTTCATCCAGCGCTTGAAGAAAACCCGCACCAACACGGAATTTTTGTTGAGTCTAAACCGCTAAAGCCGCGTCCTGAAAACTCCACGCCCGCGCGGCCCCCCCGCGCGGACTCCGGCCTCCCCTCGCCATCCCCACGTGACCTCCGCCGACGATTTCGTCATCCAACTCGCCCTCGACAAGGGTGTCCTCACCCCCGAGCAAGTCGACGCCGCCCGCGCCGTGGTGGCCTCCCACACCGACCTCACCGTCGCCCCGCCCCGCCTCCTCGACATCTTGGTCGCCGAGCACGGCTTCTCGACCAAGCAGGCCGCCAAACTCCTCGCCGACGAGTTTGGCATGCCCATGATCGAGATGGTCAACGTCCGGGCGACCACCGAGCTGATGGCCCTGCTGCCCCGCAGCCTCGCCGCCAAGCACACCGCCTTCCCAGTCTCCCGAGAGGGCAACACCTTGCGCGTCGCGATCAGCGACCCGCTCGATGTCGATGCGATCGACAGCATCAGCCACTTCCTGAAGATGAACGTGGAGCCCGTCGTCGCCCCCGCCGACGAGATCCGCGCCCACATCGACCGCTTCTACGGCAAGGACGAGGAGTCGATGGAAAAGCTCCTCAGCGACATCTCCACCGGCGAGGAGGCCCAGGTCGTGGAGGGCGCCCCCGTGATCGGCGGCGCCGAGGGCGACACCGACGACGCGCCCATCATCAAACTCGTTTACCAGGTCATTCTCGAGGCCATCGCCCGCCGCGCCTCGGACATCCATCTCGAACCCCTCGAGAAACGCTTCCGCGTGCGCTACCGCATCGACGGCGTGCTCGTCGAGGTGGACAACCCGCCCAAGCGCCTCCAGCTCGCCATCATCTCCCGCCTGAAGATCATGGCCAACATCTCCATCGCGGAGAAGCGCATCCCGCAGGACGGCCGCATCCAGGTGACCGTGGGCAGCAAGCCCATCGACCTTCGCGTCTCCTCCCTCCCCACCGCGCACGGCGAGTCCATCGTCATGCGTATTCTCGACAAGGAGGGCCTCCAGCTCGGCCTCCCCGAGCTCGGCTTCTTGAGCGACGACCAGTCGACGATGGAGCGCATCATCACGATGCCCGACGGCCTCTTCCTCGTCACCGGTCCCACCGGCTCGGGCAAGACGACCACGCTCTACTCCTGCCTCCACTTCATCAACAAGCCCGACCGCAAACTCATCACGGTCGAGGACCCGGTGGAGTATCAGCTCTCCGGCATCAATCAGGTGCCCGTGCGCACCGAGGTGGGCATGACCTTCGCCAACGCCCTCCGCTCCATGCTCCGCCAGGCGCCCAACATCATCATGGTGGGCGAGATTCGTGACTTGGAGACGGCCGAGATCGCCATCAACGCCTCCCTCACCGGTCACATGGTGTTCTCCACCCTGCTCCCCAACGACGCCCCCGGCGCCGTGACGCGCATGATCGACATCGGCGTGAAGCCCTTCCTCGTGTCGACCTCGCTGCGCGCCATCATGGCCCAGCGCCTCGTCCGCAAGATCTGCAAGAAGTGCAAGCACCCCTACACGCCCGACCCGCGTGAACTGCGCTCGCTCAACATCACCGCCCAGCAGGCCGCCAACGCCACCTTCGCCAAGGGAGCCGGCTGCGAAAACTGCCACGGCTCCGGCTATCGCGGCCGCGCCGGCATCTTCGAGATCTTCGTCGTCAACGACGAGCTCCAGCGCATGATCTACGAGAACTCCGGCACCTCCCGCCTACGCGACAAGGCCCGCACCCTCGGCATGCGCACCATGCGCGAAGACGGCCTCCGCAAGGTCCTCACCGGCATGACCACCATCGAGGAGGTCGTCTCCATCACCGTCGGCGACGCCGCCTGACCCTCCACAATCCGTCCGAAGTCCCAGGTCCCAAGTCGCAGGTCGCCACCGCTCGCTCCGCTCGCCACCTTCCCGACCCTTGCGCCGCTCCTGCGGCGCCGCACTCGACCTTCGACCTTGGACCTTCCGACCTTCGACTTTCCCCTCTCCCACATCCCCTCCCCATGAGTTACGAGATGAACGACCTGCTCGACCTAGTCGTCGACCAGAACGCTTCCGACCTTCATTGCCAAGTCGGCCAACCGCCGACCCTCCGCATCAGCGGTAGCATGGTGCCCATCGAGGGCCCCCTCCTCACCCCGCAGGATACCGAGCACCTCATGCTCTCCATCACGCCGGACGCCCATCAACAGCACGTGAAGCTCCACGGCGGTTCCGACTTCGGCTTCGCCTTCCTCGACAAGGCTCGCTTCCGCGTCTCGGTCCTCAAAGCCAAGGGCAACTACGGCATCGTCCTCCGCCAGATCCCCAACAAGATGTTTGGACTGCGCGAGCTCGGTCTGCCCGACAAGGTGCGCGAACTCCTTTATCGCCCCCGCGGCCTCATCCTCGTCACCGGCCCCACCGGCTCCGGCAAGTCCACCACGCTCGCCTCGATGGTGAACTACATCAACGAGAACCGCGAAGGCCACATCATCACCGTCGAGGATCCGATCGAGTATTACCACCCCCACAAACGCTGCATCGTCACCCAGCGCGAGATCGGCGCCGACGTGCACTCCTTCGCCGAGGCCATCAAACGCGCCCTCCGCCAGGACCCCGACATCATCCTCGTCGGTGAAATGCGCGACCTCGAGACCATCGAGGCCGCCATCTCCGCCGCCGAAACGGGCCACTTGGTGTTCGGCACCCTCCACACCAACTCCGCCGCCAAGACCGTCGACCGCATCGTCGACGCCTTCCCGGCCAACATGAAGGAGATGATCCGCACCCAGCTCGCCTCCTCGCTGGTCGCCGTCATCTCCCAGGTCCTCTGCAAAAAGATCGGCGGCGGCCGCATCGCCGGCTACGAGATCATGATCAACACGACCTCGATCTCGGCGATGATCCGCGAAAACAAAACCTTCCGCATCACCTCCGACATCCAGACCGGCGGCAACCTCGGCATGATCACGATGGACGCCCACCTGCTCAGCCTGGTGAACCGTCAGCTTATCACCCCCGACGAGGCCCTCGAAAAGGCCCAGGACCAGATCGCCATGCGCGAAAAGCTCACCCAGATGGGCGCCGTGCTGAAGGCCATCTGAGCAACTATCAATCCGTCCAAAGTCGGAGGTCCCAAAGTCGAAGGTCGCCACCGCTCGTTCCACTCGCCGCCACTATCGACACCCGCCGTCCCGCGTCCGCGGGACCTCACCCGACCTCCGACCCGCGACTTTCGACCTTCGACCTAATTTCCAGCCCCCATGTTCGACGCTCACACCCAGGCCATCCTCGAGCTCTGCCGCGACCAAAAGCTCCTCAGCGAGCAGCAGCTTCAGGACCTCCAAAACGAGCACCGGATCACCGGCAAATCCCTCGCCGCCCTGATCGTTGACCAGAACCTCGTCCCCAAGCCCCTCTTCCTGCGCAAGGTCGCCGAGTCGCTCGCCCTCGAGTTTGTCGACAACCTCCCGGCTTCGATCAGCGGCGACATCGTCGGCGAGCTGGCCGCCGCTCACGCCCGCACCTACGGCGTCATCCCCATCCGCGTCGACGGCCAGAGCATCGATCTCCTCGCGGTCGACCCCTTCAACGCCCAAGTCATCGACGACCTCACCTTCGCCCTCGGCAAGGACGTCCGCCTCGTGGTCGCCGACCCCGAGCGCGTCGAGACCCTGATCAAGAACCACTACGGCGAGGACGATTCCTCGCTCGACGAGATCCTCGGCGAACTCGGCGGCGACGAGGGATTGCCCGACACCGGGGACGACCTCGACCCCAACGACATCGAGGCCCTTGCCGGCCAGGCTCCGATCATCCGCTTCGTCAACCTGGTCCTCGCCCAGGCCATCCGCGACAAGGCCTCCGACATCCACTTCGAGCCCTTCGAGCACGAGTTCAAGATTCGCTACCGCATCGACGGCGCCCTCTACGAG
>JAUVVA010000134.1 GCA_030604905.1 Verrucomicrobiota bacterium | reverse complement strand
TTGTGGCCCCACTCGGAGATGCAGTGGGCCTCGTCGATGACGAGGAGGTCGATGCGGAGTTCCTTGAGGCGGGCGAGGAAGCGCTCGTTGGAGAAGCGCTCGGGGGCGACGTAGAGGAGCTTGAGGGAGCCGGAGCGTAGTCCGTCCTGGATACGCAGGAACTCCTCGCGCGAGACGCTGGAGTCGAGCCGGGCGGCGGCGACGCCGCGTTTTTCCAAGAAATCGACCTGGTCCTTCATCAGCGCGATGAGCGGCGACACGACGACTGTGAGCCCGGGAAGCAGCAACGCGGGGAGCTGGTAGCAGAGACTTTTGCCGCTGCCGGTGGGAAAGACGGCGAGCGAGGAGCGCCCGTCGAGGAGGTGCCCAATGACCTCGGCCTGCCCTGGGCGAAACGCGGAAAAGCCGAAGCGTTCGCGGAGGAGGGTCTGGGCGGCGTCGAGGTCGGGCATGGCGGGGAGCGTGGAGGAACCACTAAACACACGAAAGACACGAAAAGGCCGAAGCAGGCACGCCCTCGTGGCCTTGGGTTTGCGAATGGGCCGGAACGCGGGCTGATCGTCGCAAGCGACGACCCTACGAGGGCGAGCCAAACAAGGGAGGCGAGTTGGGGTTATCGAGCCCGTAGCCGAGGGTTCGCAGCGTGGCGAGGCGTTTGCGGTGCATTTGGACCGAGAGGCGGTGGGCGGGCTCGTGGTAGTCGTAGATGCGGACCTCGGTCTTCGCGGGGTGTGCGCGGTGGAGACGGCCCGCGTATTGGACCACGCGCCCGGAAAAGGAAACCGGGGTGGTGAGGAAAAGCGTGTCGAGGCGCGGCAGGTCAAAACCCTCGCCCAGCAGCGAAGCGGTGGCGAAGAGCGCGAAGGGCGCGGACGTAGCCGGCGAAGCGGTAGCGGTGGCGGAGAGTCGGGCGAAGTCGGCGAGGATCGCCGCGCGGTCGCGGCGTGAGGTGGAGCCGTCGATCCGATGGAGGACGGACGTTGGCTCGGACGGGGACGCGGCCAGAAGGCGCATGACATGAGCCTGCAGGTTGGCGAGGTGTTCGCGGCGATCACTCAGCACCGCGATTGCCCGGCCTTCGCGGAGGCAGGCGGCGATGTCGGCTGCGATTTGCTCGTTGCGGACACGGGAGAGCACGAGAGCGCTCCAGAGCGCGTGGATCGGCGCATCGGGCTCGGGAAGTTCGGGCGCGCAGTGGCGGATGATGAGTCGGCGAGGGAGAAGGGCGGCGACGGGCGCGGGAAAGATTTCGTGGCGGACGGGGCCGCATTGGAAGTGAAGGAGTTTTTGCAGGCCGTCCTTGCGGCGGGGCGTGGCGGTGAGGCCGAGGATGAAGCGGGCCGGGCAATTTTTGAGAACCGCCTCAAAACCCGCGGCGGGCACGTGATGGCACTCGTCGATGATGACCTGGGTGTAGGGAGCGAGGAGGGCGGCGGAATGGGGCGAGCGCGCGAGGGTTTGCAGCATGCCGATAGCGACGGGAGCGGCGGCGCCGCGTTTGGCGCCGACTCGGTGGATCTCGCGCGGGGGCAGGCCGAGGAAGGTGGTGACGCGCTCGCGCCATTGTTCGAGCAGGGCTTGGCGATGGACGAGGATGAGCGTTTTCACGGCGCGGCGGGCGATGAGGGCGCAGGCCATGACGGTCTTGCCGGCACCGGGCGGGGCGACGAGCACGCCGTCCCCGTGCGGCAGAAGGGCGTCGAGCGCGATCTGTTGCGGAGGCGTGAGGGTGCCGCGGAAGGTAAGGGAGACGGGGGCGGACGGCGGGCGGCGGTCGGTGATGCGGAGCGAGCCGCCGGCGCGGCGAAGGAGTTCGGAGGTTTCGCGAACGACGCCGCGAGGGAGCACGAGGCGGTCGGCGTGGAGTTCGCCGGCGAAAAGGAAGCGCGGGGTTTCGTAGGTCGGAAAGCGGAGGCGTTGTTTCTCGTGGAAGACGGGGTTGGCGAAGGTGGCGAGGCGTTTGAGCGCGGCTACGAGGCGGGCGGGGAGCGGAGGCGTGGTGTTGAGCGGGATGACGAGCTGCGCGTCCCGGATTGCGTCACAAGGATGTGGATACAGACCGCGTGTGATGCTGGCGGGGAGGAGATCGAGCGCGGCTTCTTCGGAATGCAGGGCGTTCGCATGCGAATGGTGATCGTCCGTGTCGTCGGTGACGGATGCCGAGCCGGGGCTCGGCGTTCCCGGGGGCGGAGCGGCGCGGGCGAGGGCGGCGTCGAGGTCCTCGCGCGTGAGGCGGGGGAGCGACGCGAGGTGGGTCCATTGGTCGGACACCGGTTGAAGCGCCTCGTCGAGAAAGACGCTGTTGCCGTGGTCACGCGCGGGTTTCTGGAGCGGAAGGGCGATGAGGTTGCCGAAGCCGCCGGAGGGGAGGGTGTCTTGATTTGGGAAAAAGCGGTCGTAGGCGGAGAGGCGCAGCGAGGGATGGAGGACGGCGGCGCGAGCGAGGAGAAAGGTGCCGAGGCGGCGGGCGAGCGCGGCGGGCACGGGCTCGGCAAAGAAGAGCCAGGCGTGGCCGCCCTCGCCGGAGCGGGAGCGTTCTATGGCGAGGGTGATCCCGAGATTGGCGGCGGCGCGGCGGTAGGCGGTGAGGTCGTCGCGCCAGCCGGGGCCGTCGAAGTCGGCGGCAAGAAAGATACAGGTGTCGTCGGCGCGGATGGCATAGGTGCCGAGGGTGTGGCGCCCGGTGAGGTGGTCGCGGACGGCGGTGGCGTCGAGCGGCGGGAAGGCCTGGTGGGGACAGGCGGAGCAGGCGACGCGGGGCTTTTCGCAGACGCCGCGGACCCATTCGCTGCGACAGGCGGGGGAGTAGCCGGAGCGGCCGGTTTTCGGGTTTTCCCAGCGGCGCGGATAGACGTCGGTGCGGCAGGCGAAGAGGGAAAGGAAGAGGGCGATCTTTTCGTCGGGGGTGAGCGGCGTGGTGGGGGCCGAAGCGGAGGCGACGGGGGAGGCCGAGTGAGCGGAGGCAGGGCGTTCGCTTGCGAATGCCGGGCTCGGCGTTCCCGGCAATGGCGTGGCGGGGGCGAAGAGCGGGAGGCGGGCCTCGGTTTCGCGGCGGAGGAGATCGGCCTGCTCGGCGAGCAAGCGGGCGCGGCGGGCCTCCAGGTCGCGCAGCTCGTCGGCGATGGCGGCGAGGCGGGACCGGAAATCGTGCGAGGACACCGGGATCAGGCCGGCGAGTCCGGCTCTTGGTTGGGGATGCGCGCTGCGTAGATGATGAGCATCAACTCCGCGTCATCGAGCAGGCGATACTGCGGACGAGGCGCGCCCAAGCGCTCGGATTCGTCGAAGATGATGTCCACGCCGTCTCCTCGGCGCTCCATCAGCTTAGATCGGCCCAGATCGCCCAATGATTCCGGGACCGGACACTCCGAAAGCAGATTGGTGACACGTTCGTTGCGGGTCGCCGTTCTGTAGCGCATCGATTCGATCGTCATCGAATTCACCAGGGAGCCAGGCGAGTAGATCTCTATGCGGTCATCGAAGATGAAAAGGCGCGTGTGGGAATGATCCACCGAGTAGTCCCGGTGCGCGACCGCGTTTACCACGGCCTCGAGCACGGCTTTTTCGCTGAAAGGGGAAAACTCCTGCCGGCCCATGTCCTTGGTCGCGGCGATTCGTTGATTGAGCCGGAAGAACACCATCGCGTCGTGCACCTGTTGGTCTAGCGGACCAACGATGTCCTTGGCGTCCACCTGAAAATGAGAGTTCTGCGCGGTGCCCCGATAACGAACGGCCTGGATGTAGGAGTTTGGCAGGTGTTGACGGGGTTCTTCGCTGCACATGAGCAGTCCGAGCACCGACGCTTGGACGACCCCATCGGCGTTTTGGGCAAGGAGGTTTCGCTTGAGGAGGGCCACCTCGGCGTCAGTTTCCCGCGAGGAGACGAAGCGACGCCACCGGTTTTCGGCGAGCGTCGCGAGGCTGGTGTGCGGCACGGGGAGTTCCTCAAAACGTTTGATCCGTGTGAGGCTGCGCTCCTGGTGGAGGCGGAGCACGAAATCGGTCTGCATGGCACGAGCCCGATCTCCGACGCGGTAAAAATGGCCTTCGGCGGTCTGGTGGACGTAGGGGCTTTGTTCCACTCGAACAACCAGCACCGGAACCGGTTCGCCCATCTCGTTCGGCAGCTCGCGGCGGTAGGTGTCCACCAATAGTGCCGGCTTGATCGAGTCGTTGCAGGTTTCGACGACGAAATCGTTCAGCGCATCCAGACGATCAACCGGAACGCCGAGCACCCTGCGCGGGTTGTCGTCCACGCCGAGCAGGAGCCATCCGCCCTTGGCGTTGGCCATGGCGCTGATTTCCCGGGCGAGTTTTTCCTTGGAGGGAGCCACGACCCGGCCGCCGCTGAATCGGACTTCCTTGAACTCGGCCGACGAGTCCTCTCCGAGGCGGATCATATCCAAAAGCTGTTCGACTGTGATCATGTTGGGCGGGCTCAAATAAGGCGCTGAAAGCGTGATTTCAGGGCCGATCTGCCTCCTTCCATCACATCGCAGACTTCGGAGCGAACCGCCTCTTCTTGGAGCGCGCCGGATATCTTGGCCCGGCATTGTCCGTTTCTGAACTCCATGGCGTGAACCAGCTCGGCGTCTCCGTTGACCACGATGTTCGGGTTGTGGGTGACCACGATGATCTGGCGGCGCTCCTTGTTGCTTTGGAGCTGGGCCACAACGAGGTCGGTGATGAGATGGTTATCCAGATCGTTCTCGGGCTGGTCGATGATCAGCGGAGTGTCGCCGTGGGCGAGGAAGAACGCGAGAAGCGCGGCGGCCTTCTCGCCGGCGGAGCCCCCGCCGCTGAGGTTCACGAAATTTTTCCCGTCCCCCGTGCGGCTGTAGGAAACCACCAGCGCGTCCTCGGGCCACCAAATCCGAAAGCGATCCAGGCCCTCCGGGCGATTCTTGAATCTGCCGCTGAGGTGATTCCCCAGATGTCCGCCCAGGTCATGGGGCTTTCCGGAGGCGGCGCTCAACACCTGCTGCTTAAAAGTCTGAATCCGCTGCAAGAGGCGTTCGACCCGCGCGTCCTTCTGGTCCTGAGGCAGGTCCTCGAGACCTTGAAATAGTTGTTCTACAAAACCCGAGCCCTTCTCGCGGTCGCGGATGGCGGAGGCGAAGCGGGTGTCCGGGCATTGCAATTCGCGGCGTAACTCCGCCTCGATTTGATTCTTTGACGCTTCGTGCCCGAAGGGGACCAGGCGGATGCGCACGTAGCGGTTACCCTGGAGTTCCCTGGCAAGGAAGGTTTCCCGCAGGTTTCGGAGCTCCGCCCGCATCTCGACGAGCCGTGCCTGATCTCGGCGTGCTTCCTCGACGAGTTTGGCGATCTCGGCCTCGATGCCATGAATCTCCTTGATCTGCTTTTCGACGATTTGCCGCTTGGCGAGCAGGTTTGAGTAGGCGGCGGGATCGGTAACCCCCTGAGCTTTGAGGGCAGCCATCAGGGTGTCGTGCGCCTGTTCGGCGGCTTTTACCGCGCCGCTCCATGGAGAGGTGGCGAGAGTTGCCTCAACCGCGGCCGCCTCGCTGTGCATGGCGTTCTCTACTCCGCCCAGGGTGATGACAGCTTGGGCGAGGCTGCGGCGCAGCCTTGCGTCGGCCGCATGCAGTTCTTGGTCCGCGGAGTTGGCGGGCTCGATCAGGCCGTCGGGCAGATCGTGCAAGAGTAGGTCGTCCTTCAGCGCGCCCACACGTGAAGCAAGAGCCTTGAATGCTTCGAGCAGCGCGGCGGCTTCGCGTTTCTGGCGGCTGGCTTTCTGGAACGCCTGACGGATTTTCGCATGCTCCGATTTCTCGAACGCGGCGAGTTGCCTCGTGAGGTCCTCTTGCTGCCCGACGAGGCGATCCTTCTCAGACACGCGGAGGCGCAGCGCCCTGATCTTGCTGAGCGTCTCGAGGAATCGGTTTTCGACGGCGGCGTAGCGCGCCTTCCACTCCGTCTTGCCGATGCTCTCATCGACGCGCCGCAGCAGCGCCTCGGGATTTTCGGCGATGGCGGCGATCTCGTCCTGGCTGAATATCCGCAAGGGAAAGCGGTCAACCACGTCTTGCGAACTCGCGGGTTTCCATGACTGGGATGACGGTTCCCATGCCGATACCGCCACGCCGCGATCCGTTTGCTGCCATCGTAGCAGGAAACGTTGCGCGCCCTTTCGGACGATCACTTCCGCAACCGTGTTCGCACGAAGTGCGCCGGGCTGGGTGTCCGAGCCGATCTGGGCGAAGTTCTCAAAGGTAGTTCTGACGCGGCTGTCGGCCTGGCCTTCAGAGAAATCGAGGTCGGTGTCGCGCTTGGTGGCGAGGCGGAGAAAATGAACGAGGGTGGACTTGCCGCTTCCGCGTCCGCCAATGATGGCATTCATCCACGGGTTGAATCGGAACTCCGCTTTTGAGCCGTTGCCCATCAGCCGCGCGTCGGAGACTGATAGGGATTCGATCCAAAGCTGCGGAGCAGTGTTGGGGTTATGACCGGGCGGACATTCGTCCGAGCGCCTGAGAGAAAACGCGTTCCCGTCGTGCAATGCGAGCTTCAGCGCGGCAAGACAAGGGCGGTCCATCTTGACCCAGGTGAAGTGCGATCCGGGAAACCGGGGGTCGCCGGAAGATGCGAAGTGGTGTGTGTCGCTGCCGAGCACTTCCGGCCAGCGGACCTTCTCCGCGTTGTAGGCGCCTGGTTTGGCGAATTTGGCGTCGCGGAGCTCGATCGCGGCGACGTGCGGCGAGCGGAGCACAGCGCTCAACGATTGCCCGCTCAGTTCAACAAACATCCCCTTTGCTTCGTCCACGTGGGCTGGGATGGCCAGTGCGCCCATGTCGTGGATGATCTGCAACACTTCGGTCACCGATTTGTGGGTGACGCCATTGGAGTCGCCGTGAGCGCCGCGATAATCGACCGCGCCCAAAAGCCGGATTATATCGTCCCGGCCCTTGCCCGGGTCGAAGAGCGCGAGAATGTGCACGCCTCCCTGCACGGAAATCTCCACCCCCGGAAACAACGTCAGCGGGCGAAACTCCGCGGGTTGATCGAACTCCAGTTCGGCCAAGGCCCGCTGCAAATCGGGCATGGCATCCCCGGAATTGTGGTCGGTGACGGCGACGCAATCTATTCCGGCCCGCATGAAGGCAGAAATCCAATCCTTCAAGTCGGCGCACGGGGTCTTTCTAAATGCGTCGATTGATTTGGGGGTGTGCGCATGAAAATCGAACGTCCACCAGCGGGAACCGGGGAAAGGGGCGGCAGGAGGCGTGTTCATGGTTGGGTTGTTTGATTGCCGTTACGGACTAACGAGTGCCGCGTGCTCCGAGAGCACGCAAAGGAGACAATTAGCGTCTGTTAGAAAACGTGGGGTGGGCCAAACGAATTATTGGGATGGTATGCGGATGGGCGATGGTTGGTTCTCACGAGGCGAGGATCCCCTCGAGCAGCTCTGGCGCGGGGGTGAAGGGTTCGGGGAGAGCCGTCAACTCGGGCGTGCGGGTGAGCACGCGGCCGAGGAGTTTGCCGCTCTCGGCGAGGTCGAGGAGCGTGAGCAGAAGCAGGGGTTTGTGCGGCGCCGGGCCGCGCACGCCGTCGCGCGCGTTGCCCTGCGCTGCGCGAAGGCGCGTGAGCCTGCCCAGCCAGTAGTCAGGCGCGGTGCTCGGGTGGCTCATGTTGGGCGACGATAGACGGATGCGGCGCGAGGATTGGGAGGCTCTGCGGGCTGGCAAGGTTTTGGGGCGACCCGGGAGGGCGCGGGAAGACGGACTTTTTCAACGCGAAGATCGCCAAGGGCGCGAAGAGCGGAAGGTGGACGGGGGGCATCTGGACTCCGTCTCTTTGCGTTTCTTCGCGGGCTTCGCGTTGGGAGTCTGAAAAGATCGACAAAGGGAACGACACGGGCGTGGGGGCACGCCCGCTCCGGGGGACGCCGCCGGCTACTCGAGGTCGGAGACGGCGACGAGGCCGGGGATCTTTTGGTAGTGCCGGTCGAAGGTGAGCACGGCGGCGTCGTTCTCCAGCGCGGTGGCGCCGATGAGTATGTCGGGCAGCGGGATCACGTCGCCGCGCCGGTCCAACTCCCACGCGAGTCGCGCGGCGCGACGCTGGGCACCGGGCGTGAGATTGAGAAACAGCATCGTGCTGAAGGTGGCGTCGAAACGGTCGCGCACCCGCGGATCGCTGCGACCGCGCAAGACCTCCGCCCAGATGATGCCGTTGATCGCGAACTCGTATTCGAGCCGCAGCTCGTGCAGCTCGGCGAGCGGGTCGGCCCGCTCGCCGAGGCGACTGATGAAGAAGCTGCTGTCGACGAGAATGACTCGGCTCATGCGGCGCGGGCGGAATCAGGAAGCGGGAGCCGCGGAAGGCGCGGGAGGCGGGTTCTCGTCGTAGGGCTTTTGGTCCTCGTTCAAGACGCCCCCGCCCTGGGCGAAGCGCTCCGCGCGCAGTCGCCGCTTGGCCGCGTTTTCCGAGAAGCGGCGCACCGCCTCGTGGTCGATGTCGGGCGCGTCGAGCAGATCGGACGGCTTGGGGGCGGCCTCGGCCTCGGCCTGCGCAGGCGTGAGCCCCAGGCCCTCGCTGAAAAGACGGCGCTGCTTGGCGCGACGAGCGGCCTCGCGCAGGGCAAATTCCACGGCCTCACGCTTGGTCTTCTTACCCGCGAGCAACATGACCTCGGCGAGCACATCCTCGGGGATTTCAATGGTCATTTTCATGGCGCAGAACGGACAGTATGGGTCGGGACCCATATTGCAAGTAACGAGTATGGGTGTAGGCCCAACAAACTTTTCTGTAGACGTTAATGAAACATCGCCGGGGTTATGTTCTAACGCGAAGACGCTAAGGACAAGCCCAAGGCCGCGAAGTTTGGATCCCAACTTGGTCGGGTCTTCGCGGCCTTCGTGCCTTGGCGTTAAAGAGTCGGAATCGGTCGATCAACGCGGACGGAGGGGCAACGCATGGGCGTGGGGGCACGCCCGCTCCGGGCTGAGCGGACGCAGGACCATAAAAAAGCCCCGCCGCGTTTTCACGCGGGCGGGGCTCGTGAGCTGGGTGCGGCGAAACGACTCCGTCGTTCCGCTACGTGAAGGACGACGGCTTACTTCTTCTTCGCGGCGGAGCGCTTCTCCTCGATCGCGGCCTGGGCGGCGGCGAGGCGGGCGACCGGCACGCGGTAGGGGCTGCACGACACGTAGGTGAGGCCGACCTTGTGGCAGAACTTCACCGAGTCCGGATCACCACCGTGCTCGCCGCAGATGCCGAGCTTGATGCCGGGGCGGGCCTGGTTGCCCTTCTCGGCGGCGATCTTCACCAGCTGGCCGACGCCGGTCTGGTCGATCGAGGCGAAGGGGTTCTTCTTCACGATCTCGTTCTCGGTGTAAGCGCCGAGGAAGCTGCCGGAGTCGTCACGCGACATGCCGAGGCAGGTCTGGGTGAGGTCGTTGGTGCCGAAGCTGCAGAACTCGGCGGTCTGCGCGATCTCGTCGGCGGTGAGCGCGCCGCGCGGGATTTCGATCATCGTGCCGACGCTGTAGGCGATCTTGGTCTTGGTCTCCTTCTGCACGGCGGCGGCGACCTCGTGGA
>JAUVVA010000104.1 GCA_030604905.1 Verrucomicrobiota bacterium | reverse complement strand
CTGAAAGTGGTGCTCAAACATCTCGCAGAAGGACATGAAGCGTCCCGCGAGTCCGCGCACGTCTCGCGTGTCATTTTTTTTAAGGGCCGCGGAAGCGGCCGGGAAAAACTGGCACCGAGGCAACCAATGCCCCTCAGAAATGCAAGATTTATTTTAACAAAGTAGAACTAGGTCGGTGGGAGGAACGCCCATGCGCGGCGCCCTCCCCGCCCGACTACTCCTCCCGCGCCCGCGCCAGGGCCAGCGCCGCCGTGACCGCAGTCTCCAGGCGCAGCACCCGCTCGCCCAGCGAACAGAGCGCAAAACCCGCCGCCCGCAGCGCCGCACGGTCCGCCGCGCCCCAGCCCCGCTCGGGCCCGAAAGCCAGCACCAGGCGCCCGCTCGACCCCGCCCCGCCCAGCGCCCGGCTCAGCGGGGCGCTCGCCTCGTAGTTGTCCAGCGCCAGCCGCATGCCGCCCCCGCCAGCGCCGGCGCGCGGGCCCGCACACTCCGCCAGCGCCGAGGCCAGCGTGTGCGTCCAGCTCACGCGCGGCAGCCGCGTGTCGCAGGCCTGCGCCGCGCCCGCGATCACGTGCCGCCGCCACTCGCCGGAGCTCCAGAGCGTGGAGGCGGCGTAGTTCGGGTCCGCGCGCTCCGTCGCCACAAATTGGATACACTCGACACCCAGCGTCGTCGCGTCGCGCAGGAGGTCGCGCGCCGTCTGCGGCCGCGGCAGGCCGACCAGCAGGGTGATCGGCGGCAGGGGCGGCGGCTCACGGGTCGGCGAAAAGGCCAGCCGAAGCATCTCGCCCGCCTCAAGCAGCGTGGCCTGCCCGAGCGGACCATCGACGATGCCGGCGACGAACGAATCGCCCGGCGCGCGGCGCAGCACCTTGAGGATGTGTTGCGCCCGCGGATCCGCCGCCGGCAGCGGCGCGTCGAGTTCGCCCGCTTCGAAAAGGACGAGGTTCATGCCGGTGGTCGGGTGCCGGAGACCGGTTTGCTAGGTGAGGATGGCGTCGATCCGCGCCAGCTCCTCGGAGCCGAAGTGGGTGTTGGCGGCGGCGCCCACACAATCCTCCACCTGCGAGACCTTGCTCGCGCCGATCAGCGCGGTGGTGACGCGCTGGTCGCGCAGCACCCAAGCGAGCGCCATCTGGGCGAGACTTTGCCCGCGCTCCTGCGCGAGGGCGCCGAGCGCCTCGATTTTCGCGAGGAGCTCCGGCGTGATGCGCTCGGCCTTCAGGAACCCGTGGGCCTTGGCGGCGCGCGCGTCCCCCGGCACGCCGCCGAGATAGCGGTTGGTCAAGAGCCCCTGCGCGAGCGGTGAAAAAGGGATGCAGCCCATACCCTCGCGCTCGAGCACGCCGAGCAGCTCCGGCTCCACCCAGCGGTTGAACATATTGTAGACCGGCTGGTGGATCAGGGCCGGCACACCCAGCTCGCGCAGGATCTTGGCGGCGCGCGCCGTGGTGGGCCCGTCGTAGTTGGAGAGGCCGACGTAGAGCGCCTTGCCCGAGCGCACGGCCGAGGCGAGCGCGCCCATGCTCTCCTCCAGCGGCGTCTGCGGATCGGGCCGGTGGTGATAAAAGATGTCCACGTAGTCCAGGCGCAGGCGCCGCAGGGAGGCGTCGAGCGAGGAGAGCAGGTATTTGCGCGAGCCCCACTCGCCATAGGGGCCCGGATGCATGCGATAACCGGCCTTGGTCGAAATGATGAGTTCGTCGCGGTAGGGACGCAGGTCCTCGGCCAGCATCTTGCCGAAGTTTTCCTCGGCCGAGCCCGGCGGCGGACCGTAGTTGTTGGCGAGGTCGAAGTGCGTGATGCCGAGGTCGAAGGAGCGGCGCACGATGGCGCGGCCGGTCTCGAAGCAATCCACGCCGCCAAAGTTGTGCCAGAGCCCGAGCGAGATGCGCGGCAGCAGAAGCCCGGAGCGTCCGCAGCGGGCGAAAAAGGAGGCGTGGTCGTAGCGGGAGGGAGCGGCGTCGTAGGGCATGGGGAGAGGCGCGCGGCGGAGCCGCGCGAATGACCAATGACGAAGGTCGAATGCCGAATGTCGAGCGCGCGGGGGCGCCCCGCTACCCCAGCGCCTCGGTCAGCGCGGCGATGATCTCCTCCACCGGCTCGGCCCCGACGCTCAGGCGCAGCAGCTCCGGGTGCAGCCCCTGCGCGGAGAGGTGCTCGCGGCCCTCCGGCGTGGTCACGAGGTCGTAGTGCGCCAGATACATGAAGGGGCAGAGCAGACTGCTCGACAGCCCGAAGCTGGGCCCCTTGGCCAGGCGCACGTGGTCGTAGAAGGAGGCGAGCGGCACACCCTCGCGCAGCACGAAGGTGATCATCGAGCCGGCGGCGCCGGGCGAGCGCGCGAGCGTGGCGTAGTTTTCCACTGAATACGGATGCGCGCTCCAGTGCACCTCCGCGATCTTCGGGTGGGCGCGGAGAAACTCCACCACGCGCGGGGTGGCGGCGTTGATGCGCTCCACCAGCGCGGGCGCGGCGTCGATCTGCGCCGCCAGCCGCGACACGTCGCGCGGATACAGGGCGGCGAGGCCCGCGACGCGAGCCAGCGCGGGTCGCAGCGCGGGCGCGAGGGGCGAGGCGGGGTTGGCGGCGACCGCGCCGAGGATCACGTCGCCCTCGTTGGCCGCGTATTTGGTCAGCGACAAGGCCACCAGGTCGGCGTGCGGCAGCACGTCGAGGTTGAGCGGCGAGGCGATGGTGGGATCGACCACCAGCGCCACCCCGCGCTCGCGGCAAAGCGCGGCCAGGGCCGGCAGCGCGGGCGTCTGGATGAGAGGATTGGTGGGCACCTCGGCAAAGACGCCCGCCACCCGGCCCGCGTGGGCGTCGAGCAGGCGCGCGAGGCCCTCGAGATCAAAAACGTCGGCGTGGTGCAGGTAGTCCTTGGCCGGGCGGGCGGTGAGTTTTTGCAGGATCGCGATCGTATCGAGGTAGAGCCAGCCGAGCTGCACCCAGCGGGTGCGCCCACGCGGAGCCTGCACGGCGTTGACCGCCTCGAAGGCCGCGAAGGTGGCGGCCATGCCGCTGGCGGTGAGGTGAATCTCCTCAGCGCCAAGATCGTGCCCAAACCAGCCGGCGAGCCTGCCGCGCACGTGCGCGGAGGCCGCCTCGGGACCGCCGTGAAAAAGCGCCTCGGGCTCCACCGCCGGGAGCGACCCGCGGGCGACCAGCCAATCCTCGGCGGCGCGCGAGGAGGCGAAGGCGCCGGTGTGCTGCAGGTGACGGCGGGCGCGGGTCACGGTGTCGGCGTCGGCGCCGGGCGGCAGCACGAGCGCGCTCAGCGCGTCGCCCAGCGGCAGCAGGTCGCCGAGTCCGCCGAGCGCGGCGCGCAGGCTCTCCGCGGCGCGCGGACCGGCGCAGAGCCAGAGCTCGCGCCCGACGAGAGAGGGATCGGCGGCGCGGAGCTCGGCGACCACGCGGCGGAGCAGCGGGTGCACCACGAAGCGCGGGTAGCCGCTGCTCAGGTGGCGGGTGATGGCCTCGTCCTTTTCCTCGTAGCCAATCACGTCGCGCATCGTGGGCAGGCTGCACGAGACCGCATGAAGGCGGTCGGGGATGCGTTGGCCGAGCGGACGGTGGACGAGAGTCATGGGCGCGAGAACGAGCAAATGACCAAGGTCCCGGGAGCAATGTCCAACGGGAAACGCGAGCCGCCACGCTCCCGCGGGCGCCGGACCCTACCCGAGCACTTCGTCCGCGCGAAACTTCTCGGCGAGGTCAAACCAGGCCACCTGGGCTTGGCGCCAGCGCGTCTCGGCGCGGATTTCCGCCATGGTCTTGCCGGTGTGGTTGCAGACCAGATAGGCCGCCGGGCCGACCCGCATAAAAGCGTCCAGCCCCTCCCCGGCCTCCTCGTGCACAAACTCGAAGTCGCCCACATGGTAGGCCCGGCGGCTCTGCGCCTCGCGCAAAGACGCGGCGTCATCGGGCAAATCGGCCGTGAACCGCTCCGCCCGCGGGCCTTCGTAGGCGATCACCGAGGCCTTGCCGCGCTCGTCGACGCCGATCAAGGCCCACTCGTCGAAGACGGTGCGGCCGTAGAGTGCATCCATACGCTGGAGCTGGGCGCGGATCAGGGTGAGAGCCTGGGCGGTGGTCATGGGCGAAGAGCGAAGCGTGGGGCGGGCGAACAGCAACCCGCCGCCGGCGCACGCGCGCAAGCCTGCGAAAACGAGAGCTCGCCTTTTACCGACGATTTTCGCGAAGCCCGCGCCCCGCCCTACTGCCGCGTCACCCGCAGGCGCAGGAACTGGCGCGGCGCCGCCTCGCCGGGAGCGGCCTCGGCGCGCACCGTCACCCACTCGCCGCCCTCGATCTCGACGCGCGAGACCTCCGCGACCACGCCCGAGCCGGTCTGCCAGACGCCGGAGGCGAGGTCGTCGGTCCACTCGACGACATAGGAGATGTCGGGGCGCTCGGCGGCGTGGAAATAGGACAGCGTGAGTCGTCCGTCTGCGGCGAGGCCGGGCGTGGGCCGGCGCTCGGCGGGCACGGAGCCGGCGACGAACGGCTCGCCGGCGAAGGCGTATTCGAGGAGATTCGCCAAGCCATCCCCGTCGGGATCGGCCGCCTCGCCCGAAACCGCGGGATCGGCGAGCTGCGCGGCGCTGAAGCGCCCGTGCCGCCAAGCGTCGTAGGGCTTGTCCAAGATGGTCGCGGTGGCGGAGGCCGGCGTGCCGGCGGAGAGCGAAAAGTCGGTGGCGACGGTGAGCGTAACGCTGCGATTCCCCTGCGCCAGCGAGTCGGCGACGGGGAAGACCGAGACGCTCACGGAGGCCGAACCGGCCGGGATCAGGACCGAAGTCGGAGCGGTGTAGTGAACACCGGATACAGCGCTGCCGGACCAGTTGAGCGGGACAAGGAGCGGAGACGTGGTGGATCCGGTGCGGGTTAAGGTGAAGACAGCTGGAGCCGCGGGATCGCTCTCCGAGGCCGAGGCGACGGTGGCGGCGAGGGTCACGGTCGGGCTGCTGCGCCAGGCCAGGGCGTAGAACGTGTTGGTGCTCGTGGTCGACCCGACGCGCAGCGCATAGCGTCCCGGCGGCAGCGCGGGGAGGTAAATGTGCTCGACGTTGTCCACCGGGCTGTCGCTCAAGCCGCCGTCTACGACCGCGCCCACCGTCGTTCCCGAAACTTGGTGGAGCGTCAGGCTCAAGTTCGCCAAAGAGCCCGTCAGCACCGATTGAACGAACGTGGACGTGGGCCGCTGCCAAACCAACGCGGCGGAGAAGCGCGTGGCCACGCTGCCCGCCGGAATCTCAAAGAGATAGGTGCGCGAGTTGGTGTTGGTTGAACTGGAAACACTGCTATGCGCCCAAGCGGTATTGGGTCGGAGCTGACTGCTCGAAGCGGAGACAGGGCCGCCGAGCAGCGTGCGGTAGGAGAGGAAAACGTTGAGCAACCCCGCGCCGAAAGTCGCATCCAAGGGACGCGTGTCCGTTCGGGCCCATGACGGAAACTCTTCTTTGGTCGCCCCGGCGAGGAGCAGCGCCTTGACGACGCGTGCCTGGTTGACCCCGGAGCCGGTGGAGAAGGCGGATTCCGTCAACTTTTCAGCGAGGAGCGCCGCGGCCGAAGCAACCTGGGGAGTCGAATAGCTGGTGAGCGGGCCCGGCGCCACCAGATCGGGCTTCGTGCGCCCCGCTCCGTCATAGGCGGTGAGGCCCGTGCTGTGTTGTCCGCTGCGCACGCCCACGCTGATAAGGTTGTAGCCCTGCACGAGGAGGACCGGGTGGCTGCTGCCGGCGCCATTGTCCGCGCCCGCGACCACGACGAGGCCCTGTCCGTTCACCATGTGGTCGACGCGGGCATTGATGCCCCGGGAGGCGGCGTCCAGATCCGTTCCCACCGGATAGTTTTCGGACCGCGCCACCCAACTGTGGTTCTGCACGCGTCGCGACTCGGTATAGGGAATGAGGCTCGTCCAATGCGACGCGTTGTAGGCATCGATCACGGTGGTCCCGGGAACCAAGCTCGTGCCGATACCGAAAAAATAGGTAGCGACATCGGTCGCGTGACCAGAGACCCCAGAGCCCGAACTCCGGTTGGTAATCGTTTTTCCGGCAAACCAAGCTGCGCCCGCATTCGGCAAATAGTGGTTTCCCGCCGAATCCCCCGCCTCCACCAGGCTCACCCCGGCGGTCAGCCCCGCAGGCACGCCACTTGGAAACGTTTCCAACAACCGCGTGTAACCCACCTCCTCTCGCCAGTTCGCCCGCGCGCTGCACACCGTCACAACCAGTGCGCCGAGAAACGCGCGACAAAACGGGCTGGGGGTGCGGACGAGCATGCGCAGGGAGAAACGCCACAACGTGGCGACTACCCACGGGCCCGCAACCCCCTGCCCCTCGGGTATTCTACCAAGCCCAAACGGATGGGTGGCCTCGCCTCAACCCGGCGGCCACTGGAGCTGGCGCTTGGCCAGCAGGTGGACGTGCAGGTGCGGCACGCTCTCGCAGCCGTCGGGGCCGTTGTTGATCACGAGGCGAAAGCCGCGCTCGAGGCCGAGCTTGCGCGCCACCACGCCGGCCGTGAGCAGCAGGTGGCCGAGCAGGGCCTGGTCTTCGGCCACCGCCTCGCCGACGCGCGGGATCACCCGCTTCGGGACGATCAGCAAGTGCGTCGGCGCCTGCGGCTGGATGTCGTGGAAGACGATGCAGTGCTCGTCCTCGTGCTCGATCTTGGCCGGAATCTCGCGGGCGATGATGCGTTCGAAAATCGTGGGCATGGCGACGCCTAAGAACGACGAATCTCGCGGAGCTCGCGAACAGAAAGCGCTCTCGCCCGCCGCACCGCTCACACCCAGCGCAGCGCGGCGCGCGCCTCGGCGGTGAAACGCATGTAGCGCAGACCGGTCGCGAAGTCGGTGCGCCGCACGGGGCGGCCCTCGCGCACGCTGGCCACGAAGTCCTCCTCCACCCGCCAGGCGTCGGGACGCGCGGCGGCGATCTCCCGCTCCGGACCACCGGCCTCGCGCAGCGTGAGGCGGTTGGCGCGGCCGTCCCAGCACAGCTCACCGGCCTCGCCGCGCACCCGGATCTCGAGGCGCGGGTCGGCGGGCGCGATCGCATCCAGATCCATGCTCAGGCGCGCGCCGTCGAGCGCGGGAAACTCGCCGCGCAGGCGCAGCGCCTCGGGCAGATCGGCGCCGCGCGCCCGCGTCGCTTCACGGAGCCGGCCCTCCAGCTCCCCCACCCGCGCGTCGGCGTCGAGCCAGCGCAGCAGCACCTCATAAAAGATGCCGAGCGTGAGCAGGTTGATCCCGCTGTGGCGGCTTTGCAGGCGCCAGGAGAGCGGCGCGGAGGCGTCGAGAAACTCCCCGTGCCGGTGCAGCACCTCGACCTCGCGCACGCGGCCGAGTCGACCCTCGCGGATCACCGCGCGCGCCTCCTCATCATAGGCCAGCGTATGGGGCGCGGGCACGAGTTGCGCCACCAGGTCGGGGCGAGAGGCGGCGGCCTCGGCCATGCGCGCGGCCCCGGCGAGGTCCGCCGCCATGCGCGCCTCGCAGAGCAGGTGTTTGCCGGCGGCCAGCGCGGCGCAGCTCAGCTCGGCATGCAGGTCCGGCCAAGTGCCGACGCAGACCGCGTCGATATCCGGCGCGGCCACGGCCGCGCGCCAATCCGTCTCCACCCGCGCGACGCCCCAGGCCTCGGCCACGCGGCGCGAAGATTCGGGCGAGCGGTTGCAGACCGAGCGCAGCTCCACCCCCGGCTGCGCGCGCAGGCCGGGCAGGTGACGCAGCTCAGTGTTGCGCCCCGCCCCGATGAAGGCGACGCGGAGCGGAGCGACCGGATGCGAAGAGGCGGACACCGTGGGCGAGGACAACATGCCTCCACTTCGGCGCGCAGGGCCCGCGAGCACAAGCCCGCGCCGCGCGCCGGACTGGTCGTCGCGCGGCAAGCGGCGGGGGTCGAGTGGCGGGTGGCGAGCGGCGCGGGTGGTGCGGATCGCGCCAATCGCCGGGATTCGCCCGAGCCACCCCCTCCGGCGCGGTCCGGTTCGGTGGCTCCGAGCGGGCAAGCCCGCTCGCGGTGCGCCCGCGCTTTTGCCCACTCTGCCGCCTGATGCGCGAACTCCTGCTCATCCTTTACCTGCTCACCCTCGGGGGCCTGCTCGCCTTCGCCGCGCACCGCGTGAAGCTGATGTGGCTCTACGCGCGGGCCGTGCGGCGACCGCCCGCGGCCGCGCTCCCGCCCCTGCCCGAGCCGGTGCCGCGCGTCTGCGTGCAGTTGCCGCTCTACAACGAGCCACTCGTGGTGGAGGGCCTGTTGGAAAAAGTCGGCGCGCTCCGCTGGCCGGAAGGACGGCTCGAGATCCAGGTGCTCGACGACTCGACCGACGAGACCTCCGCGCGCATCGCCGCCTGGCTGGCCGCGCGGCCCGACGTCGCCACGCGCTTCCGGCACCTCCGGCGGGGCGAGCGGCGAGGCTACAAGGCCGGCGCGCTCAACCACGGCGCGGCCCGCAGCAACGCGCAGTTCTTCGCGATCTTCGACGCCGACTTCCTGCCCGAGCCCGATTTTTTGGAAAAACTCATGCCGCACTTCGCCGACCCCGGCGTGGGCGTCGTGCAGGCGCGCTGGGAATTCGTGAACCGGCGAGCGAGCCTGCTCACCCGTTTCCAGGCCGTGTTTCTCGACGCGCACTTCGTCGTCGAACAGGCGGCGCGGCACGGCGCGGGCCTGTTTTTCAATTTCAACGGCACCGCCGGCATCTGGCGACGCGCCGCGCTCGAGCATGCCGGCGGTTGGAGCGACGACACCGTGACCGAGGATCTCGACCTGAGCTACCGCGCCCAGATGCGCGGCTGGCGCTTCGTCTACCGCGGCGACTACGCCGTGCCCTCCGAGCTGCCGGAGAGCGTGACGGCCTTCAAGAGCCAGCAGCGTCGCTGGACCAAGGGCGGCATCCAGGTGGCGCGCAAACAGCTCGCGCTCATGCTCGCCTCCGGCCTGCCCGCGCGCGTGAAACGCGAGGCCGCCTGGCACCTGCTCGTGGGCTGCGTGCACCCGCTCCTGGTCGCCTTCAGTCTGCTCTTCGTGCCCTACCTCGTGTTTCTCGGGGCCGCGCAGCAAGGCTGGTTCTGGGCCCTGCTCAACCCCGCCAACATGCTACTGCTCGGCGGCGGCTCGGTGGCATTCTATGTGACCGGCCAATACTTCCGCCAACGCGAATGGCGGGAGGGCCTGCTCTGGCTGGTCTTCGCGCCCTTCGTGATGACCTTCGGCCTGGCGATGAGCGTCACCTGCACGGCGGCCGTGATCGAGGGCTTGGCGACGCGAGGCGGCGAGTTTGTGCGCACGCCCAAGGGCGGCGCCGCGGCCGACCGTCGCGGGCTGGTGCGCAGGACACGCAGCCGCACGCTCTTCGCCGGCGTGACCTGCGTGGAGCTCGGCCTCGGCGCGCTGCTCCTCTGGGGCGCGCTCTACTGGAGCGGGCGCGATGCCGGCTACCTCGCGACCGTGCTCGGGTTAAAAGCGGTCGGCTTTTTCGCGATCGCCGCCCTCTCGACCAAGGACCTGCTGCCCGGGCGCGCCCTGCCCAGCCCGGCCCCGGCGACGGCGTGAGAACGATCGCTGGGCGGGGACGCCGGGGCCCGGCCGCCATGCGGATGGGACCGCAGATTTCGCAGAAGGCGCAGATAATAGGCCCTTCGTAACGAGATGCTCGGGCAAGGTTCTGCGACGCTCGGCGCCATCTGCGGTTTTTCCCGCCGGCTTACCGGCGCAAGGATTACGTGGTTTTCGCCCATCGCGCTTCCGCAGTGGCAAACGCGGCGCGACCGCGCATGGTCTTGCTCCACGCCTCCTCCTCATGAACGCGTCCCCGCATCGCGCCCGCCTCGGCGCGCTCGCCACCGTTCTCGCCGCCCTGCTCGCGCCGCTGTCGCCCGCGTCGGGCGCTCCCGCCGAGCCGGCCGCGGTGCGGAGCGAGGCCGATCTGCCTCGGCTCGCCCAGCCGCCGCCGCGTTGGACGGTGACCGATCTCGAGGGCCGCGAATGGAGCGACGAGACCCTGAAGGGCAAGGTGGTGGTGATCGACTTTTGGGCCACCTGGTGCGCGCCCTGCGTGCACGAGATCCCCGGCTATATCACGCTCCAAGAAAAGCACCGCGAGCGCGGCTTGGTGGTGATCGGCGTGTCGATGGACCGCCGCGGCCGCGAGGTGGTGGAGCCTTTCGCGAAGCGGCTCGGGATCAACTACCCGCTCGCTCTCGCCACCCCCGAGGTGCTGGCGGCCTTGGGCGGCGTGGACGTGTTGCCCACCACGCTGCTGATCGACCGCGAGGGCCGGGTGCGCCACCGCAAGGTCGGCGCGATGGCGACCGAAGACTACGAGAAGCTGCTCCTGCCGCTGTTGTAGTTCTCAACGAAGCAAGCGCCTCGCCCCCCGACACCGTGAGCGCCACCGAAGACTCCGCCGCCTGTTTGCGCTGCGGAGTCTGTTGTTTTTCGCGGCTTGAGACCTACGTGCGGGTCGAGGGCGAGGACTGGGCGCGGCTCGGCGAGGAGGCGGAGAGGCTGGCGCAGTTTGTGGGCAACCGCGCCTACCTGCGGATGCACGAGGGCCACTGCGCGGCGCTGGCGGAGCGGCGGGCGGAGGACGGCGCGCGCGAGTGGTTTTGCACCATTTACGAGCGCCGCCCGCGGGTGTGCCGCGACCTCGCGCGCGGCTCCCCCGAGTGCGCCGCCGAGCGCGAGCTCAAGGGCGCGCGCCCGCAGGCGGCGGCCGGGTGAGAGCTGCCCGAAGCGGCGCCAAAGTGGCGGGCCCGGCGGGGCCCGCCTCACCCGGCAACGAGGCTCACTCCTCCGCGGCCGCGTCGGCGTCGATCGCCGAGGAGGCGCGGCGCTTGGTGCGGGGGCGGGCGGCGGCCTTGCCGGTCGAGGAGCGGCGGGTCGCGGACTTGGCGGGCTTGGCATTGAGCCAGAGAGAGCCGTCCTTCGCGAAGCGGCTCAGCCAGTAGATCTCGCCGCCGAGCTCCACGAAGACGGGCTTCGGCTCCTCCTCGCCTTCGCGCGTCTCGGGCGGAACGACCAAGCCCTGGCCTTGCAGCGTGGCGAGCAGCTCCTCCTCGCTGCGCTCGAGCGCCTTGGCGAGAAAGGAGATCGAGCCGGAGAGGCCGGTCTTGCTCTTGTTGGCCTTCATCACGAGGCGCAGCCCGGAGAGCGGCGAGGCGGGGCCGGGCTCGCCGGCGGGCTCGTCCTCTGACGCGGCGTCCGCGTCGGCGTCGGTTTCGGCATCCGACTCCGTTTCGGCCTCGGGGTTTTCGTCGCCGGTCGGCGCGGCGGCTTCGTCGGCGGCCGGGGCGGAGCGCGCGGGGCTCGCCTCGGGCTCGGGCGTGCCGGCCGGCGCGCTGTCGGCCGCGGCGGAGGCTGCAACGGAAGCGGGCACGGTCTCCACCGGAGCCGACGCGGGCGCGTCGGGCTCGGCTGCGGCCGCGGGGGCCGACTCGGGCGAAGCCGCGGGCTCGGGCACCGGGGGCATGGCGCGCGGCACCGCGCGAAACACCCCGGGCTCGCCGCCGGCCGCCTCGGGAGCGGAAGCGGACGCGCCATCGGAAGCTGCCGCCGCCGTGGCCGCGGGCGCGGACGCGGAGCCGGGCTGGCCGGGGGCGCGATCGCGCGGGGCGCCTTGGCGACCGTTGATCCAAAGGCCGCCGCCGCCGTC
Organism: Verrucomicrobiota bacterium; assembly: GCA_030604905.1. Lineage (GTDB taxonomy): Bacteria > Verrucomicrobiota > Verrucomicrobiia > Opitutales > Opitutaceae > IMCC26134_A. The sequence continues at coordinate 2,082 of JAUVVA010000104.1, read as the reverse complement.
CTTGTTTACCCAATACACGTAGTCGCCGATCGCGACCTGCGGGGCCTTGTCGCCCTGGGTCGCGGGCGGGTTGAGGCCGAGCGCGGCGAGGGCGGAGCGGAGCGCCGCCTCCTCGACCTTGAAAAATTTCGCCAGGTAGGCGGTGGAGCCGGAGTAGCCGGGGCCGCGGCGGTTGCGGCGCATCTGCGGGCGGATGGCGTCGAGCAGCGCCTCGCCCTCGGGCAGCACGCCCGGGGTGAGCGTGGCGGCGGACGCGGCGGCGGCGCCGGGCGCCGAGGCGGACGCGAAGCCTTGGTCGGCGGAGCCATTGCCGGCGCCGGCTCCGGCGCTGGCGCTGGCGGCCTGCTCGTCGCCGGCGGGCGCGGGCGCGGCGCCTTCGGTCGAGCCGCCATTGGCGGCGGCGGCCACGGCGCGGGCGGCCTCGCGGGCAGCTTGGGCGGCGGCCTGTTGCTCGCGGCGCGCCTGCTCGGCGGCCTGGCGCTGGGCCTCGCGCTCGGCGCGACGCGCGGCGGCCTCGGCCTCGCGGGCGGCTTGCTCGGCGGCGCGTTTGGCGCGCTCGGCCTCGAGCGCGGCCTGCTCCTCGGCGAGGGCGAGGAAGGCGGGGTCGGAGGGGTCGAGGGGTTTGCCGGCGGCGACGCGGAACTTCGGGCGGGGCTTTTCGCGGGTGTTGAGGAAGAATTGGCCGCGGTTGTTTTTCTCCACCCAGTAGAGATCGCCCTCGTATTCGAGGTAGACGGGCGCGTCGGTCTCGGCCTCGGGGATCACGAAGCCGCACTCGCGCAGGGCGCCGTGCAGGTCGTTCTCGGGCTGCTCCCAGCGCTTGGCGAGGTAGTTGAGGGCGACGGATTGGCCGGGCGCGTTTTGGTTTTTGCGCAGGTGGGGTTTGATCGCGTCGAAGAAGGTCGGCAGGTCGTCTTCGAAGTCGTCGAGATTGGACCAGTCGTCGGTCTGCGCGGCCTCCTCGGCGAGTGCCTCGGGATCGTGGTCGCGATCGGTGTCGCGCAGCTGGCGCAGGCCGGCGGGACCGGCGGCCTTGTCGCCCGCGCTCGAGCCGGCGGGGGCGTCGGCGGAGGCGGTGGCGTCGCCGGCGTGTTGTTTCTGCATCAACTCGGCGCGGAGCTTGTCGGCCTCGGCCTTGGCGGCGGCGGCGACGGCGGCTTCGAGGGTCCATTCGCGCTGCGTGGGGCGACGCGCGAGGCCGTTAAAGACGAGCGAGTTGGTCGGATCGGTGCGAAAATCGATGATCTCCCATTCGTCCTTGCCGAGCTGATTGAGGAAGCTCTCGAGCATGGTGGCGGAGGCGAAGCCGCCTTTGCCGCTGGTGATCACTTTATATTCCCAAAGGGCCATGTGTGCGGGGGTGCGTAAGTTTGGATGTGAGGCGGCTCAACAAATCGCAGAGCGAGGCCGCTTGCCGAGCCCCAATTTAACGCGACCGAAGCCGCGTCGAGCCGCGCGGGCCGGGGCCTTTCCCGAGCGCGGCCTGGGGGAAACTTGCCGCTTGCGTTTCGGACGGCGGCGCGGCTCTGCTCGCCCCACCCGAGCCTCGCGCTCCTCCCGTCGATGCGTCGCTTCTCCGCACTCTTTGTCCTCTGCGCCTGGCTCCTCGCCAGCGGCGCGCAGTGGGACTTTTTGCAGAGCTTCGCCTGGGGACGCATGATCGCGAACTACAGCCGCACCATGCCCCTGGCGGAGGCGGTGAAAAAAACCTTCACGCCCGATAATCTCTGCGGCGTGTGCGAGTTTGTCGCCGTGGCCAAGACCCGCGCCGAGGGCGAGGGCAAGACGGGCGAGCCCGCACCGGTCGAGGCCGGCGCGAAGGCCAAGCCACCGCTCGCCACCCCGCCCGAGCACCACATCGTCTTTGGCTCCGCGCCCGCGCCCGAGTGGCCGGCGGAGCGTTTTCACGTCGACACCTGCGCGCGTCCCGCCCCGCCCACCGAGCCGCCGCGCGCGGCCTGAGCCAAGAGCTGAGGTGGTCCGCGCAAGGATTTTTTGAGGTTTTGCTCAGGCGGCGGTCGCCAAGGGTGTGCGCCGTTTGGCGAGGGTTGTGAGGTAGCGGCTGTCGTCGTAGGGCACGTT
>JAUVVA010000211.1 GCA_030604905.1 Verrucomicrobiota bacterium | reverse complement strand
TGGCCATGTAGGCGAGGGAGAAGACGTGGACGAGCAGACCGACGACGGCGACGACCGCGAGGAGGAGCTTGGAGAGCGGGTCGAGGAGGAAGCCGAGTTTGACGGTGAGGGGCCCGATGGTGAGCCACTCGGTGGCGGCGGTGAAGTCCTCGGTCGCGAAGATGAGCTGGCCGGCAAGCACGGCGATGGCCGTGGCGGCGGTGAGCGAAAGGGCCTTGGCGATCGCCGGCTGGCGGCGGAAGAAGGCGCCGATCAACACGGCCGAGACAAGCGGCGTGAGGAGGAGCATGAGAGCGAGCTGAGGAGCGGACATCGGCGGCGAAAAGTTGCGGGCGGGAAAAGGAGGGAGGTCGGAGAGAGGAACCGCTAAGGGACGCTAAAGGGCGCTAAATCGGAGAGGGGGCGGAGGCTTGGGTTTAGCGGGCGTTAGCGAGCTTTAGCGGTTTCAGTTCTTCAGGGCGTTGAGCTCCTCGACTTGCACCGTCTGGCGGCGGCGGAAGAGGGCGACGATGATCGCGAGGCCGACCGCAACCTCGGCGGCGGCGACCGTCAGGATGAAGAACACGAAGACGTTGCCATCCATCACGCCGTTGTAGCGGGAGAAGGCCACCAGGGCCACGGTGCTGGCGACGAGCATCAGCTCGAGGCACATGTAGATCACCAGGGTGTTCTTCCGCAGGAGCACGCCGAAGAAGCCGATCGCGAAGAGCACGGCGGCGAGGTAGAGGTAGGCGTTGAGCGAGACGCTAAAGAGGCCGTCGAGGGCGGCGAGCGGGAGGCTGGACATGGAAGGGAGGAGTCGAGGAGCCGAGAGGTCGAGGAGACGAGGAGCAGGTCGGGCGGCTTACTTGATGTCGTCGAGGCCCTCGAACTTCTTGCTGAGGACGATCACGCCGAGCATCGCGATCAGGAGAAGGAAACCGACGATCTGCACCGGGAGCAGATAGACAGTGAAGAGCTGCTCCGCGTAGGCGCGGAGCGTGTTGCCGACGACCGGCACGGTGGGATCGGTCTCCAGCTGGCCGCGGGTCGCGAAGGAAACGAGCCCGGTGACGAGCAGGCCGCCGGCGAGGGTGGAGGAGAAGATCGTAGCCTTGGTGAACTTCTTCCGGTCACCGCCCTGCATATCGAGCAGCATGATGATGAAGAGGAAGAGCGCGACGACCGCGCCGGCGTAGACGAGCACGAGGAGCACCGCCAAGAGGAAGGCGTCGAGAAGGACGAAGAGGCCGGCGACGCCGACGAGGCTCAGCAGCAGGCAGAGCGCGGAGGCGACGGCGTTCTTGTTGAACACCACGCCTAGGGCGCAGGCGACGGTGAAGATCGCGAAGAGGTGGAAGAGGACGTCGGACATCTGGAAAGGTTGGTCGAAGGTCGGAAAGTCTAAGGTCGAAGGTCGAGTCCGGGCCGCCGGGGCGGCCCATCTGGTGTCGGTTGTGAGCGAAGCGAAGGTGGCGACTTTGGACTTTCAGACCTTTGACTTGGGACGGCTCGCGGAGCGCATCAATGATGCGCTCCTCCGTGGGCGGCGGCCTGCTCGGCGGCCTTTTTCTTGTCCCACTTGAAGTGCTCGTCGGGGAGGGTGCCGCCGAGCTCGTAGAGGCGCTTCTTGTCGTTCACCATCTCCTCGCGGGTGTATCCGGTCATCGAATACTGCTGCTGGAGCCAGATCGCCTCCTCGGGGCAGACCTCCTGGCACATGCCGCAGTAGATGCAGCGGAGCATGTCGATCTTGAACTCCTGCGGGCGCTTCTCGACGTGGGCATTGGGATCCTCGGTCGGAATCTCTCCCGGGGTGATGCGAATGGCCTTGGGCGGGCAGACGAACTCGCAGAGCTGGCAGGAGACGCACTTCTCGCGACCGTTGGGATCGTAAACGAGCGTGGGCACGCCGCGGTAGCCCTTCGGGATCTCGGGGCGGACCTCGGGATACTCGAGGGTCTCGACCGGCTTGACCATGCGCTTGAAGGTCGTGGCGAGTCCGGCCGCGATGTTGGGCAGGTAGGTGCGCTCCCAGAGGGTGAGCGGTTTGCGTTCGACGGTGACGACGGCCATGGCGCGGTGAGATTTACGAGTTACGATTGACGAGTTACGATTTGCCGGAGGCGTGGGCGGACGCGGCGATTCAACGGGTCTCGAGCCACGCGATGACGAGGGCGTAGACGATGAGGTTGGCGATGGAGAGGGGCAGGAGCTTCTGCCAGCCGAGCTTCATCACCTGGTCGTAGCGGAAACGCGGGAGCGTCCAACGCACCCACATGAAGAAGAAGATGAAGAAGCCGACCTTTCCGAGGAAGAGGGTGATGGCGAGGAGGCCGCTGAGGAGCGGGTTGCCGGTGATGCCGATGAGGTCGGTCACGGTCTGGAGAGGCACCCAGGGGAGCGGATTCCAGCCACCGAGGAAGAGCAGGCAGAAGATGCCGCTGCCGACGATCATGTGGGCATACTCGGCGACGAAGAAGAGCGACCACTTGAAGGCGCCGTATTCGGTGTGGAAGCCGCCCACGAGGTCGGCCTCGGACTCGGGCATGTCGAAGGGCTGGCGGTTGGTTTCGGCAAAGAGCGCGACCAGGAAGATGAAGGCCGAGACGGGCATGAGGAAGACATACCACATGCCGCCCCAGAAGCCGGGCTGGCTCTGGGTTTGCACGACGTCGAAGAGGCTAAGCGTTCCCGGCATGCCCGGGGCGTTGACCCAGAGGAAGACGGGCAACACGGAGAGCGTCATCGAGAGCTCATAGGAAATGAGCTGGGCCGAGGCGCGGACGCCGCCGAGGAAGGGATACTTCGAGTTGGAGGCCCAGCCGGCGAGGATGAGCGAGTAGACGCCGAGCGAGCCGAGGGCGAAGACGGCGAGGAGGCCGACGTCGAGGTTCGTGAGCGCGATGGGCAGGGCCTGGATGGTGCCGTCGGCGAGCTGGGTGAAGTAGGCGCCGAAGGGCACGAAGGCCACGGTCGTGAGCGCGGGGATCATCGACGCGATGGGCGCGAGCACGAAGTAGAACTTGTTCACGTGCCCCGGGATCGGGTCTTCCTTGAAGGTGAACTTGCCGCCGTCGGCCGCGAGTTGGAAGAGGCCGAGCTTTTGAAAGATCTGGATGCCGGGAATCCAGGTGAGGAAGGGCGCGATGGTGCGGTTGGGGCCGGGGCGGCCTTGGATCCACGCGGAGACCTTGCGCTCGGCCATGGAGCAGGCGGCGGCGAGCGGGAAGAGCACGAGGATGACCGCCGTGCCTTGCAGCACGAGGCGGAGCCAGAGCGGGAGCTCGAAGTAGAAGTCGAACATGTCGGAAGCGGGAGAGGGAGGTCGGCGGGTTTAAACCACGGAGGGCACAGAGAACACGGAGAGGAGAAAATTCAGGATCGGTGGCTTGGTCTCCGTGGTTCTCCGTGATCTCCGTGGTTCAATAACAAATCAGGCGGCGACCGGAGCGGCGGCGGGCTTGTAGTGGAGGGTCTCGCCTTCGACGAAGGGGAGGCCGGACCACGGCGTGGAGTCGAGGAGCAGGCCGGTCTCGGGGATGTTCTTGTAGAGCATCGTGCCGAGCGCCGGGACCGAGGCGGCGATCACGGGCCAGAGGCCGTGGACGTCGGCGGGGAGCGCGGAGCCACCGAGGGCGGCGAGGAGCTTGGAGAGGACGACGAGATCGTTGCTCGCGCCCTGCGGGCCGGGGACGGCGGCGGCGAACTTCTGGATGCGGAACTGCTGGTTCACGAAGGTGCCGGCCTTCTCGAAGGTGTGGAGCGTGGGCAACACGACCTTGGCGGCGGCGCTCGTGGCGTTGGCGTGGGTGCCGAGGTAGATGATCGACACCTTGGCGAGCTGCGCGGGCGTGAGGCCGGCGGCGGCGAGGTCTTCGCCGTGGGAGACGATGGTCTTCACCTTGCCGGCGTCGATGTCGGCGGCGAGTTGGGTGAGCTGCGCGGCCGGGAGCTGGTTGATAAGGCCGGTGACGAGGGCGCCGCGGACGTTGGGGTTGCGGTCGGCGGAGATGAGGAGCTTGTCGCCCTGGGCGGTGCGCGCGACGAGACTGACGGACGCGCCGAGTTGGTCGGCGAGTTTCTTGAGGGCGAACTGCTCTTCGACGGAGGCGCGGCCGGAGCCGACGATGGCCACGGAGCCGGCCTTGAGGAGTTGGGCGGCTGCGTTAACGGCGATGTCGAGCGCGGAGGCGGCGCCGTCCACCTTGATGGCGGCGAGGCGGTCGGGGGAGCCGACCTGCTTGTAGAGCAAGCGGCCGGAGTCGGACATCCAGGTGTCGTTGACCTCGTCGTTGCGGCGCGGGGTGAGGCGGTAGATGACGCCTTCGCGCGACCAGATGGTGGCGTTCACGCCGACGGAGGACTCGATGTCGATGGTGTTGGTCTGCTTGAGGAACCAGACGCGCATCTTGAAGCGGAAGTCGGTGCTGGTGAGGGCGCCGACGGGGCAGATGTCCACCGTGTTGAGCGAGTAGTTGTTCTCGAGCTTCTTGCCGGGGTGGCAAGTGAGGGTCGAGTAGCTGCCGCGGTCCACGAAGCCGAGGACGTCGTCCTTGGCGATTTCCTTGGAGAAGCGGATGCAGCGGGAGCAGAGGATGCAGCGCTCGTCGTCGAGGGTGACGCGGGGCCCGAGCTGGGTGCGC